>JBAYWC010000054.1:0-17950 GCA_041674265.1 Terrimicrobiaceae bacterium
CAGATATAAAACAATACAATCAACAGTTATTTTGATTATTGTGGATATATTACTTGCTACATTTTCGTGTAGTTTCACTGATTTGCAGTCACTTAGAAAAAAATCAGGGGGAAGTTAGGATAGCACTCGGCTTTCTCCTCGGACGTCTGCTGGCGGATGGAGACGGGATAAATCATGGTGACAAACGGGGCCTTGAATCCGAGCCCTTCGGGCTTGAAGGCGGGGGATACTTTTCCAAGGCTCACCGCCACACCCCGGTAGCCGGGCTGGATGACATACGTTCCCAGGGACGCCATGATGACCGCGACGAAAACCAATATCGCGATCCCAATCACTTTTGCCATGTTTTGTGGACTCATAATACTTCCGGTCGGAGGAACCGTGACCGCGTTGGGCGGGATAACAAGCCTAAAAAAAACCGACAACGGGCAAATCCCTTCTTCGATGGTTTTCCTCATTGACTCGCCGCCCCGCCGGCGCGAAGGATAGGGCAACTGCAGGGGAGCCCGAATGGGCTGAGAGTCGCGGGTGAAATTCCGGCGAGACCCTTTGAACCTGATTCCGGCTCATACCGGCGGAGGGAGCGAGGTCCGTCGTTTCCCTTTGCCCCGAATCGCGAACCGGGATTCTGCAACGAGCCCATCAACGACCGACCGCATGAAAACCAAACCCACCGACGAGCGTCCCGCGCCTCTTCCCTCCTCCTCCCGCATTTACCTCCAAGGCTCGCTGGATCCGCGCGTGCGCGTTCCCATGCGGGAAATCCAACTCTCTCCCACAAAAGATTTCCAGGGCCGCCCGGAACCCAACGAGTCCGTCCGCGTTTACGATTGTTCCGGTCCCTGGGGAGATCCGGATTTTCATGGCACGGTCGAGGAGGGGCTCCCCGCCCACCGCGCGGATTGGATTCGTTCGCGCGGAGATGTCGGGGAATACGACGGGCGCGAGATGAAGCCTTTGGACAATGGGTTCCTCAGCGATCAACACGCCTCATCCCACAACGGCCCTTCCGCGCTCCGCACCCCGCGTTCCGCATTGCGGAAGCCGCTGAGGGCCTCCGCAAACCATCCGGTGACCCAGCTCTGGTATGCGCGCCAGGGAATCATCACGCCGGAAATGGAATTCATCGCCATCCGCGAAAACCTGGCGCAGGCGTCCCGCCTGCGGGTCGGCGATCTGGCGAAGGACATCGCCCGCAACGACCTCGACAAGCAACACGCCGGAAGCTCCCAAATCGCAAACCGGAAACCGGAAACCGAAAATCCCTTCACCCCGTCGGTCTTCGCCCGCTTCCCCCAACGGATTCCGAAAGAAATCACTCCGGAATTCGTCCGCTCGGAAGTCGCCGCCGGTCGCGCGATCATCCCCGCGAACATCAACCATCCCGAACTCGAACCGATGATCATCGGACGGAACTTCCTTGTGAAGATCAACGCGAACATCGGCAACAGCGCGGTCGCATCCGGCATCGAGGAGGAGGTGGAAAAAATGCGCTGGGCGACAAAATGGGGCGCCGACACGGTCATGGACCTCTCGACAGGAAAAAACATCCATGTCACGCGCGAATGGATCCTGCGCAACTCGCCGGTCCCGATCGGCACGGTCCCGATCTACCAGGCCTTGGAAAAAGTCAACGGCCGCGCCGAGGAACTCACTTGGGAGATCTTCCGGGACACGCTCGTCGAGCAGGCCGAACAGGGGGTCGATTATTTCACGATCCACGCGGGCGTGCTCCTGCGCTTCATTCCGCTCACGGCCTCGCGAATGACCGGGATTGTCTCCCGCGGCGGAAGCATTTTGGCCAAGTGGTGCCTCGCCCATCACAAGGAAAATTTCCTCTACACCCACTGGGACGACATCTGCGGCATCCTGGCCGCCTACGATGTCTCGTTCTCGATCGGCGACGGACTCCGTCCCGGCTCGATCGCCGATGCCAACGACGAGGCCCAGTTCGGCGAGTTGAAGGTCCAGGGCGAACTCACCGAACGCGCCTGGGCGAAAGGCGTGCAGGTAATGAACGAAGGCCCCGGCCATGTGCCGTTGCACATGATCGAAGAGAACATGGCCAAGCAGCTGGAATGGTGCCACGAGGCCCCTTTCTACACGCTCGGGCCGCTGGCCACCGATATCGCCCCCGGCTACGACCACATCACCAGCGGCATCGGGGCCGCCATGATCGGATGGTATGGCTGCGCGATGCTCTGCTATGTCACGCCCAAGGAACACCTCGGCCTCCCGAACAAGAAGGACGTCAAAGACGGGGTGATCGCCTACAAAATCGCCGCCCATGCCGCCGATCTGGCGAAAGGCCACCCCGGCGCCCAATACCGCGACAACGCCCTCTCGAAGGCCCGCTTCGAATTCCGCTGGGAAGATCAATTCCACCTCGGACTCGATCCCGAAACCGCCCGCGAGTTCCATGATGAGACCCTTCCCCAGGAAGGCGCCAAGTCCGCCCATTTCTGCTCCATGTGCGGACCGCATTTTTGCAGCATGCGCATCACCGAAGACGTTCGCCGCTACGCCGCGGAGCAGGGCCTTGCCGAAGAAGAGGCGCTCCGGAAAGGAATGGAAGAAAAGAGCCGGGAGTTCGTCGAGAAAGGCGCGGAGGTTTACACGACCGCCTGACCCGGGTCATCCGGTTGTTCCGGGACCGCGGCCTTTGGGCGTACCGCCGAACGTTGCAAGAATACAGGGGAACGGGCGTCCCGGCCGTTTGGAGACGGGAATTCGTATCGGAGGGTCGCGCCGCACACGGGCGAGACGCCCATGCCTCCCCGCCTCTCCGCGCGGGAGTTCCTCATTGCCTCGGCGGGGGACAATGTGTTCACTGAAACGCTGGAAGTTCATTCATGCTGGCCGTTCACGAAGTCATTGATCACACGATGGAAAATTTTCCCGGTTACGAGCCCGGAGACTTCGAAGTCGCCGTCGTCGAAAAGGGCGGGTCCGACAGAAAATTTTACCGGATTCGCGCGGCGGATCGCTCGATGATTTTGGTGAAATATTCCGGCCACAAGGAAGAAAACCGCCACTACGTGGACATCGCGCGGTTCCTGGCCTCGGCAGGGGTGCAGGTCCCCCACATTTACCTGCATGATCCCGGGGAGGGGCTGATCTGGATGCAGGATCTCGGGGAGGCGGATCTCTGGTCCCACCGGCTCGATCCTTGGAGCGCGCGTCGCCCGCTCTACGAATCCGCCCTCATCGAAGTCTTCAAGATGCACTCCGCCGCGACCCGGAAACTCCCGGACGGCGGCCTCACGCTCGAGCGCGAATTCAACGAGCAGTTGTATCTCTGGGAGCAGGGGTATTTTTTCGAACACTGCCTGGGCAACTATTTCAAACTGCCGGAAGGCGAGGTGCGCCGTCTCGCCGGGCTCGCGGCCTTGCAGTCCGCCGCCGCGCGGCTGGCCTCCCTCCCCCGCGTCCTCGTCCACCGGGACTTCCAGTCGCAGAATGTCCTGATCCGCGATGGCACCGCATGGCTGATCGATTTCCAAGGGATGCGTCCGGGCCTGGCGCAATACGATGTCGCCTCCCTTCTCATGGACCCCTACGTGTCCCTGGAAGCTTCCGAGCGGATGGAATTGCTCGGCTTTTATCAGCGGCTGGCGCGGCGCTCGGGCGGGGAGGTTCCCGGAGACTTCGAGGAAATCTTCCACTGGTGTTCCCTGCAGCGCCTGATGCAGGCGCTCGGCGCCTATGGCTTTTTGGGATTGCAGAAAGGACGCCCGGATTTTCTTGCGCACATCCCGGCGGCAAGACGGTCCCTCCGGGAGACCGCCGCACATCTCGACGGGCTCGATGAATTTGTCCGCGTCCTGGATTCCCTGCCATGAACAAACAACCCGAGACCGTCATCATCCGCCGCATCACCCCCTCGCTTGACAACGCGCGCCAAGCCATCAAGCGCGCCATCGGAGAGGAGATCGTGGTCGGGGCGGATGTTTTCAAGGAGGGCCACGATGAAGTCGCGGCCATGCTCAAATGGCGCCGGGCAGGCACCACGGCCTGGCGTGAAACACCGATGAAACCGTTGCCCGACGACCGGTGGACAGGATCGCTCTGCGTCACCACGCCGGGCTCATGGGAGTTCACCATCGAGGCCTGGGGGGACAGCTTCTTCTCCTGGCAACATGAGCTGGAGAAAAAATTCTCGGCCGGCTTCCGCGATCTCCAAAGCGAGATCCTGGAAGGCGCCGGCTTTGTCGAGGCCGCCGCCGCCCGCGCAAACAAGAGCGACGGCGTCACCCTGAAAAAATTTGCCGCGGCATTGCGGGCGGCAGATGCCGGGAACGCCCGCGAGATCGCCCACGACCCGGTGCTCTGCGCGCTGATGACCGTTTGCGCAGACCGTTCGCTCGCGACAACCGCGGAGCCATTTCATCCGGTCCGGGTTGACCGGGAACGCGCGACCTTCGCGGCCTGGTATGAATTTTTCCCCCGCTCCGCGGAAGGCAAACCGGATTCCGGATCAAAATTCCGCGACTGCCTGGGCCGCGTCGATGAGGCGAAGGCGATGGGGTTCGACGTGATTTATTTTCCGCCAATCCACCCGATCGGCACGACAAACCGAAAAGGCCGCAACAACTCGCTGAGGTGCGAACCCGGCGAGCCCGGGGTCCCTTACGCCATCGGAAACAGGAAACAGGGCGTTCATGGCGGCGGCCACAAAGATGTCGCCCCGGAACTCGGAACCCTCGCGGATTTTGATTGGCTCGTCGCCGAGGTCAAGGCCCGGGGCATGGAAATCGCGCTGGATTTCGCGATCAATTGCTCGCCCGACCATCCCTACGTAAAAACCCACCCGGAATGGTTCTTCAAGCGCCCGGACGGCTCGATCAAGTATGCGGAAAATCCGCCGAAAAAATACGAGGATGTGTACCCGCTGAATTTCCACAACGACGATTGGCGCGGGCTCTGGGACGAGCTTCGCGATGTCATTTTGTTCTGGTGCGGGCACGGAGTCCGGATGTTCCGTGTCGACAATCCGCACACGAAGCCCGTCTCGTTCTGGGAATGGCTCATCACCGAGGTCACAGAAAAATTCCCCGATGCCGTCTTCCTCAGCGAGGCGTTCACGCGCCCGAAAATGATGCAGGAACTCGCAAAGGCGGGCTTCAACCAGAGCTACACGTATTTCACCTGGCGGAATTCGAAAGCCGAACTGGCCGGGTATCTCACCGAGCTGACCCAGTCCGGCCTCAAGGAATTCTTCCGCGCGAACTTCTTCACGAACACTCCCGACATTCTTCCCGAGTTTCTTCAGAAGGGAGGCCGCCCGGCATTCCTCATCCGGGCCGTGCTGGCCACGATGGCCTGCCCGGTTTATGGGATCTACAGCGGGTTCGAACTCTGCGAAAACACCCCGATCCCCGGGCGCGAGGAATACTCCGATTCGGAAAAATACCAGTTCAAGGCCCGCGACTGGAATGCCCCCGGCAACATCAAGGATTACCTGGCCAGGCTGAACGCCATCCGCCGGCAAAACCGCTCCCTGCAAGAGTATGCCAATCTCCGCATCCACACCGCGGAGAACGACAGCATCCTCTGCTTCAGCAAGGCGACCGCCTCTCTCGACAACCTGATCCTGGTGGTCGTCACCGTGGATCCCTGGCAACCGCAGACCGCCTTCGTCCATGTCCCGCTTGCGGACTTCGGGATCGGCGAAAGCGAGGCCTATGTCGCCGAGGATCTTCTCACCGGGGAACGCTTCACCTGGCGGGGAAGCCGCAACTTCGTCGCCCTCAACCCGCACACCCGCCCGGCGCACGTCTTCCGGGTCCGCCGCTGGCAGGACCGCGAAAACGGACAGGATATCTTCGTTTGAAAAAACTCCGCGGACGCTCAGTCCTTTTTGTGTTTGAAAGCGATGACCGACAACGGCGGGAGGTCGAGCAGGATCGAGTGCGGCTTGCCCTGCCATGACCAGTTTTCATCCGACCAGCGCCCGCCGTAATTCCCCACATTGCTGCCGCCGTAGGTCTGGGCATCGGTGTTGAGAACCTCCTCGTAAAAACCGTGATCGCGGATCCCGACGCGGTAGGCGCCGCGGACGACCGGCGTGGCGTTGACGATGAAAACGATGTCCGCGCCCGTGCGGGACTTGCGCAGGAACGACCAGACGGTGTTGTCGGCATCGTGAAAATCGATCCACTCGAAGCCGTCATAGCCGTCATCGAGTTCGTGGAACGAGGGTTCGTTGGCGTAGAGCCAGTTGAGATGCTGGACCAGCCGGCGCAGGCCGTCATGGAGAGGGAAATGGGTGAGATGCCAGTCGAGGCTCTGCCCGTGCCTCCATTCCTGCCACTGGCCGAATTCCATGCCCTGAAAGATCAGCTTCTTGCCCGGGTGCGCCCACATCCAGGCGAGGAACATCCGGCAGTTGGCGAATTTCTGCCACATGTCCCCGGGCATCTTGTCGAGCAGCGAGCCCTTCCCGTGGACGACCTCGTCGTGGCTGAGGACGAGGACAAAATGCTCCTGGAACGCATACAGCATCGAGAACGTGATGTCGCCCTGGTGGTAGCGCCGGTGGATCGGATCCTTTTTGATGTAGCGCAGGCTGTCGTTCATCCAGCCCATGTTCCACTTGAACCCGAACCCCATCCCGCCGGCGTAAGTCGGATGCGAGACGCCGGGCCATGCGGTCGATTCCTCGGCGATCATGGTGATGCCGGGGAAGCGCTCGTAGCAGACCTCGTTGCAGCGCTTGAGGAAATTGATGGCATCGAGATTCTCGCGTCCGCCGAAGCAATTCGGCACCCATTCGCCGGGATTGCGGGAATAGTCGAGGTAGAGCATCGAGGCCACCGCATCCACCCGCAGGCCGTCGATGTGATACTCGTCCATCCAGAACAGCGCGTTGCCGATCAGGAAATTTTTCACCTCGTTGCGCCCGTAATTGAAGACGAGCGTCCCCCACTCCTTGTGCTCCCCGAGACGCGGATCCTGGTGCTCGTAGAGACAGGTCCCGTCGTAGTGCGCCAGTCCGTGCGCGTCTTTCGGGAAGTGCCCGGGCACCCAGTCGAGGATGACCCCGATCCCCGCCTCGTGGCACCGGTCCACGAAGTGCCGGAATTCATCGGGATTTCCAAACCGGCTCGTGGGCGCGTAGTAATTCACGACCTGATACCCCCAGGACCCGTCGAACGGATGCTCCATGACCGGCAATAATTCGATATGCGTGAATCCCAGTTCCCTGACATACGGGATCAGCCGGTCGGCGAGCTCGATGTAGCTCAGGAACCGGTCGCCTTCCCCGGCGATCCGCTGCCAGGATCCCAGATGGACTTCGTAGATGCTCATCGGCGAGGCATAAGGGTCGCGTTGCCTGCGCTTTTCCATCCACTCCGAGTCCGACCAGGCAAAACGATTCAGGTCAAAAACCATGCATCCGGTCTCGATGGTGTGCTGGGCGAAAAATGCGTAGGGATCGGTCTTCAGGAAGACCTCGCCGTGCGGCCCGCGGATCTCGAATTTGTAATGCGCCCCCTCGTGAACCCCCGGCAGAAAAATCTCCCAGACTCCGGAGGGAACCATCTTCCTCATCGGATGGATGCGCCCGTCCCACCCGTTGAAATCCCCGGCGACACTCGCCCGCTGGGCGGAGGGCGCCCAGACCGAAAAATGCACCCCCGGCACTCCCCCGATTTCCATCACGTGGGCGCCGAGCTTTTTGTAAACATCATAGTGGGTGCCCTCGTTGAACAGGTAGATATCCATCTCCCCGAGCACGGGACCGAACGAGTAAGGATCCGGCGAGCGCCACCGCGTCCCATCATGTCCCGTGAACTCCAGCGTGTATCCGAACTCTTCGCTCACATCCGGCAGGATCGCTTCGAACAATCCCCCTTCGTGAATCCGTGCCAGTTCGAAGGCCCTCCCCCCCGCGCCCACCATGCGGACTTTCGCCGCGTCCGGACGCAGCACGCGCCCGATCCACCGGCCCTGGAATTCCCTCAGTCCCAGAATCCGGAAAGGATCACAATGCCGCGCTTCGATCAGAGGGTAAAAATCGTCGTCTGAAAGGAGTGATGGGTTCATGTCCGCACAACGTATCGCCCGAACGGCTCGAATGGACAGTTTTTCTTCCGCACCCCTTGCCGGTTCGCTTCGGTGGACGTCCTGTCGTGCTGGGTGGCGTTCATGTGACCCTGCTGCCCGGAGAGGCGGTTGCCCATGCGGATGCGGTCGTCCTCGGAATGGCGGAAACCACATGGCCGGAAATCGCCGGGTTTCTTGGCACGCATGGTCCTTCCCGGAATTTCTTTCCGGTGTGCCTGCGTGGGGATCTCGATGGGCGGGAGGACTCGGCGTTTCCCTGCCTCACCGGCATGGATTTCCTCGTGGCCAGAAGCGACGGCGATATTCTTGGGGTCGTGGGATGTTGGGATGTGATGCAGTTTCGCCAGACGCGAGTCGCCGGGTATTCGAAGTGGCTGCGGTGGGCGCGGCCATGGATCAATGCCGGAGCGAGATTGTCGGGCAGGCAACTCCTGCCGAAATCCGGAGAGGTCCTTGGACTGGCGTTCGTAACCCTTGCCCTCATTCGTGGCAGAAACCCAAAGATTTTCAGAGCCCTGTTGGATGCGACGCTAGAATGGACGCGAAGACGGGGGCTTGCTTATCTCATCGTGTCGATGGAGGAGAATGATCCGTTGGGAAGTTCATCTACGGTTTTTATACCGCCCGCGCCCAAATCCGCGCGTAAGGAGCCGTCAAGAAATGGATGGGAAATGGTTAGCTAGATGGGCTGCCCCTCTGTGATTTATCCGGGCTAATGCTTTTCCGGCGCGAGCCCCAGGGCCTGCGCCGCCTCGATGAGTCCGGACGGACTGCCGATGTCGAGGCGTTTCCCGGGCCACGCCACTCCGAGCATGCCGGTTTTTCGACGCAGTCGCTCCATCGCATCGGTGAGCTGGATCTCGCCCGCAAGCCCGGTCGTGGTTTTTTCGAGGCAGTCAAAAATGTCCGGAGTAAACAAATAGCGCGCGGCGAATGCGTGGAACGGGAGCCGGTTTCCGTCGCGGGATATCAGCCTCGGAGCGCGGGCGGCGGCGGGTTTTTCGACAAGCCCGTCCAGCTCAAAAATTCCAGATTCCACCTCACGCCCGCCGGCGACCCCATATCGCGAGACCCGTTCTTCCGCGCAGGGTTCCAGGCAGACGGAGGGCTTGCGCAGGGATTGCCATGCGGCGGTCATCGCGCCCAATGGCGAGCTGTGCTGCATGACGGTGTCGCCCAGAAGCACGGCGAAAACCGGATCGTTCCCGATAAATGCCCGCCCGATCCTCACCGCGTCGCCAAGCCCGCGCATTTTCTCCTGGAAAGCGTATTCGATGCGGGCCATGGACGAGACCTGTCGGACCGCCTCCAACGCCAGGAATTTTCCCGCGGCCCCGAGGTGGTTTTCCAACTCCGGGTTCGGCGCGAAATACTGGATGATGCATTCCTTCCCCCGGCTCACGATGAGGAGGATCTCGTCAAACCCGGCCGCCGCCGCTTCGGCGACGACGTAATGAATGACCGGCTTGTCGCCGAGGGGGAGCATTTCCTTCGGCACGGCCTTGGCGATCGGCAGGAAGCGTGTTCCGAGACCGGCTGCCGGGATGATCGCCTTCATGGTTGCTCGCCGGTGGCGAGTCCGGGCGCCAACTCCGGCTTGATGACGCGGATGCCTTTCGGGGCAAAAGCCTCTTCGAGACGCGCGAGCATCGTCTCGTCGTCATAGATCCCGACAATCGCTCCGCCGCTGCCTGCAAATTTGGCGCTGGCACCGGTCCGCCGCGCGGTCTCGACCATATCCCGATTTCCCTCTCCCACGTCGTAGAGGCTGGCCCGCTTGTCGAAATTCGCATTGATCGCCCGGTGCATCGCGGCACGGTCGCCCGCCTCGATCGCCGCGCGAAACTTCACCGTCAGATCGGCCCAGAATTGGATCGCTTCCAACACCTCGGGTTCCCCGCGCTGCCAGCGCGCGCGCAAATCATTGTGGTAAACCTCGGTTCCCTCGGACAAATCCTCCCGGTAGGCGATGAAGAGCGGGGGGAGAGTGGCGGGATCGAGCGTTTCGTAGTTCCCATACCCGCGGGTATCCATCAGGTTCCGATCGAAATCCATGAAGACGGCTCCCTGGTAGGATTGTGCCACACGGTCCTGCAGTCCCGCCGGAATGCCGAGCTCGTTGTTCTCGACCCTGAGGACAAGGTTCGCGAGCGTGTGCCGCGAGATCGCCACGCCATAAAAACTCATCAATCCGCGAATGCAGGCCGTGATCAGCGCGCTCGATCCCGCCAGCCCCACACGGTTCGGGATGTCGGACTTGTAGCGCATGGTGAAATTTTTCTCCTCCATCGCGATCTCGCGCTCCTGGCAATATTCGTAGAATGCCTTGGCGGCGGCCTTGAGAAGGCGAAACCCGCCGTAATACCCGTGGAGCCTGACATCCCTGTGCAGGGCCCGGAGGCCCTTGAACACGGAATGGTCGCGACGGCTGGGCAGGAGTTCAAGCTCGGGCGATTCCCAGAGTTCAATCTGCGCGGAAAAATTTCTGAAAGCGAAGGCGATGGTTTTTCCGAAATACCCATCGGAAGGGTTGCCGATCAAGCCGGCGCGGGGATATGCGATCGTGCGGAAAATCATGGGAGAAACACGGCATCCTGAAGCTTGACGCCCGTTGGGGCAAACAAAACGCGACAACAAAACGCGGGGATTTGGTCCAAATTTTCCACGGCGGCAAAGCCTTCGGGTTCCGGTTCCACGAGTTCAACTTCCGGCGATCTCGCGAACCTCGTCGAGCGACTCCACCCGCTGGAGCCGTTCGCGAAGACGGGAACCGCCGGGCAACCCCCGCGTGTAGGTCATGAGCCGGGCTCGCATCGCTTTCATGGCCGGCAACTCCCGCCCCCCCCACCAGGCGATCTCTTGGGCGCAATGGAGCAAAATGAGCTCCCACTGGCGGCGCAATGTGGGCGGCGCCGGGCAGGGCCCGCCATCCAGGACCTGCCGGATTTCGGAAAAGATCCACGGGCGGCCCATCGCCGCGCGTCCGATCATGAGTCCGGCCACCCGCGTCTCTTGAAGCCGCTGCAGGGCGATCCGGGCATTGCCGATGTCCCCGTTTCCAATGACGGGAATCGACACGGCGTCCGCGACCCCGGCAATGACCGTCCAGTCCGCCGCTCCCGAATATCCCTGCGCCTTCGTCCGGCCATGAACGGCGATCCTTTGGACGCCGCTGGCCTCGAGGATGCGCGAGATTTCCACCGCGTTGACCGATCGCGAATCCCACCCGATCCGGATCTTTGCGGTCACGGGCACGGAGCCGGCGGCCTTGACAACCGCTCCCGCGACACCGGCCAGCAACGGGCCGTCGCGCAGGAGCGAGGACCCTCCGTTTTTGCAGACCACTTTGTTGGCCGGACACCCGAAGTTCAGGTCAATAAAATCCGGGGCGACCCAGTGGATGACCGCCCGCGTCGCCTCGGCGAGATGGTCCGGATCCGCCCCGAACAACTGGACCCCGAGCGGGCGCTCCTCCGGGTGGAACTCGAGGTAGCGCCGGGTCCGCTCATTGCGACGAAGAATCCCTTCCGCCGAAACGAATTCCGTGGTGAGCACATCGGCTCCCAACCCTTTGCACAGGCGGCGGAACACCGTGTTTGTCACCCCCGCCATCGGAGCGAGAAAAAGCAACGGGCGCGGAGTCACTGGAGCGGATCGCATCATCGGCAAACGTCGCGGGTTCGTTTCACCCGGTCGCGGAATCCGGAGAGAGGAGCGCGCCGACCTCTTTTTGAACGGCGGGAATTTGGTCGAAACCCAGGTGCGGATTGGCGAGCACGATGGTTTCTCCCGTCGCGACGTGCTCGTAAACGAGCATGTCTTCGTCCTGGCTCTCCATCGGGCGCAGCACGCGTTTCCGTTCCAGCATGAGGGCGAGGATGAACCTCACGTTCGAGTAAGCGGGATCGTTTTCCGCAACCAGCCGGCGGAGCAGGCCCTCCGCATCATCACGGGGGAGAGGTTCGGGAGGGGGAGGAGCCGGAGGTTCGTATTTGGAGCGCCAGAAGGAAAACGGCTGGATGTTGTCATTCCGGGACTCCCAGGCTTCCTCCGAGAGGTCCTCGCGGCGGAACCCATCCCCCTCGCGGATCAACAGGGTGAAGAACGTCTCCCCGGGCTGGAATTCCCTGCCGGTCCGTGCGCACACATGCGCCCGTGATTTGATTTCCCAGTCGGCTTGCATGATTTAAAATCCCGGTATTTTCAGCTTCGGAAGCTCGCGGTTCGTGGATCGGTACCAAAGCAGAACCAGCCCGATCAGAAAAAAGAAAATCACGGGTCCCCACGCCGCGATGAAAGGCGAAACTCTCTGCCCCTTGCCGAGGGCCACAAACAGGCTGCTTGTGAAAACCAGCGAGAAAAACAAGGCGATCGCCACCGCGACCCCGCCGAGGATTCCCCGCCGCGAATAGACAATCCCCATCGGTGCCGCCAAAAAGACAACCACCAGGCAGAACCACGGCAACGCCCAGCGGTAATACAGGTGTGTGCGGTAAGCCACGAGCCGCTTCTCGGGGAAATCGCTGTTGTAGGTGAGGTAGTCCTGTAGTTCGGAGACCGCCAGGTATTCCGGGTTCATCACGGAACTCAGGATCCGCCAGGGTGTCTCATTCCAGCCATCGATGACCAGCGTGTCCTTGAGTTCGGATTTCGTGATGTCTCCGTCGGGGTCCATTTCCACATACCTCGCGTTGGAGAGAACCCATCGCCTCATCTCGGGCTGATAGTTGGCCTCGCGCGCATACCATTGCTGCAGGATGTCCCCCTTTTCATTCTGTTGCAGGATCTGGATGTCGCCGATTTTTCCGCGTTGGATGTTGATGCGGCGCATGAACCATGTCCGCAATTCCTCGCGATTCCGGAAAAGGTGTCCGAAGACGGCTTCGGTCCGCTTTTCCCCGCGTTTGATGTCCCGGACCATCTGCTTTTTTGTCGCCGCCGCATGTGGCGCTCCCTCGTAGTTGAAGAAGGTTGTCACGGCTGACAAAACCACGCCCACCGCGATGAGGGGAACGAGAATCCTCGTCACGCTGAGCCCGGCGCCAAGCATCGAGATGATCTCGTTCGAGCGGGACATGGCCGTCAGGGAATAAAGAAGCCCGAGCAGCAACCCGATGGGAAGGCAAACCACCACGAGCTGGGGGATCTGCGACCCGTAGTATTCCATCAGGATGTCAAAACCCGCATGTCCCTGGATAAAATCCTGCAGATTGTCGCTCAGGTCAAAAATGAACCAGATCCCGATAAACCCCAGAAAGCAATACACGAAGGGCGTCGCGAATTTTTTGAGGATGTATCGGTCGAGAATCGTCATCAGGCGAACGGGTGATGCTAGCGCTCCCGCCCCCGCACGTCAACGGTCCGCGACACGGTCCGCGATCAAACCCAGTGACGAGGAATAAGCCCGAATCCAGCGATTCCTCACGCAGGGGCGCAGAGATCGCGGAGAAAATCGGTTTTCGGGATAAGCGGGATAAAAACGGGCCAGGCGCAGGAGAAATGGCGCACGGTGCGGGCGAGGATCCGCCCCAGTTCTACGACCTTCCCGCCCGGCGGCGGCGAGCCGCGGCGTGAGATTCTCCCCCTCCGCTCCTGCTTCGCGGCGGAGCCCAGCCTTCAGATATTACGGCAGCGAGAGATGGTCGAGATAGCGGTCCTCGAAACCGGGGTCGAGGTTCAGCTCGATGGTTCCGGCATCGAGGTCCGCCATTTCTGCGGCGAGCGAGCGGTCGAGCATCGCGAGGTAGGCGCCGCCGAGCGACGTGTTGCCGACGGCGGAAATTTGCTCTTCCGCGAACCCCGGGAGAAGCCCGCAGGCGATGGCGTTCGGGATGGAAAGGTGCAGCCCGAATCCTCCGGCCAAGAACAGCCGTCCGACTCCGGAGGCAGGCAGGGCCTGGAGATTCAGCAATGTCTCAATCCCCGCCGCAATCGCGGCCTTGGCCTGCAGGAGCAGGGCGACATCGACCTCCCCGATGCGCAGGTCGGGAAGGCCGGGTGAGAGGAGGAAGCTGAGGCCGTTCTCTTCCCGGCGGAAATGCGCGGGATGCGCCTCCATGAAATGGCGGTTGAAGCGGCCGTTTTCTTGCAGAAGCCCGGCTCGCCGGCCTTCCGCAAGAAAATCCACATAGGCGGAACCCGTGATCCCATGCGGGGAGGCACACGGCCCGCCAATCGTTTCGAAATCGACACCGACAGGATCGGCCCCCAAAGAAATTTTCCCGACGACCCCGTGGGCCGCGCGCATCCCGCAGAGGAGCCCGCATCCTTCAAAGGCCGGTCCCGCCGCAGTCGCGCACGCAATGTTTCCCTTCGGTCCGCAGAGCAGGATCTCGCCGTTCGTGCCGACGTCCACGAGCAACTGCGGGCCGGTGCCATAGCGAACCCCGCAGCATGCGGCCCCGGCGGAAATATCCGCGCCGACATAGGCGGAAATGCCGGGGAGAAAAATGACGCGGGTTTCCCGCGGCAGGCCGAAATGGTCCCCGCAAAATTCTCGCTGGTCGAGGAATGCGGGGGTGAAGGGGACCGTTCCGAGCGGCGTGGGGTCCTCGCCGCAGGCAATGTGGAGCATCGTGGTATTTCCCGCCACGACCACGCCCGCCACGTCGGCAATCGCCGCCCCGGATTGCCGGAACAATTCCCCGAGAAGCGCCCGGAAGGTCTTTTCCCAAAAATCGTCCTTCAAAAGCGCGATGTTCGCCTTGTCCGTCTGGCACAGGTGGATCCTTGTGAGAACATTGTCCCCGCGGGCGACCTGGGCATTCAACGCGGTTGCTTTGGCGAGCACCTTTCCGGTGGCCAGCTCCGCGAGCAGCACGGCCACCGTCGTCGTCCCGATGTCCAGCGCCACGCCCAGCGTTCCCGATCCGGTGAAAATCGGATCGCTCCCGACCGGAACCCCGGTTTGAAAATCGCTGACCACCGAGGGGGGGTGCGAGAGCAGGGATCGTCCCGGAATCGCGATGCGGATCAAATCCCCGGCACCGGGATGATGCTGGCAGGCGAGCAGGTCCCGCGGCGGGTTTTCCTTCACGACCACATGACACCCTCGGCACAGCCCGCGCTGGCTGCAGCGGGTGTTGAGAGGAAACCCTGCGGATGCCAGAATCTCGGCGAGCGTCCGCTCCAGCCTGTCCACTTCCAGGCGGTGCAGTCGTCCGCCCGACTCGACCTCGATTTTGGCGGTGTCCATCAGGCCAATGCCCGCGCCATGGCCGCCAGGTGGGCCGGGGTCGTTCCGCAGCATCCTCCAATGATCGAGATTCCGGCCCCGCGCAGGCGCAGCGCGGCGGCGGCCATCTCATCCGGCGTGGCGTCGTAGGCGACTCCCTGCGGGGTGCTCTTGGGGGCACCGGCATTCGGCTGCAGGATCACCGGAGCCGTCCCCGCTGCGGCCTTGAGTTCCTCGGCGAGAGCCACGTAGTCATCCAGGCTCAGATCGGTTCCACAATTGGCGCCAACGATCTCCGCTCCGGCCCCGAGCACCGCCGCGATGGCTTCGCGGGCCGATGTGCCCATCATCGTGCGAAACCCGTCCGCGGATTTTTGGAACGCAAACGTCACTGCCACCGGAAGCCCGGAAACCGACTTTGCCGCCCGCGCGCCGATCGCGGCCTCGGCAGGATCACTCATGGTCTCGACCAGGATCGCATCCGCCCCGCCCTCGACCAAGGCGCCGATCTGCTCGCTGAAGATCGCGAGCAGTTCGTCCTCCGCGGTCTCTCCCAATGGCTCCAGAAAATCCCCGAACGGTCCGACATCCCCGAAGACCCACCCGTTCCCGCCCGCAGCCGCCCGCGCGAGGGCGGCGGCTTTGCGGTTCCAATCCAGGACCTGGTCGCCGAGCCCGTGGCGCCCGAGCATCGTCCGCGTGCCCCCGAAAGAATTCGTCGTGATCACCCGGCAGCCGGCCTGCGCGTAGGCGGAATGAACGGCGCCGACATCCGCGGCCCGCTCCTCGTTCCACCGCATGCCGCATTCCCCCGGCGTGAGGCCGCGCAGCATGAGCTGGGTTCCCATCGCCCCATCGCAAACCAAAACTGCGGAACGGGAGGCGGAGAGGAGATCGGGGTTCATCGTGGCGGATCATCCTTGTCGGCGGCCCGTCAATCAATCGGAAAAATGCGACATCGGAAAAATGCGGCGCAGTTCGCCGTCGATCGAAATGTTTCCCGCCCGTCAGAGCGCCCTGCCTGCGCCGACATCCTTCAGAAGTTCCCGATAGGACACGATTTCCGCCGCGAGGAATTCCTCCAGAAAGCCCCGCACTTCCGCGGGCATGGAATCTTCCGAGGTGGGGTTGAGTTTGATCGTGAGATGCCGGTTGAAATAAAGCGCCTTGGTGGTGACCCCCAGAAACCTTTCCATCTCTTCCAGCAACGCCTTGGGAGAGGACGCGATCCGGTCGTGGAGCCCGATGTAAAGGTGCCCCGGGGCAAGATGCTTTTTCCACCGCTCGATCATCGCGGAGTATCCCGCGCGTTGCTTTTGTCCCGAGGTTTCAAAGTAGGCGCGGAACGTTTCGAAGCCCACCGGCCCACTCCGTCCCCGAACCAGGGTCTTTTTCGCATGCGACCAGGCGCGTCCCACGGGATCGCGCAGCATGATGATCCCCTTGATGCGCGGGTTCAGGCGCACGATCTCCGCGATGATTTCGTCGGGAAGGAGCGCATACGAGGCCGTGGCTTCGCCGAGGATTTTCGGCCGGTAAAACGACAGGGATTTCCGGAGGCAAACGATGTGCTTCTTCAGGCGTTCCCCCGGCGGCTCGATGAAGGAATCCAGATAATCTTCCAGGCACGGAAACAGAAAATGCGGATGGTCCGGCTTTCCCAGCGTATTGAAAAAATAGGTCTCCTTCATCCGGTGGAGAAGGATTTCCGGATGGAGGTGGAGGTTGAAATACAGCCACGTGGTGCCGGTTCTCTGGGGGCCCAGGATGAGGAAATCCGGGAAGCGCCGGAGGTCGGGGCTCGCGCTCCTCGTGGGAATCAAGCCTGTTGCCTTCAGCATCTCGCCGTGTTCCGGTGGGGAGGACATTCCATCCCTCTCATGCCTTTCCAACCGGCAACGTCAGAGCGATTTGAGGGCCGCTTCAATTTTCTCGAAATCGGGAAGGTCTTTCGGGGTTGGCGTCCGCTCGCTGTAAACGATCTGCCCCGCGGAATCGATGACGAATGCCGCGCGCGCGGCGGTGTCGCCGATTCCGGCGAGCCCCGGAAAGACCACGTCGTAGGCCGCGGTGACGGTCTTGTTCAGATCGCTGAGCAGCTTGATCGTAATGCCTTCCTTCTTGGCCCAAGCGCCCTGCGCAAACGGGCTGTCCACGCTGATCCCGAGGACCTCGGCTTTCAGGTCCGCAAATTTTTGCAACCCGGCGGTCACGTCGCAGAATTCCTGCGTGCAGACGCCGGTGAACGCGAGGGGGAAGAACAGGAGAACGGTCGCCTGCCTGCCGAAGTTTGAGGAGAGGGTGACATCCACGAGCCCGTCGGCAGTCATGGATTTGAGGGTGAAGTCCGGAGCTTTGGTGCCAATTTCGAGTGCCATGATTCGGTGGTTTTGTGAGCCCCCAAGATTGGCCGGAAATTTCGAACTGTCAACAAGAGCATCCGCCGGAGTTGGGCACCCGAAAGGTGCAAGCGCGCAGGTCTGGCCGGGGGGGGATGGGCGATGCTCCCCTTCGCTTCGGTCTCAGTTGATTCGCGCCGTCCCCGGCGTTTGATCCCAAAAGCCGCCGAAGGGTTAACCGCAGATTAACCTAACTTCCCCGACGGAAGGCCTGAAGGGCCGATAAACACAGAGGGTCCGATATTTTTCGGGCTACAGCTGTGCGCCGGAGGGGAAGGCGGCCCACTTGGGAGGGGAGGCGAAGAGG
>JBAYWC010000055.1:0-17807 GCA_041674265.1 Terrimicrobiaceae bacterium
CCGCTGCATGGCGAGCTCCCGGCCTCCGAGCAGGACCGCGCGGTCAACCGGACATCGGCGCGCAAGGTCATTGTCTCCACGAACGTCGCCGAGACTTCCTTGACGATCGACGGGGTGACCTTGGTCGTGGACTCGGGACTCGCGCGGGTCGCCCGCTACGACGCCCACCGCGGGATCAACACCCTCCTCATCGAAAAAATCAGCCATGCCTCGGCGGACCAACGCGCGGGGCGGGCCGGACGGACCGCGCCGGGCGTCTGCCTGAGGCTCTGGACACAACGCGACCACGAGCGCCGGCCCGAACGGGAAACCGCGGAAATCAAGCGGCTCGACATGGCGGAGACGGTCCTCACGCTCAAGGCCGCCGGCGTGGACGACCTGTCAAAATTCCGCTGGATCGAACCGCCGGAACCCCAGGCGCTGGCGCGGGCGGAAACATTGCTCGACGACCTCGGGGCGACCCACCACGGCAAAGTCACCGGGCCCGGACGCCGGATGCTGGGCTTCCCGGTCCACCCGCGCTACGCTCGGATGTTTCTTGCGGCGGAGGAACTCGGCTGCGTGCGGGCAGCCGCATTGATCGCCGCGCTCACGCAGACCCGCTCGATGCTCATGCGGGCGGACAAGAAAATCGAGGAGGAACGCTCCGAGCTCTTCGGGACCGGGGCCTCGGATTTCCAGGTCCTCATGCGCGTCTTTTCGTATGCGAAGCAAAAGGATTTCCGCGCGAACGAATGCCGGTCGCTGGCCATCCATGCGGACTCCGCCCGGCAGGTGGGCAGGTTGTTCGAGCAATTTCTCGACATCGCGCATGCCGAGGCCCTGGATATCGATTCCGCGCCGGCTTCCGACGAGGCGATCGCGCGGTGTATCCTCGCCGGGTTTGCCGACCATGTCGCGCGCCGCCGGAGCGAGGGCACATTGGTTTGCGACATCGTCCACGGACGCCGCGGGGTGCTGGCCCGCAACAGCGTGGCGTCCCACAGCAAGCTTCTTGTCGCGGCGGAGATCACCGAAGTCGAGGGCCGCGACGGAGACGCCCGGGTCTTGCTCAGCCTCGCCACCGAAATCGAGGAGGCCTGGCTGCACGAGATGTTCCCGGAGGATTTTCCCGACACCACCGAATACTTTTTCGATTTCAGCCAGAACCGTGTCGTCGTCCGACGGGCCAAAATGTTCCGGGACCTTCTGCTGGACAACCAGGACCGCGATGCCGAGCCGGGACCGGCTGCCGCCTCCTGCCTTGCCAACGAGGTGCTGTCAGGCGAACTCCGGTTGAACGGCTGGGACGACCCGGTCGAGCAGTGGATCCACCGGGTGAACTTTCTGGCCAGGCTTCTTCCTGATCAAGGCTTGCCTGTGCTTGGGGCCGATGAGCGCCACCATATCATCCTGCTGGTCTGCGACGGGGCGACCTGCTACCGCGACATCAAGGATTCCCCGGTTCTTCCACACGCCCGCTCGTTACTGACACCCGCCCAGCAACAGGTCGTGGACAAACAGGCGCCCGAACGCTTCCAGCTTCCCGGCGGCCGCAAGGCGAAGATCACCTATGCGGAAACCGCGGAGCCATTCCTCGCGGCTCGGATCCAGGATCTCTACGGCGTGAATGACGACATCAAGATCGCCATGAGCCGCCACCCCCTCACGATCCACATCCTCGCTCCCAACCATCGCCCGGTCCAAATCACGAAAAGCCTGCGATCCTTCTGGGCGGAGGCATACCCGAAACTCAAACAGCAGCTCCAGCGCCAATACCCGAAGCACGAGTGGCGGTGAGATTTCGCTCGTCTCCCCAAAGGTTTCTTCTGTCGGGGCCGGAGCAAAAGTGAACTGAGACGGAGCAAAAGTGGAATTCTCAGTTTGAGGGGTTTAGGGGTTTATCAGCAAAATCTGTGCCCTTGCAGCGGGTCTTGAAACAGGCTATCCAGAAGGGCTGCCCGATGATCAGAGTGAAACAGTTGACAAAGTGCTACGGCCAGATCAAGGCCGTGGACTCGATTGATTTTGAGGTGGGCAAGGGCGAGATCGTCGGTTTTCTCGGTCCCAACGGGGCCGGGAAAAGCACGACCATGAAGATGTTGGCCGGTTTCCTTCCCCCGACCTCCGGAAGCGCGGAGGTGGCCGGAAGGGATGTCTTCCGGGAGTCGCTCCGGGCCCGCGAGCACATCGGGTATCTGCCCGAGAATGTCCCGCTGTATCCGGACATGCGGGTGCGCGAGTATCTCCGCTACCGCGCGGCGCTCAAGGGCGTTCCCGGCCGCAGGATGAACGAGCGGGTGGGAGATGTCCTCGAGTTGTGCGGCCTGGGCGACGTGGGGAAAAAAATCATCGGGCGGCTCTCGAAGGGATACCGGCAGCGGGTGGGGCTTGCCGATGCGATGGTCCATGAGCCGGATTTGCTCATTTTGGACGAGCCGACGATCGGGTTGGATCCGAACCAGATCCGGCTGGTGCGGGATTTGATCCGCAATTTGAAGCGCCACCATACGATCCTCCTTTCGACGCATATCCTTCCCGAGGTCGAGATGCTCTGCTCGCGGGTGATCATCATCAACAAGGGCCGGATCGAGGCGCTCGACAGCCCGCAGAACCTGCGGGCCAGGCTCGGGGTGGCCGGCCACATTTTTCTGGATGCGCGCGTGCCCGATCCCAAGGCGGCGGCCGCGGGAATCCGGCGCCTGGCCGGGGTGGATTCCGTGTCCGTCCGCTCGGACGGCGCCTGGACGATCTTCACGATCCAAGCCAGTCCCGGGGCGGATCCGAGGGAGGCACTCTACGGGCATGCCGTGGCCTCGAAGTGGCCGCTGCGCGAGCTCAGCCGCTCGGCCGTCTCGTTGGAGCAGGTCTTCGCGGAAGTCACGCATTCGGAGGAAAACTGATCCCATGAAAAGATTCCTGACACTCCTCGGCCGTGAAATGGGCGCCGCCTTCCACCAGCCGCTGGCCTATGTGGTCCTCTTCTTTTTCCTTCTGATCAGCGGGTTCAATTTTCATGCGGGAGTCTCCCTGCTGAACAGGTCCGCCGGTTCGACCACGATGGTGGAGGCGTTCTTCAACACGGTTTATTTCTGGTTTGCATTCGTCCTGGTTTTTCCGCCGATCACGATGAGGGTCTTTGCGGAAGAAGCGAAACTGGGGACCATCGAAACCTTGATGACCGCTCCGGTGCGGGACGGCCAGGTTGTCTTCGCCAAATACTTCGGCGCGCTTTTTTTCTACCTGATCCTCTGGACGCCAAGTCTCCTTTACTTTTTTGTTTTTCAATGGATCACGGCCATGAGTGCCGCCGGCGCCGCGGGCTCCTATCTGGGGGCCTATACGATGCTCATCCTGATCGGCATGCTTTACACGGCGATCGGGTGCCTGGCCTCGGCGCTGACGGACAATCAGATCGTGGCCGCGGTGATCGCCTTCGCGGGGATCCTGGCGCTTTTCTTCCTCGGGCTTCTCTCCCTTTTTCTGCCGGGAGCCGGACCGTTTGTCCGCGAGTTGACCTACTATTTCTCGCCCATCCAGCACATGATGGATTTTTCCCGGGGGATCTTTGACACGAGACCGGTCGTTTTTTACCTGAGCTCGACCCTGCTGGTCCTCTTCGCGGTCTTCCATGTTTTCAAATACCGGCGATGGAAGTCATGAACCGCATCCCCCGCACAGGCATCCGGATCAGCATCGGGCTCCAGGTGTTCGCGATGGTGGTTTTGTTCGCCGGAGCGAACTCCCTGAGCTTCGAATACTACGCGCGGGTCGATTGTTCGAGGTCGCAGAAATTCTCGCTCTCGACCCAAACCCGGCGGGTCATCCGGGAATTCAAGAAGCCGGTGAACATGATCGTGATCTCGTCGCCGACTTTTCTGTCGCCCGTCACGCAGATCCTCGGGGACGTGCGGAATCTTCTTGCGGAGATCCAGTTTGCCGGGCGCGAGCGGGTGGTGATGGAGTTCATCGATCCCACGCGCGATCTCAACCGCATGCGCGAGCTGCAGGGCAAATACAAATTCAACAACGCCGACAGCCTCATCATCCTGGACTACGACGGGCGCTCCCGGTTTCTGAACATCGGGGACATGGGGGACTTCGACATGCGTCCGGTGGCGCAGGGAGAGGCCCCGCGGCTCATCGCTTTTCGGGGGGAACAGGTCATGACCAGCGCGCTGATCTCGCTGCTGCGCCCGGAGTCGCAGGTGGTTTATTTCCTGCAGGGACACGGCGAACCCCCGCTCGGACCCTCCACGCCGGTCGCCGTCCTCGCCGATTATATCCAGAAGCAAAACGCGAAAATCGACGCGCTCTCGCTGGCTTCTTCCGATGCGATTCCCGCCGATGCCGCGGCGTTGGTGGTCTTGTCCCCGAGGTTCGATCTCGATGAGAGGGAAACGGCGATCCTTTCGGCGTGGCTCAAGGTCCGTGGAAGGTTGCTCGTTCTCCTGGATCCGGATGCCAAGACCCCCCGCCTTTCCTCCGTCCTCGCGTCGAACGGGATCGTTCCCCAGGACGACCGGGTTCTCCGGACCATCAAGCTTCCGTTTGCGACCGGAATTTTGCGGGAAGTGACAGGCGAAGTCCTGCCCACCATGGAATTCACCCGGAGACTGGAAGGGACGACGGTCCTCTTCGCGGGCGCGACGCAATCTCTCAAGCTGGAGCGGGAACTCGCGGAAAAACAGAAGATCCGTCTCAGGCCGTTGATCCAGGCCGCGGAGGAATTCTGGGGCGAAACCAACTACGTTCCCAACCAACCCCAGGGCGTGCGCTACGAGGATGGCATCGATCACGGGCAACCGCTCACGGTGGCCGCTTCCGCGGACCGCGACGGGGTGGAGGACGACCGGGTCGAGGTCCAGACATCCAAGCTCATCGTCGCGGGAAGCTCGCAATTCGCCTTCGATGCCTCGGCCACTCCCCAGGGGATGGATTTTATCCTGTCCGCGATCAACTCGCTCCTGGATCGCGGCAAGCTCTCCGGGGTCACGGCAAAGTCGGTGACGCACTTCGCCCTCAACCTCACGGACGGGCAGCTCGGCCGCATCGCGCTTTTCACGATGGTCATTCTGCCCGCGCTTTCCGCTCTGACCGGGCTTTTTGTCTGGTGGAGGCGCCGGACATGAGCCGCTGGGCGACAGCCTTCCTGCTCCTGGCCGCGGTTGCGGTCGTTGTTTGCGCCATCGTTTTCGTCTCTCTCAAATCCCACGGCGGAAAGCCGGTGGGATCGGCGCTTTTTGGATTCGATCCGGATGACATCAGCCTGATCAAAATCACCAACGGGGACGGGGTGGTCGAGTTCCGGCGCACCGAGGGCGGCTGGTATCTCGGTCCCGAACCCAAAGACCGCGCCTCTGTCGATGCCGTTCGACGCCTCATCGACACGGCGCTCAGCACCCCGGTTCTCGACAGGATCGACGCCGGCGAACTCGACGATCGTGACCGGCTTTCCACTTACGGATTGAAAAAAAGCCGCGTGCAATTCGACTTCCGGGGAGATCGGGACCTGCCTCTCCTCATCGGGAAAGATGCCGCCGATGAGAGCCGGGCCTACGTGCGTTTTGAGGATTCGCGGGACATTTATCTCATTCCCGATGATTTGGTGAACCTGATCCTGACATCCCCCCAGGATTTCCGCGACCGGAGGCCGGTGAGACTCCGTCCGGACCGTGTGGACCGGATCGTCATCAACCGTCCCGCCGGCCAGATCGAGCTGAGGAGGGAGACCTCGGGATGGCAAATCATCAAGCCGCTTTCAGCCCCGGCCAGCGCATCCGCGATCGAGGCCCTGCTGGGAAAACTGTTGAGACTGCGGATCGAGGGATTCGAGCCGAGCGCCGACCCCGGGGTGATGGGGCTTTCCGAACCTGCCGCCGAGGTTCAACTCTTCGGCGAGGGATCGAGCGCGCCCGAGACGATCCGGGTGGGCACTTCATCTCCCCGGGGCGGTGTCTATGCCCGCCTGGAACCGCGGGACGTGACGGTGCGCCTCCCTTCCTCCATCCATGAAATCCTTGGGTTCGACCTGGCCGCGCTCCGCGACAACTCCCTGGCCCGCATCAACCTTGATCTCGTGGATATGATCCGCGTGACCACTTCCACCTCGAGCTTCGCCTTGAAGCGCAAGGACGATGGGTGGGTGATCGGCAGCAAACCGGCGAGCGCCGCGTCCGTTCAAAGGATGGTGGATGCCTTTGCATTGATCAAGGCCACGAAGTTCGAGCCCGCAACAGTGGGGGTTTTGGATAAATCCGGCTTGTCCCATCCCCCGCTGGTTGTGGAGTTTTACGCGGTGGTCTCGGAAAACACCCCCGAGACAACGGCCGGAAGCCAGCTTGTGGCCGGGCTGAAATTCGGAACGAAACAGGAAAGCGGCCTCGTTCCGGTCCTCAAGACCGGATCTCCTGAAATCGCCTTCGTCCCCGAGAAGATTCTCGAGGCTGTCCCGCCGGAAGAATCTTCCTGGCAGGCCCCGTAGGCGCTTGTCAATCCGGCCCGATCCATTTTTCCTTCCACAAACCATGACGTCCGCCCAAATCCGCCAGTCATTCCTGGATTTCTTCCGCGAGAAGAAACACACGATCGTCCCGTCGTCGTCGCTGATGCCGGACAGCCCGAACCTCCTCTTTACAAATGCGGGGATGAATCAGTTCGTGCCCATCTTCCTCGGGGAGAAAAAAGCCGATGTGGGCCGGTGGGGCGGGGCCATTCCGGGCAGCGACACCCGGGCGGCCGACACGCAGAAATGCATTCGCGCCGGCGGTAAGCACAACGACCTCGATGACGTCGGCCTCGACACCTACCACCACACGTTTTTCGAGATGCTCGGGAACTGGAGCTTCGGCGATTACTTCAAGAAGGAAGCCATCGGGTGGGCGTGGGAACTGGTGGTCGGACGGTGGAAATTTCCGCCCCGGCGCCTCTACGCGACGATCTACCATCCCGAGCGGTCCCTCGGCGATCCGGCGGAGCGCGACGAAGAGGCCTGGGCTTGTTGGGCGGAAAAATTCCGCGGCGCCGGCCTGGACCCGGCGGCCCACATCGTCAATGGCAACAAGAAAGACAATTTCTGGATGATGGGTGAGACCGGCCCGTGCGGCCCGTGCTCCGAGCTGCACGTGGACCTGACCCCTGCCGGGGACACCAGGGGCGCGCTCGTGAACAGGGGCACCGCCGAATGCATCGAGATCTGGAATCTCGTGTTCATCCAGTTCAATGCCAACCCGGACGGCTCGTTCGCCCCGCTGCCCGCGCAACATGTCGATACCGGCATGGGCTTCGAGCGCGTGACCTCGATCATCCAGGGAACGAAGGGGTTCACCGATTTCGCATCCGCAAAAATCTCGAACTACGAGACCGATATTTTTCGTCCGATTTTCGACGAGATCGAAAAGCTCAGCGGCAGGAAATATGGATCCACCCTGCCGGCCGCCGGCAGCACGGGCGAAAGCGAACAGGAGAAAATCGACATCGCATTCCGGGTCATCGCCGACCACATCCGCACGCTCGGCTTTGCCATCGCCGATGGGATCCAACCGGGGAATGCCGACCGCCATTACGTCCTCCGCCGCATCCTCCGCCGGGCGGTCAAATACGGGCGCGCGCTGGGATTTCATGAGCCGTTCTTCCACAAGCTGGTCGATGTCCTGGCCCGGAATATGGGCGGAGTATTTCCGGAAATCCGGGCGAAACAGAAGCATGTGGAGGAAGTGCTGAAGCGCGAGGAAGAGGCGTTCAACAAGACTCTGGACAAGGGGATCGAGCTCTTTGAGCGGGAGGCAGCAACTCTGCTGGGGATTTCGGCCGGGAGCGCACGATTCCAGCGTGCCGACGCCGGCTTCCAGCCGGAGTCCTGTGGAACCAAATACACCAAGCGCCGCCTTCCCCACTACGAGCGGCCTCACGGGATTTACCATGTCACTTTCTCCACGCGCGAGCGCAGGGAGTTGTCTCCGGCGGCGCGCTCTCTGGTGATCGACTCGGTGCGCCATTTTGACGGGCAGCGCTATGAGTTGTTCGCGACGTGCGCTATGCCCGACCATGTCCACGTCTTGTTCCAGCCTTTCATCAAGGAAACGTCCGCCGATGGAGCGGCGGTGTTTTGGACGCTCACGGAATTGCTTCACTCGATCAAATCGTACACCGCCAATGAGATCAACCGGGCGGAACAAACGGCTGGGACATTCGTTTGGGAAAAGGAATCGTTCGATACGCTGATGCGTGACGACCGGCAGGTGGAGGAAACGTTTTTGTATATTTGTCGGAATCCCCTCCAGGCCGGTCTGACGGA
This sequence comes from Terrimicrobiaceae bacterium, assembly GCA_041674265.1. Classification (GTDB taxonomy): domain Bacteria; phylum Verrucomicrobiota; class Verrucomicrobiia; order Chthoniobacterales; family Terrimicrobiaceae; genus QYQL01. The sequence goes on from JBAYWC010000055.1 coordinate 8,276, forward strand.
CCCCGATGGAACGTATCCTTGGTTGTGGACATGGGATCCGGCGGATCAGAAGGGGGCTCCGCAGGATGCGAAGCCCGGCACGCTGGAAGCGTGCGCTCCCGCAGCCATCTCGGGAGCCTTCGCGTTCCGGCTTTATGATGAACAGGGATTTCCGCCCGATCTGACCGAGTTGATGGCGCGCGAACGGGGGCTCGCCGTGGATGTCGGGGGCTTTGAAAAGTTGATGGAAGAGCAGCGGATGCGCGCCAGGGCCGCGCAGAAGAAACAGATCGTTGAGCTCTCACAGATCGAGACGAAGGCGCCCACTCACTTCCTTGGCTACGATCATGCGCATACCAGCGCCGATGTGATCGAGGTTGTCCGGCTCAAGGACAAAACGGTTGCGGTGCTCAACAACACTGTCTGCTACGCGGAGATGGGCGGCCAGGTCGGCGACACCGGTGAGCTCACCGGGAATGGCGGGCAGCTCTGGCACATTGCGAACACGCAGAAATCCGGCGACACGTGGCTCCATTTCATCGGGGGCGAGGAAGCGCCTGCCATCGGCGAACACGTCACCATCCAAATCGATGCGAAACGCCGCGCGGCGATCCAGCGACATCACTCGGTGACACACCTGCTTCACTGGGCGCTCCACGAGGTCGTCTCGCGCGATGCGACGCAGAAAGGGTCGTTCGTCGGTCCGGAAAAATTGACCTTTGATTTCAATCACCAGGCACTCACGCCGGCGCAGGTGCGCGACATCGAGCGGCTCGTGAACGAACGCATCGTCGAAAATTCCGGGATCTCCTGGAGCGAAGTCCCCTATGCGGACGTGCGCGGACGCGCGGACATCATGCAATTTTTCGGCGACAAATACGGCGGGACTGTCCGTGTGGTCCAGATCGGCGGAAGGCCCGCCGCATTCGACGGATATTCGATGGAACTCTGCGCCGGGACGCACGCGCGGGCGACCGGCGAGATCGGCCTGTTCCGCATCCTCGGGGAATCCGCCATCGCGGCCGGCGTCCGCCGGATCGAGGCGATTGCCGGCTTGGAAGCCAGCGCCCACGCCGTCCGGGACGGCGAGCGCCTCCTGTCGATTGCAGCCCAGCTCAACAGCCCAGTGGGTGAGATCGAGAAAAAAATCGAGGCCCTGCTGGCCCACCACAAAGACTTGGAAAAAACCCTGAAAGCCGCCCGCGCCCGCGAGGCGTCCGCCCGCGCCAGGGATCTCGTCGGGCACACCGAGAAGGTCGGAGAGATTCCATTTCTTGCCGTGGACCTCGGGCCGGTGGATGGCGATTACCTCCAGGCGGTGGCCGATGCCCTCAAGGGAGAATTTTCCGGGGCCTGCCTTTTTGCCGGAACCGCCAACGATGCCGTTGCGCTCGTCGCCACGGTCTCCCCGGAATTCACATCGAGGGTGCAAGCCGGGAAGATCATCCAGGCAGTCGCGCCGCTTGTCGGCGGGAAGGGCGGCGGAAAACCGGACGCCGCGCGCGGAGGAGGAAAAGATCCCTCGATGGTGCCGCAGGCGCTCGCCCACGCGAAAACCCTTCTTGGTTGAATGTCCAATCCCTACGAAACGGAACGGCTCGTCGCGGAGTATCTTTTTTTCCACTACGCGGGCGAAGACGAGACTTCCGGAGGGCATCCGGTGCCCCGGGAGGCCCTGAATTTTCCTGTCCGGGTTGTTGCGGAGCTGGTGGATCCGGCGCGCGGGGCGCGCACGGCCCTGGATCTCGGATGCGCGGTCGGGAGGTCCTCGTTCGAGTTGGCGCGCGTCGCGCGGTCGGTTCTCGGGATAGACTTTTCGGATGCGTTCGTCCGCTCCGCGGAAGCCCTGAAGCGGGATGGTCACCTGGCCTGTCATGTTCCCGTCGAGGGAGAACTCACGGCGCGGTTCACGGCCCGTGTTCCCCCGGACATCGACGTCACCCGTGTCAGGTTCGAGGCCGGGGACGCAACGGCTCTGCGCCCCGACATTGGAAAATTTGACATCGTGCTTGCCGCCAACCTGCTCTGCCGGCTTCCGGAGCCGTCAAAATTTCTCCAACGTCTTCCCGAACTGGTGGCTCCGGGTGGGCAACTTCTGCTGGCCACGCCGTTTTCCTGGCTTTCGGAACACACCGTGCCGGAACACTGGATCGGCGGGCGTCCGGCAACGGGACCATCCCGGGAAGCCCTTTGGAAAGCGCTTGAACCGCATTTCGAGTTGCAACTCGCGAAAGACGTGCCCTTTTTGATCCGTGAGCACAGCAGAAAATTCCAATACGGAGTCTCCCTTGGTTCCCGATGGATCCGCAGGCCGTGACTGGGAAGCTTCCTATCAGGCAGGAGAAATCCCCTGGGACAAAGGCCGCCCGCATCCGGCACTCGTCGACTGGCTTTCGCGGAACCGTCTGACCGGGTCGATCCTCGTTCCAGGAAGCGGGACCGGTCATGATGTGAGGGCGCTCGCGTCCGATCCCCAGGCGAATGTCATCGGCCTCGATCTTGCGCCCTCTGCAAAAGTCATGGCGGAGAGCTTCGGAAAGCGAGGGAACGAGGCGTACCTGACCGGGGATTTTCTTTCGGAATTTCCGTTGGCCGCGGGGTCCTTCGACGCCATTTTTGAACACACCTGCTTTTGCGCGATCCCCCCCGGCAGACGACCGGATTATGCCCGCGCGGTCTCGAAGTCCACCAAGCCGGGCGGATTCTTTCTCGCGATCTTTTATCGGAACCCATCGCCCCGCGGGGAGCCCGGCCCGCCGTTCGGCTGCTCGATGGAGGAAGTGGATGCGCTTTTCGGAAATGAGTTCCAACTCATCGAGGAGCACACGCACATCCCGACGTTTGATGGGCGTGAGGACCGCGAGGTACTGCGGTTGATGCAGAGGAAACCCGCATAACCGCGCACCTGATACGGATACTGGTGGTAGGAATCCCCTTTCCACGCATTGGTGAAGCTGTTGAACGATGTGACCGTCGCGGCCGTGGAGTTCGAGCTTGTTCTGCACATCGGTCACAAACAACTGGGCGTAGAATCCCGCGTTGTAGGCGACGTTGAGAAGAACGGCAGCAATCTTTGCAATGCCACAGCCCTCGATCTGCGCGCCATGCCGTCCCGCCTCCACACCCTGGACAGACAAAGCCATCGGGCCACCGCGCCCACTCCAGATACTTCGCGCAGTCTTCCTCGGTCAAAAACCACTCCAAAAACTCCTCGAACGCCCGGGGATACGGGGTTTTCGCGCGCGCGCCTTCATGCCCCAAACACTACCCATTGCGATCACTTGAGTCAATCAGCCACCCAGAAAAGACTTTGGCGTCCAGATCCGTGTCGGCGGATGCGTCCGGGGGATAGAGCATCGCCTCGCAATTCTTCGACTCCTTTCGTCAGGGTGACCCGCGACAATCCACAGGCGCGACTCACGCGGGAAACCCCGCCATACCCGAGTCGGACGGCATCTTGGGCCGCCACCAACCGCCGCGCACGCTCATCCAAGTGCGGCCAGATTGGGGCGAACCGCTTTTCCAATTGGTCATTGGTTTCCATACCAAGTGACCGTGCCAGGTTAAAACTAAGTTTTAAATTTTATTTATGAACGGCGCCTTAGGCTTACAGACGGGAGATGAGAAGCTCGCGCTGGAAGATGAGTTCTTTCGGAAGCTGGCTGTAGAGCTTCATGAAAAGTTCATCCTGCATGACGAGTTCGCGATGCCACTCGGTGGTGTCGATCTTCTGGATTTCCTCGAACTTCTCGCGCGGCATTTCCTTTTCGAGGCCGCGCATGTCGATGTCGTCGTATTCGGGAACCCATCCGATCGACGTTTCGATGGCGTGTTGGCCGGTCTCGCAACGCTGGACGATCCACTTGAGGACGCGCATGTTGTCGCCGAACCCCGGCCAGAGGAACTTGCCCTCCGGGCTCTTGCGGAACCAGTTCACATGGAAAATCCGGGGCAGGTGCTTGACGGAGTGGCGCATTTCGAGCCAATGGGAGAAGTAGTCGCCCATGTTGTATCCGCAGAACGGAAGCATCGCCATCGGATCGCGGCGGACCTGGCCGAGCGTTCCCGCGGCAGCGGCGGTCATCTCCGAGCCAACCGTGGCGCCGAGGTAAACCCCGTGGACCCAGTTGAACGCCTGGAAGATCAGCGGCATCGTCGTCGCGCGACGTCCGCCAAAAACCATGGCGCTGATCGGAACGCCGGCGGGGTTTTCCCAGTCGGGATCGATGATCGGGCAATTGCGGGCCGGCGCGGTGAAGCGGCTGTTCGGATGGCTGGAGAGAACGGGTTTGCCGCCCGCGTCCTTGGTGCCGGGTGTCCAGTCCTTGCCCTTCCAGTCGATGAGATGCTTGGGCGCGGTCTTGGTCATCCCCTCCCACCAGACATCCCCGTCATCGGTGAGCGCGACGTTCGTGAAAATCGTGTCGCAGCGGGCGGAGTCCATCGCCATCGGGTTGCTGTCATACGAGGTTCCGGGAGCCACGCCAAAGAAGCCGCCCTCGGGATTGATCGCGCGTAGGCGCCCGTCCGGCCCGGGTTTGATCCAGGCGATATCGTCGCCGATGCAGGTGACTTCCCAGCCTTCGTCCTTGAGGATTTTTGGCGGGATGATCATCGCGAAGTTGGTCTTGCCGCAGGCGCTCGGGAAAGCGGCCGACACGTAGGTCTTTTTGCCGGAAGGATCCTTGACGCCGAGGATGAGCATGTGTTCGGCCATCCATCCCTCGTCGCGGGCCATGGCGGAGGCGATGCGCAGGGCAAAACATTTTTTGCCCAGGAGCGCGTTGCCGCCGTATCCCGAACCGACGCTCATGACGAGCCGGTCTTCGGGGAAGTGGGCGATGTAGGTGTTCTCCGGGTTGCAGGGCCAGGGGACGTCTTTTTCGCCGGCGGCCAGCGGTTTGCCCACCGAGTGGAGGCATTTCACATAAACGCCGCTCTTGGTGATCTGCTCGTAAACCTCGGTGCCCATGCGGGTCATGATCCGCATGTTGGCGACGACATACGGGCTGTCGGTCAATTCGATCCCGTATTGGGCGATCGGGGATCCGATGGGGCCCATGCTGAATGGGATGACATAGAGCGTGCGTCCGGTCATGCACCCCTTCAGGAGGCCGTGGAGCTTGGCCTTCATCACATCCGGCGCTTCCCAGTTGTTCGTCGGGCCGGCATCCTTTTTCGAGGTGGAACAAATGAAGGTGCGCTCTTCCACGCGGGCCACATCGCGGGGGTCGCTGCGGACCAGGAGGGAGTTCGGACGCTTCTTCTCGTCCAGCCACAAACCGGCTCCGGAGGACACGATCAGCTCGCGCATTTTTTTGTCCTCGACTTCGGACCCGTCGCACCAGAAAATGGCGTCGGGTTGGGTCAGTGCGGCGATTTCGTCCACCCAGGCCACAATGGACGTGTTGGAGGGTTTGTTGGTTCCGAGTGCGGTTGATTTGCTCATAAAGTAGTATTAGAGGAACTAATAATAACGCGTTCCCAGGAGCTGGCAAGCAAAACGAGTTCCGTCTTGTGAGATTTTTTTGCCGTCGTATTCTGGAAGGGAAAATGATCGCGGACCGAAATTCTGGAAACACCTCGCCCCTGACCTGGGTGGGATCGTTTCCCGTTTACGCCAGCACCGTCCTGGCCGCGGCGCATGCGGCAACGATGGTGTTGACGGCGCTCGCCCTGGCCGTCGGGGCGGAGGCCCTGATCCAGTCCCTGCAATTCTCCAGCCGGGCGGTCCTCGAAAACTTCGCGCTCTGGCAGTTTGTGACGTACGCCTTCGTCCACCCGCCCGATCCCTGGTTCCTGCTGGAGATCTATCTGCTCGTCATGTTCGGACGGGAGATCGAAATGTTTCTGGGGCGGAACGCGTTCCTGCGGTTGTATGCCCTGCTGCTCCTTCTGCCGCCGCTTGTCCTGACGATGGCGGGCCTTGGCGGTCATCCCACGTTTTTCATGGGATCCTCCGCGCTGCACTTCGGGGTTTTTATCGCCTTCGCCACCCTGTATCCGAGAGCCCAGATTCTCTTCGGCATCCAGGCCGGATGGATCGCGTTCGCCCTGCTGTCCATTTCCGCCTTGAAATGCCTCGCCGACTCCATGACGACAAGCCTGGTGGTGCTCGTGCTGGATTCCGCGGCGGCATTCGCCACGATCAAGCTCCTGTGCGGAACGTGGTCCTTTGACCGCCTGATGCCCCGGCGGAGCCCGCCTCTCCGGGTCGTGCAACCAGAGCGCGGGAGCGAACACGGGATTCCCCCGGCGTCGATCGATGCGATTTTGGAAAAAATCTCGAAGTCCGGCATGGGCAGCCTCACCTCCCGGGAACGGGCGCAACTCGAAAAAGCCCGCGCGGAACTCCTTGAAAAAGACCGGACCCACTGAAATGCCAGAAAATCCCATTCCTTCGTCGGAACTTCCCCACGCCAGTCTGAAAGACCCCTGCTACATCAACGCCATGTCTCATTTCTACCGTGGCGAACTCGGCAGAATCATGATCTGGCGCCAACGGCTCGATGTCACCACCACGTGGGCCATCACCAGCACGACAACCATCATCGGCGTCGCCTTTTCCTTCAAGGACATCCCCCACATCATTTTCTTTTTCAATCTCGCCCTCGTCTGGATCATGCTCTGGATCGAGTCCCGGCGTTACCGGTTTTACGATGCCTTCCGCGGGCGCGTGAGGATGCTGGAGTCTCATTTCCTCGTTCCCATGGTCTCGCAAAACCCCAAACTCCTCGACGGGGAATGGCGGAAACTCGTCTGCGAGGATCTGATTCTCCCGTCGTTCAAAATCACGAGGCTGGAGGCGGTGGGCCGGCGGCTGAAGCGCAACTACGTTTTTATCTTCGGGATCATCATGGTCGCGTGGACGATGAAGATCCTCGTACACGCAACGACGCCGATCCACTCATTCGGCGCATTTTACGATGCGCTGGCCGTCCAGGAACTCCCGTCGTGGCTGGCCTGCATCGTGTATTTTGGGACGATCATTTCCATCACGGGGCTGACCCTCTTTGTCGCGCGCACCTCCAGCGAGGAAGTCAGCGAATTCGGCTCGGGAAACAGCTTGTTGTGGCGGATTTGAAAACCACGGCCGCCAAAGCCGGGGGCCCTCCCCTGGACCGGCTGCGGGAAATCGTCGCCAGGCTCCGTGCGCCGGACGGATGCCCGTGGGACCGGGAGCAAACGCACGCCAGCCTTCGCGGCGCTCTCATCGAGGAATGCTACGAGGTCATCGACGCGATCGAGCGAGCGGATGACGGCAATCTGAAGGAGGAACTGGGCGACCTCCTGTTGCATGTGGTCATGCATGCGCAGATGGCGGGCGAGCGCTCGGCCTTCACGCTGGAGGAAGTCGCGGCGGACATCTGCCAAAAGATGGTCCGCCGGCACCCGCATGTCTTCGGCGACAAGCCCGCGAACGATTCCGCGGCGGTCCTGCGCCAGTGGGAGCAGATCAAGCGGAGCGAGAAAGGAAAACCCGCCGGCCTCCTCGACGCGCTTCCCGCCTCGATGCCGGCGCTCCTCCGCGCCCAAAATGCCCAGAAGAAGGCGGCCCGCGTCGGCTTCGACTGGCCGGATGCCGGACCGGTTTTTGAAAAAATGGAGGAGGAAATGGCGGAGGTGCGCGCCGCGCTCGCCGCCGGCGATGCCAAAGCCGTCGAGGACGAGGTCGGAGACATTCTTTTTACCGCGGTGAACCTGGCCCGCAAACTCGGCGTGGATGCGGAGACGACACTGGCCGCGGCGACCAACCGCTTCGTCCAGCGCTTCCAGTCCGTCGAGCGCGAGCTCGGCGGCCGGAAGATGGAGGAGACGCCGCTCCACGAACTCGACCGGATCTGGGACAAAATCAAGCACGCATGAAGTTCGCCGTCCTCAACCCCGGTGGCCGCGACCGGGACCAGATGTTTCCAAACGGCGCCGGGAAGCCGGAAGATCCCGGACATCCGCCCGTGAACTACCATGCCTATGCGGCCTGCTGCCGGGGCGGATTTTTCCGCTCGGAAGACCCGATTCCCGGGCAGCCCAACAAGGTGCTCGTCCTCCTCAGAAAAAGGAACCTGCGCAAGGCGCTGGCGGCGGTTGCGTCGCTCCGCAAGCGCGGATCCCGTGTCTTCGTCTCCTGCAAGGAATCCGGCGCCCACCAGGTCGCGGACCTGCTCGGCGATGTCTCCCGCTGGCAGTTGTTCCAGGAAATTTGCGCCGCCGCGGACGGGGCGGTCTCGAGCACGCCGGAACTGGTGTCCCTCTATCTCGCTGCGGGTTGCGCCCGGGCGGACTTCCTCCCAACACCTTATCCGCTCGATGACCCCGCATGGGACTTCGCCCAACCGCTGGAAAAACGCCGCGGCATCTTTGTCGGAACGCGCGAATTCGGAACTCCCTCGCGCAACCACCTCGCGGCCGTCGTGATGGCGGACGAAATCTCGCGCGATCTCTCCTGTCCGCTGGCCGTCGTCAACACCGAGGGCCGGCACGGCGGCATGATCCTCAAAAGCCTCCGCCGCAAGAACCCCCTGCTCTACATCATCGAGGCCCCGCTCCCCTACCTCGATTACCTCAGGGTGATGACCCTCCACCGGATCGTCTGGCAGTTGGACGCGAGCTCCGTTCCCGGGCAGGTCGCCGGGGATTCCCTCCTGTGCCGGATGCCCTGCGTCGGCGGCAACGGCACCATCGAACGCATCGCTTTTGGGGAATTTTCCTCCGCCGGACGCGATGAACTCGCCATCCGCGCGAGGGACCTCCTCCAAAATGACGACGCCTGGCGGGCGGTCGTCCACCGCGCGACCACCGACTCCCGCGATCAGTTGTCGTTCCCGATCATCGGGGAAAAGATCCGCAGCCTCTGAAATTTTTCGCGCATGCCGACCGCCGGGAGAGCCAACCCCTGTCAGGCCGCCGCGCTTTCGCGGAAGGAAATCCGGCGGATATGGTCGAAGGAAACTGCGTCGAATGTTCCGGCGGCGTCGGCGATGACCAGCAGTTTGCCTGTCACGAGCACATGGTCGCGAGTCGGAATCGAATAAACCACATCACTTGCCACATCCACGGCGAACGGATGAAATGGGATTTTGTTCAAAAGCTTGATAATCTGTTCGCGCATGCGATGAACATCCCTCGAAACTCGAAAAGGATCATCCTAATTTCCGCAGGTGAGAAGGTGTGAAGCGAGCGCAACGCGCTGGTAGTATGGGGATTGATGAAGAAAACGAGAGCATTGAGGGTTCACCCGCAGGGTGAAGAGACTTTTGTGTTTCCAACGGCAGGCGGGACCGTGCGGCTGAGCATGAGCGGGGACGCGCTGACGCCCTGCGGCGGGACCGTTCCCTGGAGCGCGTTCGTGCGACGGTGCGGCATCTTGGAGGAGCTGGCCACGAGTTGTCCGGTGAAGCGCACGAGTCCCAACGCGGCCCCGGTGTATGACGTGGTGCAGAGTTTTGCGCTGACGGCCTTGTGGGACGGCCGGGGATTCGCGCACGTGAACCGGATGAGGGAAGACCCGACGGTGTGCGAGTTGCTGGGGATCGAGGCGGCGAGGGGAAGGCGA
>JBAYWC010000056.1:0-17499 GCA_041674265.1 Terrimicrobiaceae bacterium
GGAGAAAATCAGCCGATCCATCGAACTCGTAAAATCATTTTTTCAAATGCCTGATACTAAGTATGCTTGTGCTACAATTTAACACCCTATCGATAGCGACAAATACTTTTGCAACTGTCAATAGGTGCGGGGGGGGGGGTGAGCAACCTTTTCTGGCTGAAAAATCTACGCTGGAGGAGCGGCAATTGCTGGCGAACCGGCTAAAAAAACGATCGTCAAACGAACGGAGCACCGAAGAGACAACCAGCCGAAAGAGAGCGATCATCCGTTGATCCGCGAGACAGCTTCCCAAGCAACATTTGATCAATCTGAAGCAAAAGGACCAAAAGAGTCAGATATACAATCCGAGACGGTCAATAAAACCGGTGGGGAGCAACGACCGGCTGCCGCCGCGTCAGTCGCTCGACGAAGCGCTCCCAGGAAGCCTGGCCGGCGAGGATTTCGATTTCCACCCGCAGATAATAGAGCGGGACCTCCGGTTCGAGAATGCGGGGGATGCGGACGGCGTCTTTTTCCGTGGTCAGGATCGCCTGAAGTTCCCGGCGGGCGCACCGGCGGATGAACGATTCGATTTCCTTGGAGGTGAACCGGTGGTGGTCGGCATAGGTTTTCGAGATTTCGATCTCCGCATCGAGTTTCCGGAGGGCGTTCTCGAAACTCTCCGGAACCGCAATCCCGCAGATCGAGCCGATGCGCAGGCCGCGGAGAAACTCGAGCGGCTTGATCTCCCCGGTCACAAAATTCCGGAGGTGCTTCGGGCGGTGGGCGCATTCGATGATGTCGGCGGTGCGGTTGTGGTGGCGGATCCGCCCGATGATCCCGCTGTTGTCCGAGCCGTCGCATTTCGTCAGGAAAATATGCGTGGCGCGGCGGAGGTTGCGGGGCGGTTCGCGCAGGGTGCCGCGCGGAAGCAGGAATTCGTTTCCGAACGGGGCCTGCCGGTCCACGAGCACGACCTCCAACCCGTGGCGCATGCGGATGTATTGGAATCCGTCGTCCAGAATCAGGGCGTCCGCCTGGAACTCTTTCACGGCGTAGGAACCGCTTTTGACGCGGTCGCGGTCCACGAGCACGACCACCCCGCGAAGATTGTTCGCGAGCATGAACGGCTCGTCTCCGGCCGTTCGCGAGTCGAGCAGAAGGGATTGGCCGTCGCAGACGACACGGGGGTTGAAGACCGCCTTCTTTTTGGTGATTTTGTCCACAATCCGGAGAAACAGAGACCGGGGAACGCTCTTGTATCCGCGGCTGAGGATCGCGACCCGCCGCCCCCCTTGTTGAAGCGCGCGGGCCAGAAGCTCGACAACCGGCGTCTTGCCGGTGCCGCCGACCGTCAGGTTCCCGACGCTGATGACCAGGCATCCGTGGGAGTGACTCCGGAAAATGCGCCCCCGGTAAAGCGCGAGCCGGGCTTGGACGATTCCCCGGTAAAGCAGGGACAACATCCACAGGAACCCGCGGAGCAGATCCGCCCGGCGGCCATACCGGCGGCCGAGAATGACGTCGATCGCAAAGGATTCGAATCCCTCGATCCAGCGTCTCATGGGAGGATCCGGACGCCGGAATTGTCGGCGCCCACGACGACGGCCAGCGCCGAATCCAGCCCCGACGCGGCAATCATGGCATTCGCCACTTTTTCCGGATTGTCGAGGGTTGCGCAGGCGATCGTGGACCCCGAGCCGCTCAACCACCCCCCGAGCGCTCCCGCCTTGCAGGCGGCATGGACGACCGGCGAGAGAAAGGGGATGAGCGGCTCGCGGAAGGGTTGATGGAGACGGTCATCGAAACACCCGGCCAGATGCCGGTAATTGCGGGTGGCAAATGCCGCCGAGATCGCCGCCGCGCATCCGGCGCTGAAGATGGCATCCCGCAGGGGGATTTTTTGCGGCAGGATCTCCCTTGCCGCGGGAGTGGAGACTTCAAATTCGGGAATCAGGAGGGCAAAACGCAAGTTTTCCCCGATCTTGTACCGCTGGAGACGGCCCACGGGAGGCGCGAGCGTGAACCCCCCGAACGCGGCCGCGGCGGCATTGTCCGGATGTCCCTCGAGGCCGGCGCAGAGACGGAAGATGTCCGCCCGGCCGAGAGGTCTTCCGGCCAATTCATTGAGGCCATGAAGGACGCCGAGCCGGACGGTGACACTGCTGCCAAGCCCGCGGGAAGGGGGCACCGGGCCCTCGACTTCCCAATGAAACGCAAACGCCCGGATTCCGGACTCGCGAAAAAAGACCGTTGCGGCCTCCGCCGCCATGTCTCCTTTGGCCGGCCCGCGCCCGCGCCGCACGGTGGTCGTGTTGTAGAGCCGGAGGGCGATTCCCAGGCAGTCAAATCCGGGGCCCAAATTCGCCGTCGAGGCGGGAACACGCACGCGCACTTCATTCATCTTCGGGATCATGCCGCAAGAACCCGCATCCGGAAAAGAACATATCGCTTGTTCGTGAAGAGCCATCGGCGCGGAACCGCCCGTCCCCCGCCTATCCCGGATAAATCACAGAGAGGCAGCCCATCTCGCTAACCATTTGCCTCGCTCGCTCCCGCTCGTCTCGCCCTTGCGGGCTGCACTGCGTGCAGGCTCCCTCGCCTGTTCCCACAGGCCGGTGGTGGCCGCCAGAGCCGTCGGCTTCCCTTACCAGATCACAGTGGGATAGGCGTTGCCTCCCGGCTACCCCACAGTCTTTCCCTCTATTCAGGTATGCGCGAACGCGCGGGTGTTGGTCAGCCGCCGGCTCTGGCGACCAAAGCGTTACGCGAATCTAAACCACCCTTCTGTGATTTGTCCGGGCTATTTCCCCAGCGGCCAGAAGATCGGGATCAGCAGATTTGCCGCCACAAAAAGGACGAGGTTCAGCGGGATGCCGACCTTTAAAAAGTCGGAGAATTTATACCCTCCGGCACCGAAGACACACGTGTTGGTCTGATGCCCGATCGGAGTGGAAAAACTGGCGCTGGCCGCGAACATGACCGCAACGATGAACGGCCGCGGGCTGACGGCCAGTGATTCCGCGAGGCTGATCACGATGGGGTGAGAATAATGGCGACCGCGTTGTTGGCAAACGCCGAAAGCGGAATGACCATCAAAGCGAGAACCGATATGGCTGTCAGCAGACTGCGTCCGGCCATCCGCGAAAACATCCGCGCCATCCAGCCCATCACGCCGGTGCGTTCCAGGGAGGCGCTTAAAACAAACATGGCCCCGATCGTGAGCGGCGCGCTGTTGCTGAACAGCCCCGCCACGGCATCCGCATCCAGCGCGCCCAGCGCGATCACGAGCGCCGCCAGCGCAATCACATCCGGCGCAGCCCACTCGCGGGCAAAAGCGACTAAGACACCCAGTGTCACAAGGCTGACCGCAACCATCTGGAAGGTCTGGATATTCATCCTGTGACGGTGGCTGATAGCAATCCGCTCACCGGAAGTCCATCGCCGAAAGTTCCAAAAGGAATTTGATTCCCGGGTGGCTGAAGCATGTCGAAGGTGTTTCGCCCAAGCGGGTTTTCCCCTGCCTGGATTTGCCGCGGAGTTCGCTCGCGAGGCGTGGACGTCGAAAGGAATCGAGCAACTCGATCTGCCGTTTGCTTGAAAACAAGCCTGGGCGTCCCGCCCGTTTGGAGACTGGCGCCAACGCCCCCTGGGTGGCATCGCGATCAACCGCGCCCGCTTTCAACCGCACGCCGATTCCGCGCGGAACGCATTTTTTTCTCATCATTGCCCATCGGATCGGTTAATGGTGCGCGGATGTCCTCCTTGGCCGAGAAATACCAGGCTTTTGTCCTTCCCACCTACGGGCGGTTCGACCTCGATATTGCGCGTGGTTCGGGATGCCTGGTTTGGGATTTCGACGGGCGGGAATTTTTGGATTTTGGAGCCGGCATCGCCGTCTGCTCGCTCGGGCACGCGCATCCGGAAATCACGGAGGCCATTTCCCGGCAGGCCGCGACATTGGTGCATGCGTCCAACCTCTACCGCACCGCGCCGCAGGCGGCATTGGCCGGGCGTCTGGTCGGGATCACGGGCCCGGGAAAAGTCTTTTTTTGCAACAGCGGGGCGGAGGCGAACGAGGGCCTCATCAAGCTTGCCAGAAGGTTCGGAAGCATGACGGGGCGGCACGAAATCCTGACCTTTGAAGGGTCTTTTCATGGCCGGACGATGGCCGGGATTTCGGCCACCGGGCAGCAGAAGGTCAAAACGGGATTCGGCCCGCTTTTGGAGGGATTCCGGCACCTGCCATTCGGCGATCTCGAAGCCGTGGAGGCGGCCGTCGGCCCGTCCACGGTCGCGGTTCTGGTGGAACCGGTGCAGGGGGAGGGCGGCATCCACATTGCCAGGGAGGCTTTCCTGACCGGCTTGAGGGAACTTTGCGACAGGCGCGATCTGCTCCTGCTTTTTGACGAGGTCCAGTGCGGGCTCGGCCGGACCGGAGAGTGGTGCGGATGGAAGAGCCTCGCCCCGCATGTCCAGCCGGACGGGGTTTCCTGGGCCAAGGGGATCGCCAACGGATTTCCCCTCGGTGCGTTTTGGATCGGCGACGGCCAGCGGGACGATCGCGGTCCGCTCTGCGATTTGCTGGGTCCCGGGAGTCATGGGACGACTTACGGAGGCAATCCCGTGGCCTGCACCGCCGGCCTGAAGGTCCTGGAGATCATCGAGCGGGACAATCTCCGCGCCGCGGCGGTCGAACTCGGAAACCAGCTCGTTTCCGCCTTGCTTGACGCCCGCCTTCCGCATGTTTCCGAAGTGCGTTCGCTCGGGCTCATGGTCGGGATCCAGTTCGACAGGGAGTCGTTCCCCCAAGGGTCGCGGCCCCCGGCATTGGAAACCGTCGTGCGCTCGATGGGCGAGGGCCTGCTTGCGATTCCCGCCGGGGAAACGGTCGTGCGGCTCCTTCCCCCGCTCAATGTGACGGCGGACGAAATCGGGGAGGCGGTGAAAAAGTTCTCGGCAGCGATTGGAAAATTGGCGAAGGGAGCGGAACCTGCTCCCATCCGCCATTCTTGAATGAAAAATCTTCTCTCAGTTGAGTCGCTCGATGCGGCAGGAATTTCCGCTATTTTGGAATCCGCCGCGGCCATGAAATCCACCCGCGGGCGGCATGCCGCGCATCCCTTGCGCCACCAATGTTGGGCGTTGATGTTTTCCAAGTCCTCCACCCGCACGCGCGTGTCGTTCGAGGCCGGCATCCGCGAACTGGGCGGCGACGTCATGTTCCTGGCCGCGGACGACATCCAGTTGGGCCGGGGTGAGCCGATCTGTGACACCGCAAGGGTCATGGGGCGGATGCTTCACGGGGCGGTGATCCGGACGTTTGCCCAGAAAGACGTCGAGGATTTCGCCGCTTTCAGCGGGATTCCGACCGTCAACGCCCTCACGGACGAGGAACATCCCTGCCAGATTCTCTCGGATTTGTTCACCATCCGCGAGACGCACGGCTCCCTGGAGGGGCAGCGCGTCACCTTCGTTGGCGACGGCGATTGCAATGTCGCGCGCTCGTGGATTTGGGCGGCGGCCCGCATGGGATTCGAACTGCGCATCGCGGCCCCGGCGGGTTTTCAACCGCCTGCCGGGTTGCTCGCAAAAGCGGGAGGCCGGATCTCCGTCACTTCCGATCTTCGCGAAGCCGCAGCGGGCTCGACGGTCCTCTACACCGATGTCTGGGTGAGCATGGGAAAGGAGCAGGAATCCGAGCAGCGGGTCGCGCAGCTCCAAGGTTACCAGATCAACGAGGAACTCTGCCGGCTCGCCCCCGGGGCTCTGGTCATGCATTGTCTTCCCGCCTACCGGGGAAAAGAGATTGACGCCGCGATTTTCGAGGCAAATGCCGAAACCATCTTCCGACAGGCGGAGAACCGTCTTCACACCCAGAAGGCCATCCTCTCCATTCTGATGCAATAGAGCGGTCTTATTCATTCCCGCGGCCGGGCACATAGTTTGCGACGAAGCCCCTCCGGAATGCCGGGAATGTTCCCGCCAGGATGTGGTCGCGGGCCCGCGCGGCAAGGTTCAGGTAGAAATGCAGGTTGTGAATCGTGATGAGGCGCAGGCCCAGGATTTCCCCGGCCTTGACCAGGTGCCGCAGGTAGGCGCGGGAAAAGTTGCGGCAGGTGTGGCAGGCGCAGCATTCTTCGAGCGGGCGGGGGTCCGCGGCATACGGGGCATTTTTCAAGTGGAGGGTTCCGAGTTCCGTGAAGGCGGTCCCATTCCTTGCCAGCCGGGTGGGCAGGACGCAGTCGAACATATCGACGCCGCGGGCGATCATTTCGATGATCTGGGGAGGGGTTCCCAGTCCCATGGCATACCGCGCATGATCTGCGGGAAGGAAGGGGGCGGCGCTCTCGATGGCGTGAAACATCTCCTCCTCGGGCTCGCCGACGCTCACCCCGCCGATGGCATACCCGTCGAAGCCGATTTCCACCAGCGCCCGCGCGCTTTTTTCCCGGAGGTCCGCATAGCCGGAGCCCTGGGCGATTCCAAAGACCAAAGGCCGCGTGTCCGCGGGTTGGGACGACCACCAGTCCTTGCAGCGGCGCGCCCAGCGAAGCGTGAGGTCCAGGCTTTTCGACGCCGCCTCGTGCGCGCAGGGATGCGGCGGGCATTCGTCGAAGGCCATGACGATATCCGAGCCGAGGTCCCGCTGGATTTCCATCGAGGTCTCCGGGCCGATGAAGGCCGGCGTTCCATCGAGGTGGTTTTGAAAATGGACTCCCTCGCCGGTGACCCTTCGCAACCGCGCCAGGGAGAACACCTGGAATCCCCCGCTGTCCGTCAGGATCGGGCGGTCCCAAGACATGAACCGGTGGAGCCCGCCGAGGCCCGCGATCAGCTTCTCCCCGGGACGGACATGGAGATGGTAGGTGTTGCCAAGGATGACCTGCGCGCCAACCGACCGCAGCTCGTCGGGCGACATCGCCTTCACGGTCGCCTGGGTTCCCACCGGCATGAAAACCGGCGTGCGGATTTCCCCGCGCCGGGTCTTGAGAATGCCGGCCCGCGCGCCGTCGGCGCGCGCGGCCAGTGTGAAGGCCTTCATCCGGGGGGATTCCAAATCCCGACGATGTCGCGGATCAATCCTGGCCCGCGATAGATGAAGCCGGTGTAAATTTGAACGAGCGATGCCCCGGCATCGAGTTTTTCGCGGGCGGATTCCGCGCTCATGACTCCGCCGGACGCGATGATCGGGAGGTCGGTGTGACTGCTCAAGATCCGGAGCACTTGCGTCGAGCGGGAGAGGAGCGGGGAGCCGCTGAGGCCGCCGGTCTGGTCGTTCTCCGCGGGCACTGACGAGTGGTCGAGCGTGGTGTTTGTGGCGATCAGCCCGGCGAGCCCTTCTTCCTCCGCGAGCCCGGCCATTTCCCTCACGGCATCGTCCGGGAGATCGGGGGCGATTTTCACCAGCAGGGGCTTTGAGGGATCGATCTCCTTGAGTGCGCGGATGATCGCGGCCAGCGATTCGCGGTCCTGGAGCTGACGGAGGCCGGGGGTGTTCGGCGAGCTGACGTTGATCACAAAAAAATCTCCGTAGGGGAGGAGGCGCCGGAAGCTGGCCGCGTAGTCGGAGGCGGCTTCCTCGAGCGGCGTGACTTTGGATTTGCCGATATTCAAACCGACCGGAATCCGCGGCCAGCGGCCCGAGGATTTGAGCGAGGAAAGCGCGCGCGCGACAGCCTCCGCGCCGGGGTTGTTGAAGCCCATGCGGTTGATGAGGGCCTGCTGGCGGGGGTAGCGGAAGCAGCGCGGCTTGTCATTTCCGGGCTGCGCACGCGCGGTCACGGTTCCGGCCTCGACGAACCCGAATCCCAGCGCCTCCCATGCGCCAAGCACCCCGGCATTTTTGTCCATTCCCGCAGCCAGGCCGACGGGGTTCGGAAAGGTCACGCCAAAGAGCCGGACCGGCTTTTTCACGGCGGCACCGAACAGGGCACGGAGAACCGGGGCGGGGGTCAGTTTCAGCCCGGTCAACGCAAGGTGGTGGGCGGTTTCCGCATCCAACCGGAACAGGCAGGGACGAAGGATGTCGGCGTAGAAATTCAAGCGGGGCAACGTTTTAAAAAAACCCGGGGTTACTCTTCGTCAAGCCAGCGGCAGTAGGTTTTCACGAGGGCGTCGCAAATCTCGATCAAGCGCAACTGGATCTGGTCCAGATATTGGTGAAGGCCGGTGGAGAAGACCGTTTCGATGTTGGTGTAGTCCAGATTGGAGCGAAGCATTCCGCAGAGGCGCTCGGCTTCGTTCGCGAAGTGGGCCCGATCACATCCCGAGATCTGGTGCAGGGCCAGATCCAGGCTGTCCACGCAAAACCGGATCGACCGCGGGAATGTGTCGTGAAGGATCAGGAACTTCGCGACACCCCAACTGGTTACCTGACCGTGCGAGATTTTCAGGAATGCCTCCATCGCGCTACAGGAGCGGAGGACTGCCATCCACTGGGTGATGTCGACGTTGCCCCCCACCTGCTCGCCGAAGGGCAGCAGGATGTGGTATTTGATGTCCAACACGCGCGAAGTGGAATCCGCCCGCTCGAGAAATTTTCCGACCTGGAGAAACTGCCATCCCTCCCCGTGGGTCATCGTGGCATCGGTGATCCCCTGGAAGGAGTGGAGGCTGTCCACCAGAGAACGGTAGAAATCGATCGGGCTGTCGACAAAAGCCGAGCGCGCGGCGGGGCTGTGCAGGTAGAGGTAGAGCCGGTTGAGTTGTTCCCACATCTCGCTGGAGATTTGTTCGCGGACCATGCGCGCGTTCTCGCGGGCAAAGGTCACGCTGGAAAGGATCGAGTGCGGGTTTTTTTTCTCAAAAGTCACGAAAGCCATGACCGAATCCCCCGAGATTCCCTCGTGAGTCTCATGAAAAAGTTCCTGGTCCTCGAGCGTCGCCAGGATCGGCTGCCAGTGTTGCTGGACGGTGCCCGCATTCTGGTCCTCGAAGTCGAGCAGAAGCTGGATGTTCACATCGAGGATGCGGGCATTCGCCTCGGCCCGCTCCATGTAGCGGCTGAGCCAGAAAGAAGCGTCGGCGACCCGGCTCAGCATGCGCCCTCCCCGTCATCGAGAACCCAGGTGTCCTTGCTTCCCCCGCCCTGGGAGGAATTGACCACGAGCGATCCCTTGCGCATCGCGACACGCGTGAGCCCTCCCGGAATGATCGTCGTCTTTTCCCCGGAGAGGATATATGGCCGGAGGTCGATGTGGCGGCCCTCGACGGCGCCGTCCACGAAGCATGGCGAGCGCGAAAGTTGCACGACCGGCTGGGCGATATAGCCGCGCGGGTCGGCGATGATCGCGTCGCGGAACTTCGCGATCTCCTCCTTCGAGGCCTGGGGTCCGATCATCATGCCGTAGCCGCCGCTTTCATTGGCCGCCTTGACAACGAGTTCCGGCAGGTGGTCGAGGAGGAATTTCCGGTCGCTTTCCACGGCCGAGAGATAAGTCTGGACGTTCGGCAGCACCGGCTCTTCCCCGAGGTAATATTTGATCATCGCCGGCACGTAGTGATAGACGACCTTGTCGTCGGCGACCCCGGTGCCCAGCGCGTTGGCGAGGGTCACATTGCCCGCGCGGTAGGCTTCGACGATGCCGGGCACCCCGAGAACGGAGTCCTTGCGGAAGACGGTGGGATCCAAAAAATCGTCGTCAATCCGGCGATAGATCACATCCACCCGCTTGAGGCCCTTGGTCGTCTTCATGAACACTCGGGAATTTTCGATGACGAGATCATGCCCGACAACGATCTCGATCCCCATCGCCCGGGCCAGGAACGAATGCTCGAAGTAGGCCGAGTTGTATATCCCGGGGGTCAGCACCACCACGGTGGGATTCGGATTCCCGTGCGGGGCGACATAACGCAGGGAAGCCAGCAATTCCTGCGGATACCGGCCGACCGGACGCACCGCATAACGGTCGAAGAGCCCCGGGAAAACCCGCTTCATCGCCTGGCGGTTTTCCAACAAATAGGAAACCCCGGAGGGACAGCGCCCGTTGTCCTCGAGGACCAGATACCGTCCGTCCGCGTCCCGGATCAAGTCGGTTCCGCAGACGTGGATGTAGATGTCCCGCGGGATGTCGAACCCCACCAGCCCGGGGCGGAAGTGCCGGGCGCTTCGGATGATTTCCCCGGGGATGACGCCGTCCCTGATGACCTTCTGGTCGTGATAGATGTCGCGAAGGAAGAGATTCAGCGCCAGGAGCCGCTGGGTGAGCCCCTTCTCGATGAAGGCCCACTCCTCCGCGGGAATGATTCGCGGAATGAGATCGAAGGGCATGATCCGCTCGGTGCCTTCGTCGCCGCTGTAAACCGTGAACGTGATGCCCTGGTTGAGGTAGGATTTCTCGGCAAGAACGCGCTTGCGGTCGAACTCCGCGGGTTCCAACTCCCCGAACCGTTGGAAAAGCTGCCCGTAATGGGGACGGACCTGCCCGTCCTTTCCAAACATCTCGTCAAAAAAAGGCCCTGTCTCGTATTGATGGAAAATCCCCTGCATCCCAGACAGCAACCCTCGCAAAGATGTCCCGCCAAGAAAAGCGGAAAATCGGGAATCAGTCCGCCTTCGATTTCAAGGGATCGCCCTCGATGGGATGCGGGACGCCGCCGAACTTCGGGTAGATGAAACGCGCGGTGATGGAATTTGCGCGGGTCAACCCCCTTGCGACAGGGATTTCCTTTTTTTGAAGAAACCCCAGGGACGCGGCCAGCAACCCGCTTGCCAATCCGCGGTTCCGGTATTCATGCAGAATGCAGGGGCCGCTTGAAAGGTGGTTCCCGGCATCCGGATTGCCATCCAGCACCGAGGCCCCGATGACGCGGGCGCCATGCACAAGAACAAGGCAGGACGGCTCCGGGAGCGAAAAGGCCGCTTCGAGATCGAGCGCGATTTTCTCGGCCAGGGGACGGCTGACATCCCCCCAGCCCGAGTCCATCGAGAACGCGCTCTTGATCGCCATCGAGACCCCTTCCTGCTCGGACTTCTCCGCGGCACGAAGGGTAAAAGGTTCGGAGGAAACCTCGCTTTTCGGAAGACTGCCGGTCTTCCATTCGAAACATATCCAGGTGATCATACAGCAAAAAGACGCGCCGGAGGACGCAAGGAAGCGGTCAGGAGACCCCCTGATCGTCGCGGCTCACCCACCAGACGCATCCGAGAAGCGTGGCCGAGAGCACCGAAAAAGCGGTAAATGTAAGCATAGGCGCGGCGGGGGGAATCCCAACTTTTCCGCACGGAGTCAATAACAATCCGCATGTCTCGCGAGATTAGTGGGCTGATTTTTCCCAAAACTTGGGGCCGAAAAGCCGATTTCCTGTTCATAAAGCGCGCGCGCCGGTGGTTCCTGCCCGCCATCAGGCCCCCGATCCCCGGCAGGAACCGGGCTTTCAGCCACGGGCAACCAACGGGGCGTCCCGCAGCCCCGCCCCATACGCCACGAACACCAGGCGGATGCTGTCGCGGACTTTGCGGAAAGCATCGAGGATCTGCTCCTCCGTTCCCCCCGCATGCGCCGGATCCTCGAAGCCCCAGTGATACCGTTTGACCTGCCCGGGAAAAACCGGACAAGCCTGATCCGCCTTCCCGCAGACCGTGATCACGATGTCCACCCGGCCATTGAGGAATTCCTTCATGGGCTTCGAGGTGTGCCCCGAAATGTCGATCCCGATTTCCCGCATCACCTCGATCGCCCGGGGATGCACGAAGCCCGCGGGTTGGGAGCCGGCGCTGCGCACGTCCAGCAGGTCGCCGGCGGCAGCCCGAAGAATCCCCTCCGCCATGTGGCTGCGGCACGAGTTGCCGGTGCAAAGGATCAGAACCGTCGGTTTCATAAATCAGCGGGCGGACGGCAGATGACGGGGCTCTCCGGAACGGCCGGAGCCGGGTCGGCGGGCGGAAAATATTTCCTTTGGAAAAACAATGCGACATGCACCAGGCCGATGAGCACCGGCACCTCGATCAACGGTCCGACCACCGCCGCGAAGGCCGCCCCGGACCCGATGCCGAAGACTGCGATCGCCACCGCGATCGCCAGCTCGAAATTGTTGCCGGCCGCCGTGCATGCCAGCGTCGTGGACCGGCTGTAATCGGCCCCCAGCTTTTTCCCCATGAAGAAGCTGACAAAAAACATGAAGACAAAATAGATGCCCAGCGGGACCGCGATCCGCAGCACATCGAGCGGAAGCTGCACGATTTTCTCACCCTGAAACGTGAACATCACGACAATCGTGAAGAGCAGCGCGACCAACGTCAGCGGCGAGATGCGGGGAATAAATTTCTTCTCGTACCAATCCGCGCCCTTCACGGGAACCAGGATGACCCGGCTCAGAACCCCTGCCGCAAAAGGAATCCCGAGATACGTCATCACGCTCCGGAAAATTTCCCCGATGCCGACCTGCACCACCGTTCCCTGCAGCCCAAAAAACGGCGGCAGCACGGTAATGAACACCCAGGCGTAAAAGCTGTAGAAGACGATCTGGGCGACGCTGTTCAGCGCCACCAGCCCCGCCGCATACTCGTTGTTGCCCTTGGCCAGCCCGTTCCAGACCAGGACCATCGCGATGCACCGCGCGATGCCGACAAGGATCAGACCCGTCATGTATTCGGGCCGGTCGTGCAGGAAAATCAGCGCGAGCGCGAACATCAGGATGGGACCAACGATCCAGTTTTGCACCAGCGAGAGAGCGAGAATCCGCGCGTTTGAAAAAACCTTCGGCATCTCGCTGTAGCGGACTTTTGCGAGCGGCGGATACATCATCAGGATCAACCCGACCGCAATCGGAAGATTCGTCGTCCCGACCGTCATGGGCGCAAAAAATGCCCCGGGATCGCGGAGGACGAAATTTCCCAGCAGGATCCCCGCGCCCATGGCGGCGAAGATCCAGACCGTCAGATAACGGTCGAGGAAGGACATGCGTTTGGCAATGGATTCAGACATCGCTTTGGGCGCCTCTCCGAAAGGCGCAGAGTCCAAGGGGAACGGGCGCCCCCCCCGTTTGGAGACAGGAATTCGAACCGGAGGGTTGCGCCCCATCGCTTTCTGTTTCGTGGCACGGGCATCCTGCCCGCGCGAGGAATGGATGGAACTTCATCGGTTGGAGCGGCAGGCAGCAGGCGTTGGGAGATTTCCCGTTTCCCCGCAGTTCCCGCGAACCACGCGCAGCTTTTTCAAATCCGCCCGGAACCGCCGGTCGGAAACCGAGCAATCCTGCAGGCAGGCCAGGTGGCGCGAAAGCTCCCGGGAGGGTTTTGCTGGAAGCGAGTAAATCATCCATGTCCCTTCCCGGCGGTTTTCGACCATCCCGCGCTCCCGAAGATACGAAAGGTGCTGCGAGACCCGCGCCTGCGGAATCCCCAGCGCCGCCTGCAGGTGGCATACGCACAGGGGACCGCGCGTCAAAAGCTGGATGGCCCTCAGGCGCGTCTCATCACACAGGCATTCATAGATCCGGACAAGGGGCATGGAGGCGATATATTCCTATGAACGAATATTCGTCAATACGAATGTTTGTGTTGATTATTTCGCGGATTTGTGAAATAGTTCCCCCCGCATGAAACCCGCCGCCCTTTCCCCCGCCCACAAGGTGTTCCGCGCATTGTCCCACCCGGCGCGGATCCGCGTTGTGCGGGAGCTGAGCGGGGGTGGCGAGAAGTGCGTTTGCGATCTGGTGGAAGCGTGCGGGCTCGGGTGGTCCGCCGTCTCGCGGCATCTCTCGGTTTTGCGGGAAGCCGGCGTCATTGCGGACGAAAAACGCGGGCTCCAGGTCTTTTACCGTCTGGCACGGCCTTGCGTCTCGCGCTTTATCGACTGCCTCGACCATCCGCGCCGCTACCCGGATCTTCAAAAGCCCGCCTGCTGCGCGTGATCTTTTTTGCCCAACTGCTTCGCGATATCACGAAATATGAAACAGCTCAACAAACCCGATTCGCCCCAACCGCCTGCCTGCTGTTGCGCCAAACCGGGCGCCCGGCCCGGGTGCGGAGCGGGACAACATTCCGGCCTTTTTAGAACCGTTCTGCTGGGTCTGTTTGGCGTGGGGCTTTGGTTGCTGGCATATAGTCAACTCGCGTTGTTTGCGGAGTGGCTGGCCTATTCCGTTTTGGCGATGGAGCGCGGCTCGCGCCTGGCATCGGGCGTCGAATTCTTTGTCTATGAAGCGCCGAAGGTGATGATGTTGCTCGCGCTGGTTGTCTTCGGGGTGGGAATCGCGCGGACCTTTTTTACGCCGGAACGGACGCGGCGGATTCTTTCCGGCAAACGCGAATCGGGCGGCAATGTGCTGGCGGCCCTGCTGGGGATCGTGACCCCGTTTTGTTCGTGCTCGGCGGTGCCGCTTTTTATCGGGTTCGTGACAACGGGCGTTCCGCTGGGAGTCACGTTTTCTTTCCTCATCTCCGCGCCGATGGTGAACGAAGTCGCGCTCGTGTTGCTCTTCGGGATGTTCGGATGGAAGATTGCCGGGCTGTATCTGGGCACCGGCCTCCTCATCGCCATCGTTGCCGGATGGGTGATCGGGCGGTTGCGGATGGAAAAGCATGTTGAAGACTGGGTGTTCGAATCCAAAACAGGGGGTGTCGCCACCGAAGCATCGCCCGGCTGGCCTGTCCGTGTCCGGCTCGGCTGGGACGCCGTGAAAGAAATCGTGGGGCAGGTGTGGCTGTATGTCTTGATCGGCATCGCCGTCGGCGCGGGAATTCACGGCTTTGTGCCGGAAAACTTCATGGCATCGATCATGGGCAAAGGCGCCTGGTGGTCGGTCCCATTGGCCGTGCTTCTCGGCGTGCCGATGTATTCCAACGCGGCGGGCATCATTCCCATTGTGCAGGCCCTGCTTGGCAAGGGGGCGGCGCTCGGAACGGTTCTGGCATTCATGATGTCCGTCATCGCGCTCTCCCTCCCCGAGGCGATCATTCTCCGCAAAGTGCTCAAACCCCGCCTGATCGCCACGTTTTTCGGAATCGTGGCCCTGAGCATCGTGCTGGTCGGCTGCCTTTTCAACTTCCTGATGTAGCACCCTCCCCCCGATTTCCATCCAACGACCACCCATGAAAAAGCGGACGCCCAAAAGCTGCCGCGCCTCGTGGACCTCGGGGCTTCGAAATGCGTGCCCTGCAAAATGATGGCCCCCATCCTCGAAGACTTGAAAAAGGAATACACGGGCCGGATGGACGTCGAGCTTATCGATGTCTGGAAAACTCCCGACGCTGGCAAGGAATACGGAATCAGAGTGATCCCCACGCAGATATTCTACAAGGCGGACGGGAAGGAATCGTTCCGTCACGAGGGGTTTTTCGGCAAGGAAGACATCCTGGCAAAGTGGAAGGAGTTGGGCGTGGATCTCAGCGGCAGCAAGCCGTCGGCGGGTGCCATTCGCGAAGTGCCGGTCGCCGACAAGATGCCATGAATGCCATAGCAGATTCTGGCGTAAAGGCTGACCTCGTATTTCATGCATCCCGCTTCATTTTATGGAACAGCTATTTATCTCCCTTTCCCGTGCCGTTGAGGGCTCGCCGGCCTGGGCCATCTCGGCAGCTCTCGCCTGGGGAGTCCTCAGTATCATCCTGAGCCCCTGCCATCTCGCCAGCATCCCGCTCATCGTGGGGTTCATCAGCGAGCAGGGAAATGTTCCCGCGCGCCGGGCGTTTGCGATTTCCACCCTTTTCGCCGTGGGCATCCTGGTGACGATTGCGGTCCTCGGCGCGATCACCGCGGCCGCCGGGCGCATGATGGGCGACGTCGGACCATGCGGAAACTATTTCGTGGCCCTCATCTTCTTTGTCGCGGGCTTGCATTTGATGGGAGCCATTCCGATGCCTTGGTCCGGGGCCGGGCAGGTGGGGATGAAACGCAAAGGGCTGCTCGCGGCGTTTGTCCTCGGGCTGGTCTTCGGTATTGCTCTCGGCCCCTGCACGTTTGCCTACATGGCTCCCGTGCTGGCCTTCAGGGTGGGTTCGTCCAGCTTTCTCTACGGCGCGGTTCTCCTTCTCGCCTACGGAATCGGTCACTGCGCAGTCATCGTCGCGGCGGGAACGTCCACCGAACTCGTCCAGCACTTTTTGAACTGGAACGAAAAATCCCAAGGTGTCGCCGTGGTGAAGTTCCTGTGTGGAATCCTCGTTTTTCTCGGCGGAGTATACATGATCTTTACGGCGGCTTGAAACAAGCATTGAAACCGACGGACCATCATGAGGAAAAGCAGCCCCACCGGCTGGGTGAGGTCTTCCGGGCGTTTCTGAAACTCGGGCTGATTTCCTTCGGCGGTCCGGTGGCCCACATCGGCTACCTGCGCGAGGAATTCGTGAGCAAACGCCGCTGGCTTGACGATGCGGCATACGGCGATCTGGTGGCGCTTTGCCAGTTTCTCCCCGGCCCGGCCAGCAGTCAGGTCGTCTTCGCGTTGGGGATGCAACGTGCCGGGTGGTCGGGCGGGTTGTTGGCTTCGCTCTGTTTCACGCTGCCCTCCGCCATCTTGATGATCCTGTTCGGATATGGCGTCGCCGCGTTTGGGGATCTGCAAAGCGCCGGATGGTTGCACGGGCTCAAGTTGGCGGCGGTCGCCGTCGTGGCCCGGGCTGTCTGGGGAATGGGCCGCACCCTTTGTCCGGACCGGGCACGGCTGACCATCGGCATGTCCGCGGCGGCCCTGCTGTTGTTCTTCCCCGGCGCCCTCGTCCAAGTCACCGTGATCCTTGGCGGTGGCGCAGCCGGCTGGTGGCTCTATCGGAAAGCTGTTCCACGCCTGGAGAGGGTCGGTCCGGCAGATTGGAAACACCATCTGGTTGCCGGGGGAATGCTTGCCGCGTTCTTCCTGCTCCTCATCCTCCTGCCCATCCTCGCTGCGGTCACCGGATGCAAAGACATCGCGGTCTTCGACAGTTTCTATCGCGCCGGGGCATTGGTGTTCGGTGGCGGGCACGTCATCCTGCCGTTGCTCCGGGCGGAAGTCGTCCCCAATGGCTGGGTCGCCGACAACACTTTTCTGGCGGGTTACGGCGCGGCGCAAGCCCTCCCGGGACCACTTTTCACCTTTGCGGGTTACCTGGGAACGGCGATTCAGCCCGGGCCGGATGCCTGGGTTTGCGGCCTGTGGTGCCTGTTTGCGATTTTTCTTCCGGCCTGGCTGCTGATCGCCGGAGCGCTGCCATTCTGGCGTCAACTGCGCGCGAAGGCATGGACCCAAGCCGCCCTGCGGGGCGCAAACGCGGCCGTCGTCGGTGTGCTGTTGGCGGCGCTTTACAATCCCGTATGGATCGAAGGCGCCAAGAACGCGCAGGATGCCGCAACGGCCGTGGTTGCTTTCGGGCTCCTGCAGTGGTGGAATGCGCCGCCTTGGTTGGTTGTGCTGCTGGCCGCAGCCGCGGGGCAGTGGGTGCTCCGATGAAGCCTTAGAGCGGTTTAAATAAAGGTAACTATTCAGGTCGCTTTACCTGATTCTGGAAGGGTCGGCAGGAATGGCTGGCCGAGAGCGGCTTGGAAGCAGGCGTCCCAGAGGTTGATGCCCTGTTTGCGGCAGGTGGAGAGATAGCCA
>JBAYWC010000057.1:0-17410 GCA_041674265.1 Terrimicrobiaceae bacterium
AGGGAAGACAAACGCCTCGAACAAATGAACCTGATGGCGCTTTGAGCGCCTCACGATAACAAACAACCGCTTTGAGCGGTTCACGCTATCTCAAGCCTCCGGCTTTGCCGGAGGTTTCTGACTCCTGTCAAAAATTCTTTGCTCGCCGGATCCGGGAAAAGCCGCTCAGCGTTTCTTCAACGACGTCCGGACCCCGGAGGAGGGATCGGCGGTCGCGTTGCCCGGCGGCCAGACCAGCAAGTTTGCAAACCGCTGTCCGGATTCCGTGAGTCGCGGATGGCCCGCCGCTCCGCCGACCAAGCCCCGCGTGGCATGGATGTAAGCCGTCGGGGAATCCCTGACCCATGCGAGTTCCGGGGCGGCCACCGCCTTCTGGGAGGCGATCGCGCGGACAGGAAAGCCGGTGCCTGTAAACGAGATCGTCCATGCCGGAGGGTCCGCAATTTCCCCGTTGGGCACGAGCCAGGGATAATTGCGCAGGAGCGAAAGGCCCGGAGAGTTGGGGAACGTGATTTTGAAGACCGGCTCCAACCCCGCAAGGTATTTTGTGATCTGAAACCCGGGATCTTTCTCGGCCGCAACCAGAACAGCGGCCGGGTCGGTGCCGGAGAGGTTCATGCCGTTGAAGAGGCCGTGCTTGTTGGGGGTTCCAGCAAAGTGGACCGCATGCCAGGCTTCGAAATTTTCGCTGAGCAAAATGCCGATTTCAAAATGCACATGCGCGCGCCGGCGGTCGATTCCGGCCCCGGTATAGCCGAGCCTGCCCAGGATTTCCCCCTGCCCGACTGTTTGGCCGGGAGTGACGGACGTGGATGCCAGATGGGCGTAGAGGGTGTAGATCGAGCACCCCTCGATCCGGTGTTCGACGACGATGTATCGGCCGTAGTTCGACGCCCCCGCTTCCTTGTTGACGTGGGCCACGCGCCCCGTGGCGGCGGCGAGGACATCGTCGAGCGGGTTCCCGGCCGGGTCGCGCAACAGGGGCTGGATGTCCACTCCTTCATGCAGTGTGGCAAAGGCCACGCCCTGCGGGGTCCTTTGGGGTCCCCGGACAAAACCGAATTGCCCGCCCTGCCACGGATGGCTTTTCTCCCCCTCGAAATCCCTCTCCACATACATGAAGAAATCTTCCGGACGGCCCTCGAGGAGCGCGCGATTCTTTGTCGGAAAGTCGAACAGCGCGGCCTCCGCCCCGGAAATGGCGAGAAAAGCCGCGAGCAGCCGCAGGGTCATTTTTTCTTTTCCTTGGCCGGCTTTTTGCCGAATTCCGATTCGCGGCCGATGACCGGGTATTTCATTTCGAGCAGCGCGACCTCATTGGGAAGAATCCCCCCCGGCACGAACAGCAGCCCGTCCGTGACCCGTTGTTCGACGCGCAATGCCGCCGCAACCCGGCCGTTGACCATGATCACCGCCAGTTTTCCGCGATCTTCGGTGGTGAATTGCTCCAGTTTGTCGGCTCCGTGGGGCTCCATCCGGAAATAAGCCCCGATCATCCCGTCCCCACCGGGAAACGGGTAAAACGAAGCGATATCGTTCTCGGTGACAATCGGTACCTTCCGCAGAAAAACCCGTTTCTGGGGATTGGTCAGCTCGACCGGGGTGACGAAGGATTCCCCTTCCTTCTCGTTTCCCTCGCAGAAAAGCCGGATGCTGACCGGAGCGGGCTTTTTTTGTCCTGCGTGGACCATGAGCGGAAAAAGGGCGAGAAGGGCGGGAAGGAGTCGGAGTAGCTGGCGCATGGCCCACATGGTATTTGAAGCGAATGGATTTGCAACCGTCCGCGCAGTGCGGTAGGGACTTGTCCACATGAAACGCGCCGCGCTCATTTTACTGGCAACCGGGCTGACCCCGCTTTTGGCCCAGAACGCAAAGCCGAAGTCCACCCCCGTGGACGCGGCGACTGCCTTTGCCATTGCCTCCCCGGATGAAAACAGTCCCTTTTTTATGGATCCGCACGCCGCCGGGCGCACCCGCAATGTGGATTATGCCGGTCGCGATCCGAATGACACGATCGCCGGGTACCCGCAGAACAGAAACTCCTCCGGCAGCGCGATGGCCCAGGTCAAGGAGTTTTTTGGCGGCATGTTCTCGTCCGTGAATTTCGGCCCGATCCGCACGCCGCCCACCACCGAGAAGCTGGAGGTCGATCCGGCAAAATTCTCCCTCCAGGACCGCCGGGAGGTGAATGTCACCTACACGATCCGCAACAACACAAAAAAAATCACCCGGTTGGAATACCCCACAACCCAGCGGATCGACATCCTGACGTATGACCCCAAAGGCATCGTCATCGACCGTTGGTCCGACGACCGCGCGTTCCAACCCGAGGATGGGATCGTGGTGATCAACCCCAAGGAGCGGATCGAATACCAGGAAAAAATCCCGACACGCGAAATGAAAGCCGGCGAGAGCTACCGCGTGGAAACGTTCACGACCAGCACCGAGAAATTCGGATCGCAAGTGTCCATCACTCCGGAATAGCCGGGACGCCGCGGCGGAAGAGCCCGGACACCCGAAGCTTCCGGCTGGGATTTTAAAAATCTGAAACACCTCATTGCGCCTGCTTCCAAGCGGGTGGAGTGCCCAAATTCGAAGATTGCATAAAAAAATTCGCTTGACCTCCCGCGCTGATGCGCAATTTTCGCCAACCGCACCTGACAAATAAAAAATTATTTGTTGCCAAAATGCGGGCCGCTCAATACTGCATCTCTTAACCAACACACATCCAGCCATGTCCGAAAAAACCATTGAAGAAAAAGTGAAAGATATCATCGTCGAGCAACTCGGCGTCAATCCGGAGCAGGTCACGCCCAGCGCCTCCTTCATCGAAGATCTGGGAGCGGACTCGCTCGACACCGTCGAACTCGTGATGGCCTTCGAGGAGGAATTCGGCGTGGAAGTCCCGGATGAGGACGCGGAGAAGCTCCAGAGCGTCGGCGATGTGATCAAGTACATCGAGGAAAAAGCGGCCAAGTAAGCTTTCCCAAAAACTCCCTGTCAACACCCCGCCCGGTGCGGGGTGTTTTCGTTTGGTGCGGGAGAATGCTTTCAGCCTGTCCCGGTGCGATCGACAAAAACATTTTTCCGCTGCCTGTTGGCAGGCCATGCGATCTGCGGGATTTCCCACGCGGCATCGACCTATTATGTCAGCCCCGCCGGGAGCGACCGTCATTCCGGGCTGTCTCCGGAAAATGCCTGGCGGACCGTGGCCAGGGCCAATCGCGTGGCATTCCAACCCGGAGATCGCATTCTCCTGGAGAGGGGAAAAACATTCCGGGGACCGCTCAAGTTCGACCTCCATGACGGGGGGGGGCCCGACAATCCGATCCTGCTCGGTTCTTATCCGGAGGACGGGAAGGAAAAGGCGACGATCTCGGCGGGAGTGGGCCGGGGCATCGATGTTTTCAACACCTCGGGGCTTCGCATGACCGGGTTGAAAATCGTGGGCGATGGTCCCGGCGCCAACACGCAAAGCGGGATCACGCTTCTGTCCTCCAAGGACGCGGGAGCGAGCCGTGTCTGGATCGACGACGTCGAGGTTTCCGGTTTCGGAAAATATGGGGTTTCTTTGGGAACCTGGAATACAAAAACCGGCTACAGAGACGTGCGCATCACCCGCTCCTCCCTGCACGACAATCTCCGCGCCGGGATTTTTACATGGGGTCCGTGGGGGCCGGCCCTCTACGCCCATCGCGGCATCTATGTGGGCGATTGCGAAGTCTACAACATGAAAGGGGGGTCGGGAATCACCCTGTCGTCTGTCGATGGAGGAATCGTCGAGCGGTGCGTGGCGCACAACAACGGGGCGGAATTTTCCGGCGCCGCCGGCATCTGGGCCTGGGACTCCAACAACATCCTTCTCCAATTCAACGAGTCCTACAGAAACCGCACGATCGGAGTGGACGGCGACGGGTTCGATTTCGACGGCGGGGTCACGAATTCCGTGATGCAATACAACTATTCGCACGACAATGACGCGGCGGGTTTCCTCCTCGCCCAGTATGCGTTTGCCCCCCAGCCGATGAAGAACATCGTCATCCGGTACAACATTTCGGAAAACGACTGCCGCAAGCTGGGTTACGGCGCCATCCATGTCTGGAACGGCGAGGACACCCACCGGATCAGCGACGTGCATATTTACCAGAACACGATTTATCTCGCCCCTCCCGCAGAGAAAAAATCGGCCAAGTTTTCCGGTCCGCTCCGTGCGGCCCTGAAAGCGCTCGGGCTCGTGGCCGATCCTCCGAACAAACGGAGCGCGATCTCGGTCATCTCCCCCACCAAGTCGGTGTCGGTCCACAACAACCTGTTTTTTACATCGGGCGGCGAGACGCTCGTCTCGGTCGTCGATGACCAGGAAGACATCCGGTTCCTCAACAATGCCTATTGGTCGGATGGCGAGCCGTTCCAGGTGAACTGGAAAGGAGTGGTCTTCAAGAGCTTTGCCGCCTGGTTGGAAGCCGCGGACGATCAGGAAAGGATCGGTTCACGCATCCTGGCCATCCAGGCGGACCCCATGCTCGCCGGACCCGGGACGGGCGGCACATTGGGAAATCCCGACCTGCTCCATACCCTGACCGGATACAAACTCAGGAGCGGTTCGCCTTTGACCAGACGGGGGCTCGACCTCTTGAGCGTTCTCGGGATGGACCCCGGAAGTCATGGCTTTTTCGGAACGCCCATTTCTCCGGAGAACCCTCCGGCCATCGGCGCAAACGTGGCCACCGGCGGCCGGTCCCAACAGTCTGACGAACTCCCGGCATCCGCCAGCCAGGACGAAGCGGGCAGCCTCTGATTTCAGGGTGTATTCAGCGATTTTCCACGCAGAGCCGGGGAGAGCGCATGATCCCGCAGATCAGCCGGCCCTGGCGACGACGTTCACAAGTTTTCCGGGGACGACGATGACTTTGACAATCGTCTGGCCGGCCGTGGCCTCGATGACTTTTGCGCTGGCGCGGGCGGCCCGTTCGGTTTCCTCGTTTGTGGCGTTGGCCGCGACGCGGATGCGGTCGCGCACCTTGCCATTGACCTGAACCGGGAGTTCGATCTCCTTCTTCACGAGGAGCGACTCGTCGTGGACCGGCCAGGGCCGGGTGGACGCGGCCCCCTCGAAGCGGAGCCGCGACCACAATTCCTCGGCCAGGTGCGGAGCAAAAGGGCTCAACAGCGGGAGCAGGATTCGCAGGGCTTCCCTGGGCCGCGGCTTGGCGTTCACGAACTCGTTGGTGAAAACCATCATCTGCGAGATCGCGGTGTTGAAGGCAAGAGAGGCGAGATCCGAGGTAACCTTCTTGATCGTCTCATGCGCCACGCGGGCCTGCTCCGGGGTGAAGGGAATGTCCGCGAGGTCTCCCGACACCACCCATTCGCCTTCCTGGTTTTCCTGCATGCCGAGGCGCCAGACCCGCGCGAGGAAGCGATGGACTCCCTCGACGCCCTTCATGCTCCAGGGCTTCATCTGTTCGAGAGGTCCCATGAACATTTCGTAAAGCCGCAGGGAATCCGCGCCGTATTCGGCAATGACGCTGTCCGGGGTGATGACATTGCCGCGGCTCTTCGACATTTTCTGTCCGTCCGGGCCGAGGATCATCCCCTGGTTGACCAAACGCTGGAAAGGCTCCGGCGTGGAGAGATGCCCGAGATCGAACAGCACCTTGTGCCAGAAGCGGGCATAGAGGAGGTGGAGGACGGCGTGTTCCGTGCCGCCGACATACAGGTCCACGCCGCCAGGTGTTCCCGCCGAGGCCATCCAATATTTTTCGGCGCCGGCACCGACGAACCTCGAAAAATTTTTCGGGTCGCAGAATCTCAGGTAATACCAGCACGAGCCGGCCCATTGCGGCATCGTGTTCGTTTCGCGTTCGGCTTTGTCGGAATAGCGCACCCAGTCCCGGGCCTTGCTGAGCGGGGGTTCGGGGGTTCCGGTGGGTTTGAAGTCTTCCATCTCGGGCTGCACGACCGGGAGTTCCTCCTCGGGAATCCCGCGGTGCCGCCCCCCCTCCCACACGACCGGGAACGGTTCCCCCCAATACCGCTGGCGGGAGAACAGCCAGTCGCGGAGCTTGTAGTTGACCGTGGCGCGTCCCAGGCCGCGCTCCTCCAGCCATGCCGACATGGCCGCCTTGGCTTCCGCCGTCGGAAGCCCGTCAAGAAAACCGGAGTTCACGGCAACGCCCTCGCCGGCGAAACAGGACGTGGCATGGGCAGGGAGCACAGGCGTCCCGCCTGTGCTCCCTGTATTCTCTGGGCGCACGACCTCCTTCACCGGCAATCCAAATTGCCGCGCGAATTCGAAATCCCGCTCATCGTGGGCCGGTACGGCCATGATCGCGCCCGTCCCGTATCCCATGAGGACGTAATCCGCGACCCAGACCGGGATCGGCTCGCCGTTCACCGGATTGATGGCAAATGCCCCGGTGAAGACCCCGCTCTTTTCCTTCGCGAGATCGGTGCGTTCGAGGTCGGATTTCGACGCCACCGCTTTCCGGTAAGCCGTCACGACCGCCAGTTGGGGTCCGGCAGTGATCTGCGGGACGAGCGGATGCTCCGGAGCGAGCACCATGTATGTGGACCCGAACAGCGTGTCCGGACGGGTGGTGAAAACGGGAATTGGGAATTGGGAATTGGGAATCTGGAATTTCACCAGCGCCCCCTCGCTGCGACCGATCCAATTTTTTTGAAGAAGCTTGATCGAGTCCGGCCAATCGAGCCCGTCGAGCCCATCGATCAGGCGTTCGGCGAAGGACGTGATCCTCAGCATCCACTGGCGCATCGGGCGTCGCTCGACCGGGAAGCCCCCCACCTCGCTCTTCCCATCCACGATCTCCTCGTTGGCAAGGACAGTGCCCAGTTCCGGACACCAGTTCACCGGCATTTCCGCCACATAGGCCAGCCGCACGCTGTCCGGATCGTCATCGGTATAGCTCGAGATCGGCTCGGCTTTGTTCGTCCGCGGGTTGAACCAGGCATGGTAGAGCTGGAGGAAAATCCACTGCGTCCAGCGAAAATAGTCCGGGTCCGTCGTCCCGAACTCGCGCTGCCAATCGTAGCTGAATCCCAGCGCCTGGAGCTGGCTGCGGAATTTCGCCACATTCCGTGCGGTGGTGACGCGCGGGTGCTGGCCGGTCTTGATGGCGAATTGTTCGGCGGGCAGCCCAAACGCATCCCAGCCCATCGGGTGCAGGACATGGAATCCCCGCATGCGGTGGTGCCGCGCCAGGATGTCGGTGGCCGTGTATCCCTCGACGTGCCCGACATGGAGCCCGTCTCCGCTCGGATAGGGAAACATGTCGAGAATGTAATATTTTGGGCGAGAGGAATCGAAACCCGGTTCCCCGGGATTCGAGGCATGGAAGGCTCCGGTCTCGACCCAGTGCTGTTGCCACCGGGATTCGAATTCGGAGAACGGAAATTGCTTGCGCTGCGTGGACATTGTAGGAACCGGGAACTATGCCAGACACCGACGCTCCTGCAATCCCATTGCTTGCCGCGACCCGCAATGCCCACAAAGTCGGGGAGATTCGCGCGATCCTCGGGCCCCGGTTCCTCGTCCGCGATCTGGCCTGCCTGCCCGACATGCCGGAAGCCGAGGAAACGGGAGCCACTTTCGAGGAAAATGCCGCGCTCAAGGCGGTTGCCATCTCCCTGCATTTCGGCGGGTGGGTGATTGCGGACGATTCGGGGCTCGAGGTCGATGCGCTCGGCGGGGCTCCCGGCGTTCATTCGGCGCGCTATGCCGGAGAGAAATCCAACGATGCCGCCAACAACGCGCTCCTTTTGCGCAGGCTCCTGCCGTTTCATGGAGACGAACGCTCCGCGCGCTTCCGTTGCGTGATCGTCCTCGCGCGTCATGGCCGCAAGCTCGCGGCGTTTTCAGGCGCTGTCGAGGGGGCCATTATCGGCAGTCCCCGTGGAGAAGGGGGGTTCGGATACGACCCTCTTTTTGTCCCGGAGGGATTCGGCGAAACATTCGCCCAGCTCGGCAGCGAAATAAAAAATGGCCTCAGCCATCGGGCCAAGGCGCTTCAGGCCCTTGAAAAATCAATGAAAAATCATGCTTGACGCATTATGCCCATTGATTTAAGCCTCCCAACGTAGCTCAGTAGCTGCGAATAAAAAACAAAACCACATTATGAAAAAACTCTCCTTGACCATCATATTGGCGGTGGCGGTTGTCGGATCGGCTTTTGCCGGTACCGAGGCCAAAACCTTCAAAGATAAAGTTGTAATCGAGCCGACCTGCAAATTCCGCGACATGGAATTCCAGATCGACGCATTCTACACCGGATTCATCGGATCCCGTGACAGCACCCTTCACACCGGCTCCGGTGGCGGCATCGGCCTGAACTTCTTCTTCGCGAAGTATTTCGGTATCGGCTGGGAAGGTTCCGTTTACAGCAATGACGGCACCGCAAGCTGGCTGCCTCTCAACGGGAACTTCTTCATCCGCTATCCGATCTGCGCGTGGAACCTCGCTCCTTACATCATGGTTGGTGGTGGTGCGGATTTCCAACGCGATCGCAAGAGCATCGGATTCGGTGATGTGGGCGCAGGCCTCGAATACCGTATCACGAACAACATCGGCATCTTCTCCGATGGACGTTACTACTACGGTGGCAGCGGCAATGTTGCCAACATCCGTGGCGGTCTCCGCTTCGCGTTCTAATCCAACAAAGCAATCTACAAAAAAGCCGGGCCTGAAAAGGTCCGGCTTTTTTTGTGTCTCGGGATGCCGCCCTCTTTGTGACAGGGTGAACCGCCGGAAGAAAGTGTTCGGCGACAGCCTGCCCTCCTCGCTTGGGACTCCCCGCCTGGTTCCTCGAAAGTAAATCCCAAGAGGGATTTGTTCACAGGCAACGGAATCCCGAATCCACATGGGGCGCGCGGTTTCGTTGGGGCGATGACCGAAATCACGAGGGGAAAGTGTGTTCCTCACTGGATTGATGCCTGTTCCACGTCCGCCAGGGCGATTTTTCAGATTGCGCTTTGGATCAATAAAAGCCCGCAATTAGACGGATTTTCCCTGGAGAAAACGAAGAAACTCACAGGTTGTTCACAGGGGTCAACGATTATTTCCAAAAAGCGCCAATTGAGTGCCAATAAAAACCGCTATTTTGTGGTTTTTGATGTCATTTCCATGTTTCTCGGAAATGAGAGCGAATGGCCCACAAACCCTGTGTTTATGCGGTTTCCCAGTGTAAAAAGGGAATGCAGCCTACAGGACTCGAACCTGTGACCCCCACCATGTCAAGGTGATGCTCTACCAACTGAGCTAAGGCTGCGGGAAAGGGGTGGAAAAATACCGCAACCCTTGTCGGTTGCAAAGAAAAATCCCCGTCAATCCAACAACCAGATCCTGGACCGGGGATCGATCGATCAGTTTGCCGAAGTCTCGACGTTCACGCGGCGGCCGGCGCGGTCGAACTTCACGTTGCCGTCGGCAAGCGCCCAAATCGTGTAGTCGCGCCCGAGGCCGACATTCCGGCCGGGCTGGAACTTTGTGCCGCGCTGGCGGATGATGATGTTGCCGGCGACGACTGCTTCCCCGCCGAATTTTTTCACGCCGAGCCGTTTGCTTTGGCTATCGCGTCCGTTCTTGACGCTTCCTTGTCCTTTTTTATGGGCCATGACGAGTTACTTGGTGGAGATGGATTCGATTTTGAGTTTGGTGAGCTGGCGGCGGTGGCCGACCGTGCGGTGGTAGCCTTTGCGGCGCTTGAATTTGAAAGCGATCACCTTGTCATCCTTGAATTGATCGACGACCTCGGCCGTGACCGTGGCCCCGGCGACAAGCGGCGCGCCGATCGTCACCGACGAACCGTTGGCAACAAGCAGCACTTCCGAGAGTTCGGTTTTTTTGCCGGCTTCGACATCAAGTTTTTCGACCTCGATTTCATCGCCCTCGGCGACGCGGTATTGCTTCCCGCCTGTTTGTATCACTGCGTATGCCATATAAAGTCCGTTTCGGTTGGAATTGTCCAAGCTGGGGCAATCGCTTCGATTCCGCAAGCCAAAATTTCAGCCTTGCCAAATTATCCCCCGCCGGTAGCTTCTTCCATCTCATCCCCAATTGCTCGGGTGGTGAAATGGCAGACACGTACGTTTGAGGGGCGTATGCCGTAAGGCATGGGGGTTCAAGTCCCCCCCCGAGCACTCTTCGAGGATGAAGGGCTGGCGCTTCCGGCCTTGCAGCTTCAATTGCGCCATCGGACTCACCGCAGGTTCGGGAACGTATTCGTATAATATATACCTACCACACGCCA
The DNA here is from genome assembly GCA_041674265.1 of Terrimicrobiaceae bacterium. Taxonomy (GTDB): domain Bacteria; phylum Verrucomicrobiota; class Verrucomicrobiia; order Chthoniobacterales; family Terrimicrobiaceae; genus QYQL01. The sequence goes on from JBAYWC010000057.1 coordinate 10,266, forward strand.
TTCATGGAGCTTCAAATCACTCTGCCCCCCCCCGTGACTGCGCTCCGAGGAAATCGGCCGTCCGGCCGAGGGTGGCGGATTTTTCTGCCGTGAGTTTTCCTCCGAGCGCGGTGAGGTCTTGCGCGTTTTTTTTCCGAGCCGTCATCGGCAGGCAGGGTATTTTCTGGCAGCGGGATATCGAGGCGGATATAGGCCGCCACGGGGCCGCTTCCGAACCGGTGCAGCACAAACCGCCCGCCCGCTTCGCTTCGCCAAATATTCGAGACACTTCAACGCCAGGCGCGCGCGCATCCCTCCGCCATCGATCGAGGGAACCCTCACATATTTCCCGGGGTCTCTCGGACGCGCTCCGGGAACCACGGCCGCCGGGCGGGCCGGTGACGGGACGGGTTTCTGATGGTTGCGCCCATAGACCCACACGGAGCGGCGGCGATGCCGACAACCGCCATCGAGCCAGGCGGAAACCCCGAGAGGCGCGAGGTCAGGCTGGAAACGTCCGGAAGGCGCATGGGAAAAGAGCATTCGCAATCTGGCTGGCTGCTTGACGCAAGCCGCACCCACCGGCTGTGGTTTTTCGCCGCATTTTTCAAAATGAGCGCACTATGGCTTGCGGTCACTTGAGTCAATCAGCCAGCCAGATTTCGCAATTCCGGGGGAAATCCAATGCTTCTCCGGTGGCCTGCGGGCGGCCTCACGGCAATTTCCACGCGGCACGAAGGCGCGCATATTCCGAACGCGGCAGAACGACATAAAGCGGGCTTTTGGAGGGGTCGACCGCCGCGATCAGGTTTCGAAGGTTTGGTTCGGACATCGTGGTGCATGCGGCGGTCGGTTTGGTTCCGCCTTCCCGCCAGATGTGAAAAAAGATCGAGCTTCCGGCACCCGGGCGAACGGCGGGCGGGGCGTTGTGCGCGATAAACAATTTCAGCGAGTGGGCAGGGTCGTCCTGTTTCATCTGCTGTTTTTTTTCCCAAGCGGTGGAGGGTTCTGTTTTCAGGCGCAGGTGCCGGTTGTAAAGGGGCGAGGTTGGATCCTCGACCCAGAGGTCGCGGGAGGTGATCCGCTCGTAGGGCATGTTCGGATGGCGGGAAATCTCGGGCGCGTATCCCCAGGCTCCACCAATTTTGAAAACCCCCGCAGGCGTTTTCCAATCTCCCTCCTGCTTGACCACCGCGCCCTCCGGCACGGGATGCAGACCCAGCCCCCAAACCAACCCCTTCTTTCCCAGGCGTCCCTTCCATTCCCCGCCAACCGGCTTCCAATCCGTCCCCGTCTTCTCAAAAAACCGGAGCGTGACCACGGAGGAATCCCATCCCTCCGAAATCCCCACGAGGCATTGGCCGGAATTCTGCGGCAACTCGAAAGCCGCCAGGGAACCGGAAAGCGCGAAAACAAGCGAAGCCGCCGCCAGAAATTTTTCCATCATGCGGATAATGATGTTTTGCGCCGCAGGGCCTCTTCCATGGTCGTGAAGATAAGGACCCAGAAGACCTGGATCAACACGGCCACGGGGACCTGGAGCAGGGGCGGCATGGAATAGACGAGGATCACGCCCGGAATCCACACGCACCAACCGGCCACCACCACGGGGAACACGTTTTCAAAAACAAAATCCGCGCGAAAAATCTTCCCCCAGGCCGCGCGGCGGAACCCTTCATCCCGGAGAAGGAACCATCCGACAGCGAGAGGAGCGGAGAGAAACGGGCTGAAGAGGAACTGATCGACGAACACTTTGGCGAGGAGGGTCGGCCAATCGTGGCCGGTTCCGAACCAGAGTGCCTGCAACCGATAGAGCAGGTCGACCGTCATGCCCATGATCCCCCAGAGGGGAGCGGCGGTGAGAAACAGCCGGAGGTTCCTGCTGGCGGCTTTTCCGGACTGGAAAAATGCGATCCGGAGGATCTCGGGCAAAAACGCCGCGGCCACCACATAGGAAAAAAAGGAAAACGCATATCCGGCTTCCTGCTTCACCCTGGCCACCTCGCCGAGGAAATGCCTGGTCCCTTCGTGGGCGATATAGAGCGAGAAAAACACGAGCATCAGGCACTGGAGGAGCAGGCCGGGAAGCAGGTTGGCCTTTGCGGCGGCACCGGCCATGCGGAGGGATTGGCGGAAGCGTTTCATTCGTGTCCGAGAAAGATTTCCCCGGAACGGCGGCGGGCGTGGAAATTTCCGGGCAGGCTCACCTTGGCCGGTCCCTCCCTGGCATCGAGGAGCGTGAGCGCGCGCCGGGTTTCAAAAAACCCCGGCTCCGGCACACCGCTGCGGCGGAGCCAGCGCAGGACCGCTCGATGGCGCAGGGCGGCAGGCATCGCGCGGAGAGCGGCGCAGGAAAGCGTTTTCGAGAATTCCGGAGTTTGGGATTCCAGCCATTCGTCTTCCTGGCGGAAAATGTGCGAGGCCCGCAGAACCGCCTGTCGGAAGCTTTCCCCGAAAGCCCCGTCGATGGCCGGAATCACCAGGTTCCGGATCCGGTTCCGCGTGTGTTCGATTTCCGCATTGGTGTGGTCCTCGCGGAACGGGATCTTGTGGGCGGCGACATCGGCGGTGATTTCGCCGCGGGAGATTTCCAGCATCGGGCGGATGATGCGGAGCCCGTCCCGGGTGCTTTCCGGCTTCATGCCCGCCAGGCCGGCCGCCCCGGAGCCGCGCAGGAAGTTGAAAAGGCAGGTTTCGACCTGGTCGTCCGCATGGTGGGCGAGGAGGAGACGCCGGCAGTGCCTGCGCCTCGAGCATTCCAGGAAAAATGCGCGGCGGAGTTCCCGGGCGGCGGCCTCGATCGACCGCCCGGTGGCTTTTGCGAATTCCCCGGTCCGGGCGCGGGCGGATTCGAGATCGAGCCCGAGCAGCCCGGCCTGTTTGGCGACAAACCCCGCGTCTCCGCGCGACCATTTTCCCCGCAGCCCATGATCGAGGTGGCAGACGACCAGCTTTCGAAAGCCGAGCCGTTTCAGAGCATGGAGCAGGGCCATCGAATCCCGGCCGCCCGAGACGCCGACGAGAAAGGTCCGGCTGCGCGGGTATGCGGCGAGGGCGGCGGCCACCGCGGCATCCAATGCGCGGGGGCGGGAGACGGAAGCCCTCTCCGACATGGAGGGACGACCGCCGTGTCGCCCGCGGATCAAGTCGGGCCGGACAGCGCCGGTCCCTCCAAGAATCTGGCAACCAGTTCCGGCGGCAGATGCTCTAGATCGATTCGGCACCGAAATAAGGGTGGAGCGCCGGAGGGAGGGCCACGGAGCCATCGGGTTGGAGACCGGACTCGAGAAGCGCGACGTAGAGCCGGGCCAGCGCGGTGCCGGATCCGTTGAGGGTGTGGCAAAAGCGGTTTTTTCCCGCCTCGTTTTTGTGGCGAAGATTCATCCGGCGCGCCTGGTAGTCGCCGAAATTCGAGCAGCTCGAAACCTCGAGATACGCATTCTGGCCGGGCGCCCAGACTTCGATGTCGTAGGTTTTTTCGGACCCGAAGCCGAGGTCGCCGGTGCAAAGCTCGATCACGCGGTAATGAAGGCCGAGGAGCTGGAGCGCGCGTTCGGCATCGGCGGTGAGCGACTCCAGCTCCGCCGCGGAATTTTCCGGCGCGGTGATCTTGACGAGCTCGACCTTGTCGAACTGGTGCATGCGGATGAGCCCGCGCGTGCCGAGGCCCGCCGAGCCGGCCTCGCGGCGGAAGCACGGCGTGTAGGCGGCGTATTTGACGGGCAGGGCGGCCAGCGGAAGAATCTCCTCGCGGTGGAGATTGGTGACCGGCACCTCGGCGGTGGGGATGAGGTAAAGTTCGTCGTTGGCGCAGCGGTATTGCTGGTCGGCAAATTTCGGAAGCTGGGCCGTGCCGAAGAGCGCCTCGGGTTTCACCACCAGCGGAGGCAGGATTTCCGTGTATCCGTGCTTGGTGGTGTGCAGGTCGAGCAGGAAGTTGAGGAGCGAACGTTCGAGCTTTGCCCCGGCGCCGGTGTAGCAGACAAACGCGCCCCCGCTCATTTTTCCGGCCCGTTCGAAATCAAACAGGCGGAGCCGCTCCCCGATGGCGACGTGGTCTTCGACGCGCTCGAGCGCGGGCTTTTTCCCCCATTCGCGGAGAACCGGATTTTCGGCGGCGCCTTTTCCGACCGGCGTCGTTGGGGAGGGAAGATTCGGGATGTTCAGAAGGAGATCGCGCTGTTTGATGTCCAGGGCGGTGACGACGGCATTCAATTCCTCCATCCGGCTCCCGGACGACTTGACTTCGGCTTCGAGCGCGGCGCTGTCCTGCTTCGAGGCGCGGAGCCTGCCGATTTCCTTGCTGAGGCGGTTGCGCTCGGCCTGGAGGCCTTGGAGGCTGGTGTCCGCGGCGCGGCGCTCCCCATCGATGGCCAGCACGGCGTCCACGGCGGATTCGTGGCCGGGTCCGCGCGTGGCGAGACGGGCTTTGACGGAGTCGGGATTTTCGCGAAGAAGTCGAATGTCGAGCATGGGTTGGACAGAATGAACAAAATCGGCACAATGGGATAAGCAAATTCTCACATGGCTGCGCAATTCCGCGATTATTACCAAACGCTCGGGGTCCCAAAAACCGCCGGAGCCGACGAAATCAAGGGGGCTTTCCGAAAGCTCGCCCGCAAATTCCATCCCGACACCGCCAAGGACAAAAAGGCGGCCGAGGAGAAATTCAAGGAGATCAACGAGGCCTACGAGGTCCTTGGCGATCCGGCGAAGCGGAAACAATACGACGAATACGGGGCCGGTTGGCAACAGGCCGGCGGACCGCCGCCGGGCTGGCAACAACCGGGCGGGGGCTTCCGCGGCGGCGGAGCGCGGCCCGGAGGGGGGGTGGAGTTCGAATTTGGAGGCACCGGGTTCAGCGATTTTTTCGAGCAGATGTTCGGCGGGGCGCGCCGCGGCGGGGGACGGGGTTTTGGCGGATTCGGCGGATACGAAGAACCGCCCCAGCGGGGCGGGGATGTCGAGGCCGACATCATGGTCACGCTCGAAGAGGCGTTCCACGGTTCGACCCGCAAGATTTCCTTCCGGAGAGGCGAATCCGGCAAGATCGAAACCTACACGGTCAAAATCCCGAAAGGCATCCGGGAAGGGCAGAAAATCCGGCTTGCCGGGCAGGGCGAGAGCGGCTCCGCCGGTGCGGGCGATCTTTTTCTGCGGGTCAAATTCCAGCGGCATCCGGACTTTGAAATCGAAGGGGCCGATCTCATCTACGATCTCGAGGTTCCCGCATGGGATGCCGTGCTCGGCTGCGATGTCCATGTCCCGACGCTCGAAGGCCGCGCCAAGCTGAAGCTGGTGCCGGGCACCCAGTCCGGGAAAAAGCTCCGCCTTCCCGGCATGGGCCTCCCGCTCGGCGGCGGGAAGCGGGGCGACCTCTACGCCGTCGTCGCCGTCACGGTCCCCACCTCGCCGGACGCCGGGGAAAGAAAGCTCTGGGAACAACTCGCCGCGAAGCACAGGTAGAAGACAAACCCATTTCCAAAACGGAGGGACGCCCGCCGTGGCGTCCGTGGAAAATGACGGACCGGATGGCGCCGGTCCCTCCATCTCGGGAAGCCTCCTCCATGAAGATCTCCATCAAAGTCGTCCCCGGCGCCTCGCGGAGCGGAATTGTCGGATGGCTGGGAGACAGCTTGAAGGTCCGGATTCAGGCCCCCGCCACAGACGGCAAGGCCAACGACGCGCTTTGCGCGTTCCTTGCCTCGGAATTCGGGCTGCCGGTCCGCGCGGTCCGGATCGCCGCCGGATTTTCCTCGCGGAAAAAAATCGTCGAGATGGACGGCCTTTCGCGGGAAGCGCTCGGGAAATTCGGCAAGCCGCCCGCGTGAACAGGCCTCCCCCGTTTCTTTCCATGAAAGTTCCTCCACAACCGTTTGGAGAATATATTTTTCTTTCTAAGAAAGCTGCGGCTTGCGTGTCTTGATAGGGTGGAGGGTGGCTTCGTCCTCCGACCCATGACCGAACCATTGACCAGTTCCTCCGAACCGCAGCCCGCCGCAGCGGCAGCGGTGGCATTTCCTGTTCCGGAGAAAAAAACGACACTGGCGGCACTTTTTGAGTCCGAGGAGAGCGCCGTGCTGGGATTCGCCATCGGACTCGTGGGACGGAGAGCTGTGGCCGAGGAACTCGTGCAGGAAGCCTTCCTGCGGCTTCACCAGCTCTGGGACCAGGTGGAAAATCCGCGGGCCTGGCTGTATCGGAGCCTGCGGAACCTGGCGCTCAACCACCTGCGCGATCATGCCCGGGAGACGATGGTCGAAGAGCCGGAAGGACCGGGAAATGAAAATCCTCCGGACGAAGCGCTGGGCCGCCTGGAGGCCATCGGGATGGTGAGACTGTTGATCTCGGAGCTTCCCCCGGATGAGCAGGACCTCATCCGGTTCAAATACCATGACGATCTCAAATATCAGGAAATCAGCCGGCAAACCGGTCTCAGCGTGAGCAACGTGGGCTACAAATTGCACCACCTGCTCAAGGGGCTGGCCGACGCACTGCGCCACGCCGGCATCGACGGGAGCCTGGGATGAATACCATGAACGAAAACAACGATGGCCCGCAGCCGTGGATCGATCCGGCGCTCGAAGCCCGGATCGTGGCCGGCGTGCTGGGCGAAACCTCCGCCTTCGAGGCGGCGGAATTGGAGCGCGTCCTGGCCGGGAATCCGGAGCTTGCCATCTTCAAGCGGCGGATCGAGGCCGTGCATGCGCTGGTGGGCGTGGCCTTCCTCCCGAAGCAACCGAAGATCCAGCTGTCGCCCGAGCGTCGCCGGAAGCTTCTGGAGACAATCGGTGTCCGGCCCGAAGCGCCGCGGAAAAAGGTCAAGGCGATCCCCTTTCCGTTCGCCGCATGGTTGTCGCCCCATATTTTGAGCCGCATCGCGGCCTGTTTGATCATCGGGGGGATCATTGCGCTCCTGTCCACGCTGGGCATGCCGGCGGTCTCCGGTTCGCTGAGGAAGGCTTCCGTACGGAGTTTTTCGTCGCCCAGTTCGGGGGACAGGGGGAGCTTTGTGACAACCGAGGGTCTTGCCAGCTCACTCACAGATGAGGCTTCGGTTGCAGCGAAGCCGATGGATTTTGCCATGAATGTCCCGCCGCCAATGGCCTCCGCTGCTCCGATAAGCATGCCCACTGCCGGGCTAACCGCCGGCGACAGCTTTGGAA
>JBAYWC010000058.1:0-17032 GCA_041674265.1 Terrimicrobiaceae bacterium
ATAGAGAAAACAGATGAAACGGCTCTGGCTCGGGATGGAAAATCCCCGGAAAAGGGATTGACTCGGGGGGAGATACGGTTAATTTCCTCGGCTCCACGGATCTGATTTTATGAAACGCACCTACCAGCCTTCCAAACGCACGCGCAAGCAACAGTTTGGTTTCCGCGCGCGCATGGCGACCAAGGCCGGGCGCGCCACATTGAGCCGCCGCCGCCAGCGGGGACGCAAACGCCTCCTGCCGAAGGGGGTCGAAATTCATTTTGCCCGCCACACCGCCGCCTGAGCGAAAAAGGCTGCGTTTTCCCAGGGAAGCACGCCTTCGGGAAGGTCGGGAATTTTCCCAGGTCCGCGAAAGAGGCCGGGTTGTGCAGGGACGGCTGTTGAGGCTCGCCCTTTTGTGCTTGGAGAACGGCGCGATGGCCAAAGCCGGGATCATCGCTTCCCGCAGGGTGGGTGGAGCGGTTGCCAGGAACAAAGTTCGGAGGCGCCTGCGCGAGTTGATCCGGGTTTCGAGGCCGGATTTCCCGGTCGGCACCCTGATCGTCGCCATCGCCAAACCGGCCAGCGCGATCGCCTCATTTGAAGAATTGAGAGGGGAATGGTTGCTTCTTGCGCGCCGACTTTCTATTTTGCCGCCTCTTGCATGACCTCGTTGCTTGTCTTTTTCATCCGGATTTACCAGCTGGCGCTCTCGCCCGCGTTGCGGGCGTTGTGCGGCCCCGGATGCGGGTGCCGCTACGAACCGTCCTGCTCGGAATATTTTATCCAGGCCCTCCGCGGGCATGGATTTTTCAAAGGGCTCCTGCTGGGAATCAGCCGGATCGCCCGCTGTCACCCGTGGGGCGGATGCGGGTATGACCCCGTGCCTTCCGCCTTCAAATCCCTGAACTGATGGACCGTAAAGCCTGGATCGCAATCACGCTCTCCGTCGCCGGGCTTTTTGCCTGGCAATGGTATGTCGGAAAATATCTCGCGCCCGCCCAGAATGCCGCCGCTGCGGCTTCACCGGCAGGCACCGGCCCGGTGCCTGAAGCCACGGCCTCTCCCGCGCTCGCAGCGACGCCCGCAGCCTCGGCAACGCCCGGGACGGTTGCCCAAACCACCCCCCCCCGGCAGGTGATGACCGCCCGCGCGGAGACGTTGTCCGCCGAGGGCGCCGAGTTTGTTTTCAACAACGATTCCGGTGGCATCGAGCAGGTGATCCTTTTGATGCACCAGGGCGAAAACCGGCAGAGCGTCTCCCTCAACCGGGACCGCGGAATGCCGATCGGAGCTTTGGGATTCAACCCGGGCGAGGTCTTCGGGGGGTTTGAAATGAACGCCGACCGCGCCAAAGGCGAGGTCACCTTCTCGAAAACCGCCGCGGATGGCCTGGAAATCACGAAACGGTTTACTCTGCCGCCGGCTTCGGAAAAAAACCGCCTCTACATCGTGAACCTCGAGGTGGCGTTCCGGAATCCCGGGACATCCGGGCTTCAGGTTCCGGCGTTTTTTGTCGGCACCGGCGGAGCGGCCCCGATCCACCAGAGCGATCTTCCGATGTATACCAAGTTCGACTGGTCCCATGCGGGAAAGGTCGAGAAGATTGACGTGAACTGGTTTTCGGCCAGCTCGGTTCCGCTGATTGGAATTCCGCTTCACGCCGAGCGTCCGCTCTACCAGGAGAGCAAGCCGGGTGTCCAATGGAGCGCCGTCTCCAGCCAGTATTTCTGCACCATCGTGACATCGAAGGATCCGGCCGCCTCGGTCTGGGCCCGGCGGTTCGACACCAGAAAACAAAACAATGCGCCGGTCTTCGGCGTCCAAGGGGCCGTCGGTTTGGCAGGTTTCTCCATTGTCCCGGGAGCCACGGTCACGAAAAGCTTTGAAATCTACGCGGGCCCCAAGGAACTCGCCCGCCTTCGCAAACTCGGTCCGAACCAGGATGCCGTCCTGGATTTCGGCATGTTCGGATTCATCAGCGAGTTTCTCCTCTGGGCGATGAACACCCTGCACGGCTGGCTCGGCAGCTACGCCGCCGCGATCATCGCCCTGACCCTCATCATCAAATCCGGGCTCTGGCCGATCCAGAACAAGGCGACCAACGAGATGCGGAAAATGTCCTCCCTCTCGCCGAAGATGACGGAACTAAAGGAGAAATACAAAGACGACCCGCAGAAGATGAACGAGGAGACGATGAAGCTCTACCGCGAATACGGGGTCAACCCGTTCAGCGGCTGCCTTCCCATGCTCATCCAGATCCCGATCTTCTTCGGGTTCTACGCGATGCTGGGAACGGCGATCGAGCTCCGCAACAGCTCGTTCTTCTGGATCCACGACCTCTCTCAGCCGGACACCATCGGGCACGTCCTCGGTTTCCCGGTCAACCTGCTGCCGATCATCATGTCCTTCACGATGATCTGGCAGATGCTCATCACACCGAAAAGCGGGGACGCCGCGCAGCAGCGGATCCTCTATTTCATGCCGGTCATCTTCCTCGTGTTCTGCTACAATTACGCCAGCGGGCTCGCACTTTATTGGACAACCCAGAATATCTTTTCTATTGTCCAGCTCTACCTGACGCGGAACAGACCCCTGCCCACGCTGGAAAAAAAGAGCGTGATCGCCAAGCGGGAAGCCGCCAAGAATCCCAAGAAAAAGCGCCCATGACCCAAACGCCCGTTGAAGTTCTCGATACGATTCTCGGATACCTCGGCTTTGCCGTCGAAATCCAGGAGCAGGAACGCGACGGCCATGCGGTTCTCCAGATTCTCACCCACGAGCCCGAGCGGCTGATCGGCCGCCATGATGTCGTGATCGACGACCTGCAATACCTCGTCAACCGCGTGCTCGCGGCGCAGGACCCTCCCGGCCCGCGCGTGGTCGTCGACGTGGAACACCACCGCGCGATGCGCGATGACGCGCTCGTCGAAAAAGTGCTCCACCTCGCGCAGGCCGTGCGTTCCACCGGACGCCCGATCCAGACCGAGCCCCTCAATTCCTACGACCGCCGCATCGTCCACAACGCCTTCAAGGATGACCCGGAAATCGGCACCTGGAGCCCGCAGGATGACGCGCGCGTCAAGCGCATCACGATCCGCCCACGCAAAAAATCCGGGAATTAGCCGGAATTTTGGACCCGCTAATTCTCGCCAACAGTCACTGATACCTCAAGCATGGCAACTCCGTTGACACTTCGGCGGCGCTTGGATTTGTCTCTGCTCCGCCGCTTTTTTTAGTGGCTTTTAGGGCCGTTAATGGTTTCCCAGCTCACCCGAGTTCCGCGAGGCCTTCCAAGGCGATCTGCGACCAGGTCTCCAGCGAATCGCGGCGGGCCAGAAGCTCCCTGCGGGTGGCAAAGCCGAGTCCGGAGATCGCTTTTTCTCCCGCGCGCACATCCGGGCTTTCGAGGTCCACGACATGGACGATCCCGAGGTGAACCTTCCCGACTTCCGTCGAATCGTCGTTGATCAATGCGACCGCCCGCTCGGTGAACCCTCCGCCCAACTGGAGCTCCTCGCGGATTTCGCGACGCACCGCGTTGTGGTAGGCCGACTGGTCAAAAGAAAAGAGGCTCTCGTCGGTGTCATTGATATGGCCGCCGATGCCGACCGAACCTTTCGCGACCAGTCGTTTTTCCCCGCTCTTCGCGCCGCGGGTATAGTGGAGGATTTTCCCGGCATGGCGGAAAATCGCGTAGGGAATCAGCTGCTTGAGCGACGGGTTCTCCTCGGCGGAGGAACGCGGGACAAAAAAATTGTTCTCCTTCAATAGAAAACTTGGCAGGTAACGCTCCACCTCGTGGCAAAGTCCCTGGAAGCTTCCCAATCGGTCGAAATGTTCGCGTTTGATCACCAGAATTTGCTCTTCTGTCTTGGCCATAGGGGCAGTCACTTTGCACAGGCAATCACTGCGATCAAAGAGAAAAACCAGGAATTCGTTCATGCAACGTGACGCAACAAGATGCTTGCCGACCGGGAAACATCCCTTATGATCTCGCTCAAATCTGGCGGATGAATCAATGAAACTGCAACGAATTTCCCTCGATCATATTGCCAAGCTCGCCGGTGTCCATAAAGCGACAGTCTCCAGGGCATTGCGAAACCATCCGACCATTCCTCTCCACACGCGGGAGCGAATTCATGAAATCGCCCGCCGGGAAGGATACCGTCCGAATCCGCTGGTGGCCATGTATCAGGCGCAGGCCCGCTCGAATCGCCCGACGGCGATGCAGTCCGCCCTGGCTTGGCTGAATGACTACCCGAACCCCACTTGCTGGCAGGAATTTCCCTGGTTGCGCGGCTATCTGCGCGGGGCGCGGCAGCGTTGCGAGGAGAGGGGGTTCCGGCTCGAGGAGATTCCGATCGGGGGAAACTCGAATGCGGGCGTGGCGGAAGTGGGGCGCATTTCCGAAATTCTGCGCCAGCGGGGTATTTTTGGCGTCATCCTTCCCCTGATGCTGCACCACCAGTTCCTGCTCGAAGAGTGGGCGGATTGTGTCATCGCCTTGGTGGGAAGCGGCAACCTGAGCGGATCGGGCCCGGCCCCGATGAGCGCCTCGCGATTTTACCCGCAGGGATTTCCCATCGCGGACCGGGACTTTTATTTCAATCTCCGCCTGGCTTTCCAGACGGTGATTCAGCGCGGCTATACCCGCATCGGCTTCATTTACAGCCGCTATCTGGACCGGGAGTCCGAAGGCAGGTCGCAGGCCGCGTTCCTCGTCGAGCAATCCCATCTCCCCGAAGCCCAGCGCCTCCCCATCCTGTTCCTGGAACGCTTCAAGGAAGGCCGGCCCGCGGCCTTCGACCGTTGGCTGGATACCTACAAGCCGGATGCGATTCTCTCCATCAATCCCGTGGTGCGCGAGTGGGTGCAGGACTCGGGGCGCTCGGTTCCCGAAGAATGCGGGCTGGTCAACCTGAACGTCGTGGACGATGTCGAAAACTGGAGCGGAATCCGCGAAAACCATGAACTGATCGGCGCCGCCGCCGTGGACCTGTTGATCGGACAACTGAGCCGCAACGAAATCGGCATGCCCCGGCAGCCCCGCAAGGTCCTCATCCCCGGTGAGTGGCATGAGGGCGGCACCCTTCGCGCCCCGTCTTCCTTCGCCTCCGAAAGGTGCTGAACGCGCCCGCTTGCGCCCCATTTTTCCGCTTGATCTGATTCAGACTCTCAGCGAGCCACGGAACGCCCTGGCACCATAGTAGGACTGCGCGCCGTTGTGATACACGAAAACATGGCCGAAGCGGCGACCCCCAAAGAGGGCGCCTCCGAGTTTTCTGATATCAGCAGGCGCATTCACCCAGCTCGACGTTTTCGTGTCGAAATTTCCCAGTTTCTGCAACTCCCGATATTGTTCTTCCGTCAGAAGCTCGATGCCCATGGCCGCCGCCATGTCAGCAGCGCTATTTTTTGGTTTGTGTTCTTTCCTCGAATCCAGCCCTTCCCGGTCGTAACAAACACTTGTGCGGCCTTTGGGGCTTTCCGGCGAACAGTCAAAAAAGAGGTGCTCGCCCGTCATTTTGTCACGGCCAACCACATCCGGTTCCCCGCCGGTTCTTTCCATTTCATTGAGTGACCACAGCCTTTCCGGGTTGGCTTCCAGCCTGGCTTTTACCGCGGCCCATTCCAGACCCTTGTGGCGGTCCATATTCTTCTCGAACCGGGCCTTCAACGCACTGAGCAGTTCTTCACGTTGTTCCGGGGGTAATTCTTTTTTTGTTTCAACGCTTTTCATAGGGGTTTCTTTTTTCATGTTTCGGTGAGCGCACCCGAAAGACATTCAAGGAAAGCACCAATATCCTCACTCCGGACATTGGTGCTTTCCTTGCCGGGCTGGGACCTTCCCCGAGTAGCAACTGAAGCGGGAAATTCTCCGGCCATTATTCGGCGTCACTATGCCGAACTGGTGAAGCCCTCCTGCGCGAAGTAGAGACGCCACGGGATCACCCATGAACGCGAGAAGCAAGCCCGCGGAAAGGGGCAAAACGCCACACCCGGCGCGAGAAACGCCCGCGGCGGGCAATGTGGGGCGGAGAAAGGTGCCATAGACCTGATATGGCCGAATCTTCGCTCAAGGTTGGTGGGGAAGTTCAAGAATCTACCAAAAAAGAACAGACCGGACCCCGAGGCCCACAATGTCATCAACTGGCTGCCAGAGCATCTCATTCTGGACTGGGACTCGACGGTGCAGAGCAAATACGGGCACCAGCAGGGAGCGGAAGTGGGTGGCAACCCCCGCAAGCCCGGCCGCCGCGTATTTTCAAGATGCGGGGTAACTGCTCAGGGGGCATCCTGAAGCAGGATGCCCCCTGAGCAGTTACCCATTTTTTGCCTTTTTGCGCCCGCATCTTTCAAGGAGACGGATTTTCATCGAAACCGCCAGGTGTAGGTTGCGCCGACATTGAAAAAGCCGTATTCCTCGCGCTCTGTCATCAGATCCCAATGATCCATGAGCCTGAGCCTTCCCGGCATGGGAGCCCGCTCTCCCGGCGGGCGCGGAAGCATCGCCTGAATCTGGAGAGGGCTTAGCGCACCCGGCAGGGCGAGTGGCCTGGAAAATGAACGCAGGAACATGCCCTGCCCCGCGGCTGGTTCCCAGAAACCGGGTCCGGATGCCCGGTCTTCCGCCGCAATTTCCGTCATCAGAAGCAGGATGATCGACTCTTGTGGAAGCTGGGGTTCCGAACGCAAGATCAGCTTCCTTTCGTTCAACGGCCCGAAGGCGTAGGCCTGGACTTCAAAGTCGGGTGTTTGCGCCGTTCCGCGGACGTCGAGCAGCGGGATCCATGGGGAATCCGGCAAAAAATCCACGCGTCCATCGGGAATATTGATCGTGGTGGACGGCAGAAACGCCTGAACGTCCCTGAGGATGACGCGTCCCACGGGAACCGGTTGCCCGAGCGTTCCCTCCAGCCTGACATGCGGGATGATCTCGCCGGGCGCGATGTGTCCCTGGATCAGGAAGGGTGTCTCATTTTCGATTTTCAGATCCAGCGTCCAGCGGGCGAAGGGATCCGGGATCGCCCCCGGTGTCCATGGCGGCTGAAAAGCGGTCTTCGCAGATTTCTCCTGGGCAACGGGCAAAAACGGGGTGATCTCGAAACGATGAGAGATCCTGCCATCCACAAAGCGGATTGTTCCGCGGATTTCCCCTGCGGAATTGCCCCCCTTGAAGCCGGCCTCGACATTGGCGCGAAGTCTCATGCCGGCGCCCCGCGCGAAAGGGATTTTCACTCCACGGAACCGAAGATCCCACACCGGATTCGCGGGATTCGAGAGTCCGATGTCGCCGGAAATCTGGAACGGCCCCGATCCGATGTCGCCACGGAGGCGCTCGATCCGCATGCGCTGACCGTCAAAGGCGAGCACCGCCTCCGTGTTCTCCACGGCGGGAATCCCGAAAGGCAATTCCAATCCTCCGCCTTGCAATTCGATCCGTCCGTTCGTCTGTGGCGCCCCGATTGTTCCGGAGAATTCCAGCTTGCCGGAGACGGATCCGCCCAGGCACCCGAGGCGGGGAAGGAACGGACGGAAAACCGCCAGATCGGTCCGCGGAAAATCCAGCGCCGCATGGAATGACCCGGACGGATTCGTCCACTGCCAGTCGCCGGACCCGGTGCGGACCAAGCCGAATGGCATGTGCGCCGAGATCGTCACGGACGGAAATTTCTTTGTCTCCAGCAGCCCGCTCAGCGAGGCGGCCCCGTCGTCCGCCGCGAATGTCATGCTCAGGGAGGAAGAAGGGACATCTGTGCCCGGCAGCTTCCAGAGAAGATCGTGGCCGGAAAGATCCCCTTTTGCGGAGAGCCGTGTCGGCGGGCCCCCCGCCTCCACATTCAGGCGCACCCGCCCCTCCAGCGGAACATCCTGGCCCGCCAATTGAAGCAACGCGCGGAGATCGAGTTCCTTGGGAGTGGCCAAACGGAGGTAAACTTCCCGCCCGGGATCGATGGCGGCGCGCCAGTCCTTGCCGCCAAGAACCGCAAAGAGATCCATCGGAACGAATGCCGACCCTTCGAGCAGGGAGGTGTGCCCGGATTTCAGTCCGACATCCTTCAAGGTGATTCCGGAACTCGCGACAGTCGCCCGCGAATCCAGTTTGAGCGGCCCGTTCTCGATCTCCAGTTTGGAAAAATAGAGGTTTTGTGGGGAGTAGGTGCCCATGAACCTGCCGGTGAGTCCCGCGGGGGTGACACCGGCGACAAAGTCCCGCAATTTCAGGTCGAAGGCTCCCGAATGGGATTTCCAATTCCCGTCTCCCTGCCACCGCATGTCGAGCGCTCCCGCGTAGATCTGCTCCGCGCCGGGGGCGTGAAAAGGCGCGAGGTAAACGGCCAGGTCCGCGATGCGGGCATCCAACTCCGCCGCATATTGGTGCGGAGCCCTGATCCCGACCGTGCCCCGCAGGGAGGCCGTGCCCTTTGGGGAATACAAATCGCAGACCACGACATCGATCTCGTTTTTCCGGAAGACGGATTCCACGCGGAGCGAGCTGGGAGGCAGGGACCGGAAGGCCACATCCGAGGCCTCGATGGTCAAAAAGCCATCCAATTCCCCCGGGTGACCGGTCATCGAGCCCGAGGCCGACAGGCGTCCCGAGGTCTCATCGAGCGGGCCTCCGAGCAATCCGGCCAGCGCGCCGAGCTCGTGGATGTCCGCATGGAAATTGACAAGGAAGGGGGATTGGGAAATTTGCGACCACCCTTCGGCCAGCGAGATCTCCCCGTTGAAATTCACGCTGTTCTTCTTTTGTCGCAGATCGAAATCCGTGACGACGAGCCTGCGGTGGATCAGGCTGGCTCCCACGACGAGCGATTCCCACCCGCGCTTGTTCCACTGGAAACCGTCCGCCATCAGGCGCAGCGAGGCCTCCGCATCGGCCGGGCGGGACGGATGCCCGCGATAGGTGAATCGTCCTTCGGCAAGCTTGCCGGTGATTTCACCGGGGATTCCCAGCAGCGGGGCGAGCTGGTCGAGCGGGATGTTGGACGCCCAGGCCGCCATGTCCAGCAGGCCGCCCGATGCCTGGAACGTCAGGTCGCTCCGGAGCGATCCGCCGAAGCACGCCGCGGTCAGGGAGACCGCGGGCCCGTCGGCGTGAAGAAAATCCAGGGAAAGGTTTTCGACCGTGATCCCCTGCGCCAGTTCCATTCCCGCAAGCCAGAGGGCGCCATTTTTCCATGCCGTGCGGGCCCGGATCGGTCCGAGCGATTTGGAATATCCCCCACGGTAAAGGGAAAATGAACCGGCCTCCATCTGCCCGGCAGCGATCTCGCTCAGGTTCAACGCAAAATCACGAAGCCGGCACTTCGCGTTTTTCCCCAACAATTCGAGGGTAGGAACTTCGAGGACGATTTCCCGCGGCAGCCACTTCCATGAGAACCACCCGGCTGTCTCATGGGGGGAGGGTCCGCCCGCGGAGAGGTCCCAGATTCCCGAAAGGCCCTTCACCGTCAAACTGCGAGCAAATCCTTCCTTGTCCGAGAAAAGGCCGGAGAACCCGCTCCAGTGCCACTCGAAGCGCGGGATGTCCAGCGACGTCGCGAGTCCGCTCCCCGGAAGGGAGCGAAACTTCACTCCCTCGATGACGACCGGCCCATCGAGCCGGACGGCGACTTTTTCCGCGGAAAAGGACAAATGGTTGGCGGAGGACCATGTTTCCAAAACCTTGGTCAGAGCCCAGGAGAGGAGCAGGGGATGCAAAAACCAGACCAGCAGGGCCGCCCCGAGCGACGCGGGGATCCACGCTTGGCGGAACCTCGTCCGCAACGGCGCTGATTGGGGCTTCTGCACTGACATTTTTGCCAGTTTACGCAGGTTCCTGCATTTCAATCCAGTTCAGCCTTGATGCCGTGTCCCTCCCGATTTAGACATCCGGGATATGGAGGTGCCGGGGTATTGAAAAAGCGGGCGTCCGACGCGTGGATCGCCATTTCGGTGATCGCCAGCAGCGTCGTGCTGTTCATCGCGCTCGTCATGGGCCTGGGCGGCAGGGTTCTCGTGCATGACGGGCATGCCGTTCGTGTCAGGTTTCACGATATCACCGGCATCAAAGTCAGCTCGCAGGTGAAATTTGCCGGAGCCCCCGCAGGCTCGGTCTCGGGCGTTCGCATGCTTACCGCCACCGAGCGCGCCGCCGATCCGAATCACCTTGTGGAGATTGCCCTCAATCTTTTCCGGGACATTCCCCCGTTGACAAAAAATGCCCGTGTGAGCGTCGCGGCAGACACGCTTTTGAGCGACAAGTTTGTCCTGCTGCAGGACGAAGGCACGGGAGCCCCGCTTCTCGCGGAAGGGGAGGTTCTCAACGGCATCACCCCCATAACCTTCGACAAGCTCGCGAGGAATGTGGATGACGCCATCGACGGCCTCCGGAAGACGATTGGCGGGGACGCGCCCGAAAAGGCCGGGGATTTGTTCACGAAGATCGACCTGATCGTTGAAAGCACGCAAAACCTCCTCGCCGAGCTGAAGCCTGTGGTGAAGGACGCGGGGCTCGTCGTGTCCGACGCCAAAGCCGTCATGTCCGACACCCGCTCGCTTGTCTCGGACAACAAAGAGCGCATCGAACGGGCTATCACCCGCTTCGACAGCGCCGCCGCGTCCATGGAATCCCTCGCAAAAAAAAGCGAGGGCCTCATCCAGGACAACGCGAAAAACCTCTCCAGCGCGATCTCGGGGTTTCGTGTGACCGCGGAAAACCTGAAAGTGACTTCGACCTACTCGAAGATTCTGCTCAGGGATCTGTGCGAGCGCCCCAGCCGGCTGCTCTGGGGCGGAAAGGCCCCCTCGCTTCCCAGCCAGCAGCAGATCCTCCAATCCCGCCAGCCGGTCCCGGATCGTTGAAAAGCGGCGCAGCGCGTCCCTCCCGGCCCGGATGGCAGATCACATGATGTGGAGCGACTTCAGCAGGGCCTCGTTGATCTGGCCGTTCACGGGCAGCCCGTTTTGCGATTGATATTTTGCGATGGCTTTCTGCGTTTGTGGTCCGATGTCTCCATCGATCGGTCCGCCATAGTATCCCTTGCGCTGGAGTTCGACCTGCACGGAAACCTGGACGGGATAAGTCGCATACACCGGATAGGTGATGTAATACGGGCGGGCGATGACGCTCCACCCCGCATAGATTCCGATCGGAGCCACATAGGCCGTATTGACCACGACATTGGCCGGACGATAAACGCCCCCCCGGTAAATGTAACCGCTCCGGTATCCGTTCCAGGTGGTGGAGGAACGACTGACCGTGCCGCCGTTCGGACCCTCTGCATTGACGCTGCCGGTGCCGAAACGACCGACCCTCGTGCCGGATGCATCGTAGGTCCCGCCGTTCGGTCCTTCCGCGCTGACGCTGCCCGTGCCAAAGCGCCCGACTCTCACCCCTTCGGCATCCACAGAGCCGCCATTCGGACCCTCCCGCGATACGTTGAATCCGCCGGCTCGCGGACGCGCCATGGCGGAACTCAGGGGAAGAAGGACGATCAGGAACAGGGAGAGTTTCTTCATGCTGTTCAGGATAGCGTGAAATCGGCCTCCTGCCCAATTGGATTTTTGGAAATCACGGGATATCGATTCCGCCCGCATCCAGCGGAAGAATGTCGTCGAGCCCGGAGATCGAGAATTCCTCGGCGAACGAGCCATTGCCTTGGAGGAGACGGAGGGTGTCGGGTTTGTCCCCGCGGTGAATGACCACGCGGCGGATATCCGGCCGTGAGCTGACCTCCACTAACGGCAGCCCGTCCGGTGAGACGAGGCGGGAACCGGATGCGTCGAATTCCGCGCGCATGGCGAGGAAGTCGTGCTTTCCAGTGAGCGGATTTTCCTTCAGCCGGTACCGCAGGTTTTTCTCCTGCGCGGCGCCGCCGGTATTCGCGGTCGGCATCCCATCCACGAAGCCGAAGGTTTCGGACTCGTGGAGCGTCCGCTCCCATTCGATCGTCCATTCACCGCTTTCCGCGCGTGCCATCACCCGCAGGCGCTGGAGACCGGGAAGCGATTCGAGCACGGCAAATTTTTCCGCGGTCCGGGAAGCGCGGATTTTTTCCGGTTTGGGATCGCTGCCCGCAGGCCTGAGCAAACGCAGGATCTCGCCACCAAACGAGGCCTGGCCGACAAACGTCGTCCCGTTCTCGACCCCGACAAACCAAAAGGTTCCGGGTGTTCCGAGCGACACGCTTTTTGCAGCAGTCGGCAGGGCGACTTGCGTGAAGGATCCCTTCCGGATCCAGGCGCCATCCGGCGAGGCTCCGATGAGCGCGGAGCCATCGGCATCCATCGAGGTGAAAGGGGAGGGCGGGAACGCCGGGCTTGCCGGTGAGAGATCCGGAAGCACAGCCTCTGCCAGAACGCCACGGAAACTGGTGAACATGCAGGAGTCGTTTGCCGCCAGCGCCAGGGGGGGGGCGTCCGCTTCTTGGCGAATTCCCCTTATTTTCTTCCCGTCGTCGAGAGCATGGAGGCCGGCGCCTTCTTCGGTGACGACGAGGGCGGTTGAGGAATTCGCCGCCAGCAGAGGCGGAAACCTTGGCGAGGGCGCGAGCAACAGGCGTGAGGCCGCCGACCCGTCCAGAAGATGCCCGGCGGAACCTGTCTGCCGGAAGACCGGAATGGCTGACAAACCCCCGACCGTTTGCACGAT
Organism: Terrimicrobiaceae bacterium; assembly: GCA_041674265.1. GTDB lineage: Bacteria > Verrucomicrobiota > Verrucomicrobiia > Chthoniobacterales > Terrimicrobiaceae > QYQL01. The sequence goes on from JBAYWC010000058.1 coordinate 12,623, forward strand.
CTTGCAGGACCAAAGAAATCCTTTGTCCGGAGAAAACCTCGCCAGCAAATTGCCATCTGTGGCAACACTGGCGAGAAGGATCACATCCCCGTTTTCGAGCAGGGAAAAATCCCCGATTCTCTCGAAGCCGGGAAATCCCGGGTCGGCCGCCCAGTCGTTGAAGAGGAAATTTTCGCCCGATACGCGCACGCCCTCGCCGATCAGGTAGCCCCGCACATGATAGTGCCCCGATGCCACCCGTTCCCCGGCATCGTTTTTTCCATCCCACGAGGTGATGAGTCCGTTGAGGCCGGTCCGGAAATCTTCTTCTTTGGCGAGCTGGTGCAAAGTGCGCGCGAGTTTCCCCGAGCTGTCAAAAACTCCGAGCGTGATCAGCCCGTCATCCGGAACCGCGAACTCCAGATCGTCTCCGGCCCGAAGGGAGGCGAGGGAGAGCAGCACCACCGCGGCAAAAAGGAACGCCGCCCCAACTCCCGCATGTCTGACGCAAAGAGTCAGGGGGAACGGGCGTCCCGCCCGTTCGGAGACCGGACATCGTGTCGGAGGCAGTGCCTCACACGGGCGAGACGCCCATGCCCCCTGCGTATCGCTCGCCCGGATCATTCCTCCTCCGTTTTCATCTCTGTTCACCCGGTCAGATGTAATGCTTCCAGTCGATGTCCGGAAAGAGATTGTCGCGGGCCTCGCAGGCGGCGAGGAACCCTTCATCCTTGTTGCCTTCCACAAGCATTTCATGGAGCCGGGTGAATCGCAGCAGATGATCTTTTGTGCGCTGGGTGGCATATCCGGTCGCCGTTCCCGTTTTCATGAGGAAGGCCCAGTCGCTCGACTGCGCCAACAGGAGTTCCCTCGCCATCTGCTTGAGCGCGCGCTGGATGGATTTCGACCGGGTCTTCGCATGTTTCCGCGCGTCCTCCGCCATCCGGGCCGCGGCGGCATGAAGGTGCGGATAAATCCAGGAGTTGCAGCGGTCGAGCCACACCTCCCAATAGCCCTTGTTTCCCCAGCTCGAGGGCGAGGGGGCCACCATTTGGAGGGTCGGATTCTCGGACAAATATATGCTCGGCGTCGTGAGCCGGAAGACGCTCTGGTCGAAGGCCGCCTTCCGCAGCAAAAGATCGAGAAACTCCGGTCCCTCGAACCACCAGTGGCCGAACAGCTCGGCATCGAACGGGCTGAGGACCAGCGGCTCCACCGGCAGGATCGAGCGGAGGTGCCCGATCTGGCGCTCGCGGTTGCGCACGAAATCCCCGGCATGGGCGTCCGCGGCCCCCATCGCCCATCCCCGGTTGTAAATCTCCTTGTGTTCGGACCCGGTGATCCGGTGATACTTGATCCCGGTGTTCCTGCGGTGCCCGACATTCGGAAAAACCTGGTGCAGGTAGTCCTCGGGAAGCTCGTTCCCGATGTCGCGGTAGAAATCCCGATAGGCGGGATCTCCCGGGTACCCCTCCCTCGCGCTCCAGACCTGCTTGCTCGATTCCCGGTCGCGCGCGATCACCGCGGGCCCGGCCGGGGTGAAGTAGGGCGAATAAATCGCAAACCTCGGACGAGGCTCGCCATACATGAGCCCGTGGGCATCCACGACGAACCACCGCAAATTGGCCTCCTGCAGGATCCGGTCGATCCCCGGCACATATCCGCATTCGGGCAGCCAGATGCCGGCGGGGTCGCGGCCGAAGCATTCGCGGTGATAATCCCTCCCGATGAAAATTTGGGCGCGCATCGCCTCCGGGAACGACTCCATGAGCGGAAGAAACCCGTGCGTGGCGGCGCAGGTGATGATCTCGATCATCCCCTCCTCCTGCAACTGGGCGAATGCCCCGACCACATCGCGGGCGATCTCCTTCGTGTAAAAGTCCCGGGCTCCGGTGAGCGTCCGGTGGTAGAACCGCGCGAGGTCGTTGAGGGCGCCGTTCCCTTCGGTGCGCTCGATCTCCCGCCGGGCCAGCTCCACCCCGCGGTGCAGATACCTCTCCGCCCGGTCCTGCAACAGCCCGTCCCGCAGCATCGCGCAGAGCGTCGGGGTCATCGTGAAGGTGACTTTCACCGCCACTTTTTCAAAGGCCAGGCGACGGAGGATTTTCAGCAGCGGGATGTAGGTCTCGGCGATCGCCTCGTAAAGCCAGTCTTCTTCAAAAAATTCGTCATGCTCCGGATGGCGGACCCATGGCAGGTGGGCATGAAGAAGGAGAGCGAGGGAGCCTTTGTGCATGGACGCACAAAACATACCCGTGGCGGAATGAGGCGACAAGAACGGAAGCGGCTACTCCCGGTCCCGCGGGGAGGGCACACCGAGAAGCCCGAGGATTTTCGGATAGGAGATCCCGATTTTGGCGTCGGGCTGGTGGATGTCGATCATGTCGTGGGGGACGCCGTCTTTTTCGGGAAATTCGAAGCGGGTGACACGTCCGGGATTCTCCGATTCCCATTCCGCGGCGAGTTGATTGGTGAGGCTGTTGTTGGCTCCCTTGTCGGTGCCTGTGGTCAGGATGTCCAGCCGTCCGGCTTTGAGCGGATGCCTGCTCATCCCGGCGCGGACATCGCGCGAAAGCTGGATCGTGTCCGCCATGCAGAAAGTTCCGTAACGGGGATAGGCATAAGTTGGGCCGGGGATTTTTTCCTTCAATTCCTCGTTCCACCACCTGTAGGAATTCGGGGCCTTGGAAAGAATGGCCGACAGGAAGTCGATCATCCAGACGGCGTGTCCCTCGAGCCCGAAGAACGGGGAGACGAGAAGCACGGACTCGATGCCGTCACGGTTTTCGGCCATCCAGGCCGCCGCCACCGCGCTTCCGGACAGTCCCACGAGCGTCACCCGGTCTCCGAGACCTGCCGCGATGTCCAGCCCGCCGGCCGCCTGATCCAAAAGATCCTGCCCGGATTGCAGGCCCTGGACATCGTTCATGACATCGGCATAACCGGCATGGCGGGCGCGCGGCAGGATGACATTGGCACCCGATTGGAACAGGGTGCGCGCCAGCGGAACAAATTGCTCGGGGCAGTTTGTGAGACCGTGGAGAAGGACAAAAACGCGACCCGTCTTTTTGCCGTGCGTGAAAAGCCGGCTTTTTCCCACGGGCAGAAGCGGCAGGGGGGATTCCCTTTTCTCAAGTTCCGAGAATTTTGCCAGCGCTTCCGGGTAGTCGCGCGCCGGGTGCGGGACGGACGAGAAGTGTGGAATCCGAAAAACAAAATAGGCGCCCAATGCCAGGGCGGCGAGAATTGCAAGAATCATCCGGCTGTGTCTCATGGGCGGAATTTTGGCGCCCATGTGGGTTTGAGGAAGGCGCAAAGAAGGAATCCGAGGCCCATGACCACGAGAAAGAGCGACAGAAACTGGCCGCGGGAAAGAGCGAGTGTCAGCGGGGCATCCGGTTCCCGGAACACTTCTCCAATGATCCGGAGGATCGCGTAGGCGAAGAAGAAAACACCTGTGAGGACGCCATTGGGAAGCCGGAAGCGGGTGCGGAGGATGTAGAGGATGCCAAAGAGGATCGCGCCTTCCAGAAGGGCCTCGTAAATCTGCGAGGGGTGCCGCGGAGAGAGCGTGCCCGCCAATTGCCCGCGAAGCGCCGCGGAGAGCCCCACATTGTCCAATACCGCCTCGATGGTTGTCCATTGGGGATTCAGGGTGGCCGCCTCCGAGATCACGAGCTGGACGGTCTCCGGTGGGGCGTCGTAAAGCTCCTTGGGAAACTGCATGGCCCAGGGGACACTCGTGACGCGACCGTAAAGCTCCCCGTTGATGAAGTTCGCGCACCGTCCAAAAAAGAGCCCGACCGGCGCGACGACCACGAGGTTGTCTCCGATGTTGAGCCAGGAGACGCGTTGGCGTTTCGAGTAGATGAAGGTGAAGACGACGATGCCGATCATGCCTCCATGGCTGGACATCCCGCCGTCCCAGAATTTGAAGAAAACGAGCGGGTTGGAGGAAAAATTCGCCCAGTCATAGAGGAGCATGTACCCGAGCCTTCCGCCGAGAATCACCCCGAAAAGAGCCGCTCTCGTGATGAAATCGCCGACCTGGGCGGGCGCGAGGTCCGAGTAGCCCAGTCTCGTCAGGTGGACATAGAGCCGGTATCCCACAAAAAATGCGGCGACATACGCGAGCCCATACCAGCGGATGCCCATGCCATTCCCGAAATCCAGGAGAAAAGGGCTGAGATCGTGAACGTAATAAGCAAGCAACACAGCAGCAGAAGATTGCCGCCCGGCGCGTCTCTGACAACCTCAAAGCAATCCGGCATAAATATCCGCTTACAAATCATTGATGCGATCGCATCCTAACTGCTCAGGGGGCATCCTGAAGCAGGATGCCCCCTGAGAGACGCGGGCGACACTTGATTGTCATCGCAGGGTGCTTGAACACTACGAAGTGATGGTGCCTGGAGCGAAGGGAGAGCCGGA
>JBAYWC010000059.1:0-17003 GCA_041674265.1 Terrimicrobiaceae bacterium
CCGAGGTATGGTCCGCGGGGGATGATCGTCACCTTGTGGAGCGGGTGGGTGTGTTCGAGAATCACGTTGATGAGGGCGTGGCCGGCCTCGTGCCAAGCGGTGGAAATCTTCTCGCGTTCGCTCATCGCCATGCTGCGGCGCTCCTTGCCCCAGCGGACTTTGTCGCGGGCCTCCTCGAGCTCGTGCTGGCCGATGGACTTCATCCCTTTCCGGGCGGCGAGCAGCGCGGCTTCGTTGATCACGTTGGCCAGCTCCGCGCCGGAGTAGCCGGGCGTTCCGCGCGCCAGGACGGCCAGGTTGACCGCCTCGCCGAGCTTCACTTTTTTGGCGTGGACCTTGAGGATTTCCTCGCGGCCCTTCACGTCGGGCAGGCTCACGGTGACCTGGCGGTCGAAGCGCCCGGGGCGGAGCAAGGCCGGATCAAGGACGTCCGGGCGGTTGGTCGCGGCGATGATGATGACGCCGTCCTGCGTGTCGAACCCGTCCATCTCGACCAGAAGCTGGTTGAGCGTCTGCTCGCGCTCGTCGTGCCCGCCGCCGAGGCCGTGGCCGCGGTGGCGTCCGACCGCGTCGATCTCGTCGATGAACATCAGGCAGGGCGCGGATTTTTTCCCCTGCTCGAACATGTCGCGGACGCGGGAGGCTCCGACGCCGACAAACATTTCGACGAAATCCGAGCCGCTGATCGAGAAGAATGGGACGTCCGCTTCGCCGGCGATGGCGCGCGCGAGCAGGGTCTTTCCCGTGCCGGGCGAGCCCACCATGAGGATGCCCTTGGGGATGCGCCCGCCGAGTTTTTGGAACCGCTTGGGATCTTTGAGGAACTCGACGAGTTCCTGGACTTCGTCCTTGGCCTCCTCGACTCCGGCGACATCCTTGAACGTGATCCGGTTTTTTTCCTTCGACATCATCCGGGCTTTGGACTTGCCGAAGTTGAGCGCCCCCTTGCCGGCCATCTTGATCTGGGAGCGGAAAAAGAAATAGAGGATGACCAGGAAGAGGAGGATGGGCAGGAAGCTGACGACCGCGGAAGCGAGGTAGTCGGATTTGGGGACGATCGACGGGGTGATCCCCGCCTCGGCGAGCGTCTTCTGGATGTCGGAACCGTTGAACGACGTGAAAATGGGCGTGCGGAAAGGAACGGCGGTTTCCTCGCCGGTGGTCTTCGACTTCTGCTTGACCTTGCCTTCGAGATACTGGGTGTTCCGGCCCTCCTCGACGACGAGCTCCAGCGGGGCGTCGGCCGTGTTCACGATTTTGCCCGCTTTGACGAGCTCGAGGAACTTGGGATACGTGACCGGCTCCGATTGCGCGAAGTTGTTCCCCCGGAAAAGAAAAGCGCCGCCGATGAGCGCGAGGGCCACGGCAAAGAGCACAAGCCCCCTCCAGTTCATCTGCGGGTCGTTGCCCCCGCCCGGGCGCTGACGGTTGTCGTTCGGCGGTCTCTGATTTTCTTCTGACATTCCAATCACTTTCCCCTATCACAGCTTCTTGGCAAATGCAAAAAGCGGAAGACAAGAAAGAAGTGCCCGGCGGCAAGGCGTTGGTGGTCTCGATTCACGACGTGAGTCCGGCCACCCGGGACCGCACGGAACGGATCCTGTCCGACTTGGAATCGGCAGGGGTCGGGCGCGTGTCCCTGCTCGTCGTTCCCGATCATCACCACCGGGGACTGGCCAGTGAAGACGCCGCTTTTGCGGAGTGGCTCAGGGCGGCCTGCGCGCAGGGGAACGAGGCGGTGCTGCACGGATATCACCACCTCCGGGAAAACCGGACCACCGATGGCCCGCTGAAACGCCTGATCACACGTTCCTACACGGCCGGTGAAGGCGAGTTTTTTGATTTGGAAAAACCGGTCGCCCGACAACTCCTGGACCGCGGCAGGGCCGCCGTCGAGGCCTGCGGTGTCGGCGTCACCGGCTTCATTGCGCCGGCATGGCTTCTCGGCATGGACGCCGAGCAGGCCGTCCGGGAGGCCGGATTTCAATACACGACGAGAATCGCGACCGTGAGCGATCTCCGCACCGGGATCATGCGCCGGAGCCGGAGCCAGGTCTGGAGCGTCCGGGCGGGCTGGCGGCGGACGTGCAGCCTGGCCTGGAATTCCCTCCTCTTCCAAAAGACCGTCCGGTGCCCGCTGACCCGGATCGGGATTCATCCGCCGGACTGGGACCATCCCGCGATCCGGGGACAGATTTTGAGAATCCTCGGCAAGGCGCTTGCCGCGCGCAGGCCGATGACCTATGAGGGTTGGCTGTCCCGCATGCGGGCCGCCCAATGAATCCTCCGATCTCCCGAGCCGACCTTCACATCCATTCACGCCACAGCGACCGCGCGGCCGACTGGGTGCTGCGGCGGCTGGATTTTCCCGCAAGCTATTCCGACCCGCTGCAAACCTACAACCGCCTCAGGGCGGCGGGCATGGACTTCGTCACCCTCACCGACCACAACACGATCAGCGGATGCCTTGAGATCGCGCACCTGCCCGGCGTCCTTGTCGGCGAGGAAGTCACGGCCCATTTCCCCGAGGACGAGTGCCGGGTCCACATTCTCGTCTGGGGAATCACAGAAGCCCAGCATCGCCTGATCCAGGATGCCCGCGAGAACATCTACGAAATGCAGGCCCTGCTGGCGGCGGAAAACATCGCCCATGCCGTCGCCCATCCCTTTTACAGCATCAATGAAAAGCTGACCGCCCTCCACCTCCAGAAGCTCGCCTTGTTGTTCCGCCATTTCGAAGGGATCAACGGCAGATATTCTGGCCTCGTCAGCGATGTCACCCGGTTGGTCTTCGGAAATCTGACCCCGCGACACATGGAAATTTTCAATGCGCGAACAGGCCTGGATCCCACGCACGGGGAACCGTGGAAGAAAGTCTTCACCGGAGGTTCGGACGATCATGGGGGCACGCACCCGGCGAGGGCGTTCACCTCCACGCCATCCTGCGGGGAACCCGCGGAATTTTTGAACTGCGTGCGCCGAGGCGAATGCGAAGCAGACGGGGAATCCGGGACCCCCCTCACCCTCGCCCACAGCACCTACAGCACCGCCTTCCAGTATGCCAAGGCCCGCCTCTCCCTCAAACCCGGAGATCCGGGAACCGGGCTCCTCGAAAGAATCTTCTCCCGGTTCATGGAAGGCCAGGATCCGACCGAGTTTTCCCTCGGCGACAAACTCGGTTTCCTCGCGCAGGGAATCGCGACGGGCAAGCTCTTCGAGATGGCCAAAGCCGGTTCCAGTTCGCTCTGGAAAGACCTGGCGTCGTTTTTCGGAAAGCCAGAAATGAAGGTGGCGATGTCCAGGGCAACAGCCGGCGTGGCGGAACCGGAACGCCGCGCCTTCCTGATCGCCAACCTGATCGCCAACCAGCTCGGATACCGGTTTGTGACGCAGTTCATCCAACAGCTTTCCACCGGAAAATATTTCGAGAGCATCCAGACGATCATTCCGGCGGTTCCCCTGGTCGGCCTGCTGAGCCCCTACATCCACGCTTTCCGGCTCCCCCGCCGCGAATGGATGCGGGACAGCACCAGGACCCTCTGCGGAAGCATCCCGGATCTTCTGAAAAACCGGAAGAGGGCCTGGTTCACCGATACGTTGGAAGATGTGAACGGCGTGGCCACGACCATCCGGAAGATGACCGCCGCGGGCGTTGCAGCCGGACATGACATCACCGTCATCACCTGCCGGTCCGAAGTCGCCAATCACGGGATCCCCCTGAAAAATTTCCAGCCGATCGGAGAATTCGAACTGCCCGAGTATGAGCTCCAGCGGCTGAGCTTTCCGCCGTTCCTCCAGATTTTCGACTACCTCGAACGCGGCGGCTTCTCGGAGATCATCATCAGCACGCCGGGTCCCACCGGGCTCTGCGCGCTGGCGGCCGCGAAAACCCTCGGCCTCCGAGTGGTCGGCATCTACCACACCGACTTCCCCCAGTATGTCCGGATCCTGACCGACGATTCCTTCATGGAGACACTCACATGGAATTTCATGCACTGGTTCTACAGCCAGTTGGACGTGATCTACGTGAATTCCGAGGATTACCGCAAATGCTGGATCGAGCGGGGCATCGCCCGCGAAAAATTGCGCATCCTGCCCCGGGGGCTGGATACGCGGATGTTCCATGCCTCCAAAAGGGACCCGGATTTCTGGAAATCCCGCGGGCTGCGCGACGGCGAGACCGGGATGCTTTTCGTCGGGCGCGTTTCGAAGGAGAAAAACCTGGATGTCCTCGTGGCCGCCACACGCCGCCTGGCCGAATCCCATGTGCCTGTCCGTCCGCTGATCGTGGGCGACGGTCCTTACATGGCCGAGATGAAGCGGCTTTTGCCGGATGCCATTTTCACCGGATACCTGCAGGGAGAAGACTTGGCGGCGGCCTACGCATCGGCGGATATTTTCGTCTTCCCCAGCACGACGGACACCTTCGGCAATGTCATCCTCGAGGCCCAGGCTTCCGGAATTCCCGCCATCGTCTCCGATGTCGGCGGGCCCAGGGACCTCGTCCAACACGGCAAGGACGGCTTCGTCACCAAGTCCCTTGACTCCCTGGAACTTGCCGGGGCGATCCGGCGGCTCGTTGACGACCCTTCGCTGCGCCATCACATGGGCCTTGCCGCCAGGGGAAGAGTCGAATCCCGCGACTGGACGGAGGCCTTTGAAAAATTCTGGCGCGAGTCACCGGAATAAGAAGCCGCCCGGAAAAATTGCCGGGGCGGTGGAAAAAGCATCCGACCGGCATTGCACAGGGATATCGCGCGTCGCGCCCGTGTGCGGCACCGCCCTCCGCTGGCAGCCGGGTCTCCAAACGGACGGGACGTCCGTCCCCCCTGGCTTTTCATCCCCCGCCCAAAATGACTTTCATCAGAATTTTCTCTTTCCCGAAACTCCGATCAATGCCATGTTTTCAGGAATGAAAACTCTCATCGTCATCTCGATTGCGGTCCTGGTGCTTTTGCTGGGTGGAACAAGCCGGATGTTCGCCGCCGAGGGCAAAGCAGGCAATGTCCGTGTCCTGAAGGTCCAGGGTGATGTCACCACGACCGACGAGGCCACCACATCCACCGAGCCACTCAAGGAAGGCGCATTTGTCCAGCAGGATCATGTGATCAAAACCGGGAAGGATTCCCAGGCCTGGCTGCTTTTCTCCAATGGCACGACGGTCACCGTCCAGCCGGGCTCCATATTTTCGGTGGACGAGTTCCTCCAGACCCCGTTCGACTCGAGCAAGACGGACTACACGAAAATCAAATCCGAGCCCTCGATTTCCCAAACGAAAATTTCTGTTGACGAGGGCAGCATCATTGCCGATGTCACCAAATTGAACAAAGGGTCCACTTTCAAGATCGGCACCCCGGTCGGCGTCGCCGGAATCCGCGGCACCCTCATTCAGGTCAGGGTCAATACCACAGCCGGAGGCCAGGTCAGTGTCACCTTGAATCTGCCGGAGGGCCTGGCGGATTTCGCCGCAACCAATGGACAACAAGTCACGCTGAGCAACGGACAAATGGTTACTGTGACCTCGGATCCCGTCACGGGAACCATCACGCTCAGCGGTGTCAATCCGTTGAGCGCGCAAACGATCCAACAGATCCAAGCCTTGGTCGAAGAAGTCGCGGCGGCGATCCCGCAACAGCAGGCATTTGAAGGCGCTCCCGAAGGGGCTCCGGAAATCCCGGGCGAGGGCACCACCGATAGTGGAGCTGGGTTCGGAGGAGATCAGGGCACGGGTGATGTCGGAACAGCACCCGGCGGCGGCGGCGGCGGCGGCGGCGGCGGCGGAGGGGGAAGCCCCACCCCAACTCCGACTCCCAACCCTCCGGTGTCCTAGGATTCCGTCATTCTTTTTCTGCTTTCCGCGCTCTTTCTGAATGGAAAAAGATTTTCCCTCGGAGGGAGCGGGAGGGAAAAGGCTCCAAATCCAATGGGGGTTGTCCCTTGTTTTGTCGGGGATCTGTCTGGTTTGGATTCTGCTCTCACAGGTTCCGTTCCTGTCCCTTAGCGGAAACCCCAGCAATCTGGGAAGAGACGGACTGCTCGCCTTTCTTGAAGAAAAGACAATCGACGCCAGGCTGGAGGTTCGCGGATGGATTTCTTCCCCGATCAAAGTCTGCTATGTCAACGTCGATACCGACTCGATCGTCGCCTATGGCAGTTTTCCCTGGAGCAGAGCCATTTTCGCCAAGGCGCTCGAAGCGCTCTTTGAGCGGGGTAAGGTTCGGGCGGTGGGGATCGACTTTGTCTTCGGTGCGGCCGGAATTCCACAGATCGGCCGGGAAGAGGCCGAGGCGGGAAGCATCGAACTTGGAAAAGTCATCAACCAATATCCAAATGTCGTTCTTGCCGCAACCTATGGAACAGAGATCGGGCTTCTCGGCAAAAAGAGTTCGTTCCCGTTTGTTTTTGAAAAAAACTACGATCCCAAAGATGCCGATCTCCCCGAGTTGCCGAATTATCCGGTCGTCGGGCCCACATGGGGACAAGTCGGGCTGATTGATACCGCGGTCCGGTGGGTCCCGTTCTTTGCCCGGACCGAGCACAAAACCTACCTGCCGCTGGGACTCAAACTTTTTTTGATTTCCCGCGGGCTTGATGAGTCCGCCGTCGAGATCCAGAAAAACAGGATGCTGATTCACGGTGCGGACAACAGCCCGGTTCTCGAGATCCCGCTGACTTTTGGACAGTTCGTGGAGTCCAATTGGTTTTTGCCGTGGAAGGAAAATCCCATGGTCGGCATTGCCTCCGTGCTGGGATTCGACCGCTTGGCCCGCGAGGGCAGCGAAGAGGAAAAAGCTCGCGCCGAAAAATTTTTCGCCGCGCTGAATGGGAGCGTCGTCCTGATCGGGCCCACGGATTTCTTGTTGAGGGATACGTCCGAAGTTCCGTTGAACGGTTCCAGCCAGGTTCCCAAGGTCTCGCTCCATGGCAATCTTTTCAAAACCCTCGACTCGGGACGCTTCATATCCCGCCCGCCCGTCTGGGCAAATATCCTGCTGATTTTAGGGCTCGGATTTGGCACCGCATGGCTGGGCATCGTGTCCCAACGTTTCTCGAAGTGGGGCAAGCCGCTGGCGGCGCTCCTCGTCGCAGGCTACGTCGCCCTCGCCTTTCTGCTTTTCGCAAAAGCGGAGATTCTCGTCCCGATCGTCGCCCCGGTGGGCGCGGCTCTCTCCTGCGCGTTTTTCGCCCTGTTGCGCCAGCTCGCCATCGAGGAACATCAGCGCAGGAGAATCAAGAACCTGTTCGGAACCTACGTGTCGGCAACGGTCGTCGAGGAAATGGTCGAGAAGAACACCCCTCCCCGCACCGGTGGCGAAGAGGTGGAGATCACCGCATTCTTCACCGACATCGTTTCCTTTTCCCCGATCGCGGAAAAATTGCGCCCGAAAGATCTTGTGGACCTCATGTGCCAATACCTCGGGGAATGCACCTCGGCAGTCATCGACCAGGAAGGCACGCTCGACAAATATGTCGGCGACGCCATCATCGCCATGTTCGGAGCCCCCCTCGCCTGCAAGGATCATGCTGCGGCCGCATGCCGGGCGGCCCTGGCCCTCCAGGAAGCCCAGGGCCGGCTTCGGGAGCGCTGGGTCCATGAGGCCAAATGGCCGGAAGTCGTCGGGCTCATGCAAACCCGGGTTGGCCTGCATACCGGCACGGCCATCGTGGGAAACATCGGTTCGGAACTGCGCTTCAACTACACGATGATGGGCGACACGGTGAATCTCGCCCAGCGCATCGAGGCGGCCGGCTCGCACTATGGCACGGAGATCCTCGTTTCCGGCGAAACCATGAGCGCCGCCTCGCAATCCGACCCCTCGCTTGTCTTCCGGAATGTGGACCGGGTTCTCGTGCCCGGCCACTTGCATGCCGTCGATCTCCACGAACTCCTGGGACAAGGGGATGCCGCAAGGGAAAAAAACCGGACGCGAATCGCTGCCTACGAAGAAGCGAAGAGGCTGTACATGCGGGGGCTTTGGGCCGATGCGCGCGAAGTCTTCCTCCGTGCCGTCGCGGAAGAACCGTTCCCCGCCAAGAAAAACCCCGCCTCGGTCATGCTCGCCCGCTGCGACCGGATGCGGGACCGTCCGCCGGCCGAAAATTTTGCGTTCCCGTTGTCGAAGGAAGGAAATTCCATTTGACACGCCGAACTTCCGCGCGACCTTTCGCCGTTATGAACAAACTCCTTCTCTCAGCAGCGTTGGTCGTCGCATTCACCGTCTCGTCCGCACTCGCAGGATCCTGCCCCGGCGGAGGCTGTGGTGGTGGCAAGGGAACAGACGGCAAGAAAAAGGACGGCTCGACAAATTCGACCGCCACGGTGCGGGTCGCTCTCTGAGCCCCCGGCTATTCCCGCCTGCCGCCGCTCTCCACCGCGAGCATCGACCGCTTTCTCTCCCTTCCCCAACGGTATCCGCCCACGATTCCTGTCGCGCGAATCACGCGGTGGCAGGGGATCAGCCAGGCCACGGGATTCGCTCCGCAGGCGGTTCCCACCGCCCGGAGTGCGCCGGGATTCCCGATCGCGGAGGCAATGCTCGAATATGTGGCGACATTCCCCCGGGGAATCCGCAGGAGCGCCCGCCAGACTTTCAGTTGAAAAGCGGACCCGGAGACAAAAGCCGGTATCCGGTCCGCCGTTTTCTTCACGAAGATTTTTGAGGCCCGTTTTCCCGCGGCTTCGTCTTTTCTGCGAAAGGCGGCCTTGGGCCATTCGACCTGCAATCCATCGGGAAAATCGGGCGCCTGGTCATGAAATGCGAGATGGCAGATCCCCCGGTTGTTCCACCCGAGGCTGCACAGGCCAAACGGGCTCTCCGCCATCCCCCATTCCACCTGCATCCCCTCCCCGCCGGACTTCACCTCGCCGGGTGATGCCGCTTCGATCGTGACAAACAGATCATGCAGGCGACCGGGGCCGGAGAGCCCGGCATCCAGCGCGGCATCGAGAATGCTCCGGGAATCGAGCAGGCAGGATTTTGCATGTTCAAGTGTCAGGCACTGCAAAAAATCCTTCGGGGAAATCCCCGCCCAGCGCTTGAAGAGCCGGTGAAAATGGAACAGGCTCAGGCCAGCCATCTCCGCCATCTCGGAAACGGATGGCTGCGAGACATGCGCCGTATCCAGATGCCGGATGATGGCCGCGATTTTCTCATAGTCACTCATGCGGGAAGAATATGGGTTCTCCATCATTCCGCCCACCCGATTCCTGCTCAGCGCATTTCATTCCAACCCGGTGTTCCGTATTTCTCCTTCGCGAGGCAGGCGCCGAGCCGCAAGGTTTCCCCGTCCGGCTCGTGGAAATCGACGGAGGAGGAAAGGGAATGCGCCAGGGCCGGGGCGGAGAACTCCCCGTGTAGGGACCCTTGGTAGAGCAATCCCTGCTTCCCGCGCCGAAGTGCTCCGCCGCAGATCTTTTTTCCGCCGTGGAGGATGTCGTTCGATGCCGGGCTTTGAAAACATGCGGCCCCCGGACGGCAATCCCCGGGCTTTGCGAGCCTCGCTCCAGGCATTGTTTCGCCAATGACCGCCAAAAGCGCATCGTGAATCCGCTGGTAAACCATCGCCGTCTCCATGCGGAAAAGCGCCTCGCCGGCCGGCACGGCAAGCGCCATCGTCAGGTCCCGCCCGTGGAATACGATTCCGCCTCCGGTCCAGCGACGGATCGATGGAAGGGCCCCCGCGCTCAGGCACACGTCTGAATATCTCTGCGCGTAACCGAATGTGACGGCCGGGGCCGTCCAGCGGTAAAACCGGACGATCGGACGACAGGCCCGGAGCAGCAATGCCTCGTCCAGTCCCATCTGCTCCGCCGCAGGCCTCGATTCATGGTCCGCCCAAACTCGAAGTCCGGATATCACGACTTCATGGGTTATCAGCAACGGCGACGAAATCCACTCCTTCTGCTTGTCGCCGATGGGATCGAATGTTTAGGTTGGACTCCATTATGGCGAAGCAGGCACTCGGCAAGGGACTCGGCGCGTTGATCAACACACGCGTTGTCAATCCGGCTCCCTCGGAGGAACTGGGCGAACGGGTCCAGAAGTTGAGCCTCGAACTCATTATTCCCAGCCCGCTTCAACCGCGCGCCGAATTTCCCGCCGACCACCTCCACGAGCTTGTCGAAAGCATACGGGAACGCGGGATCATCCAACCGCTCATCGTGCGCAAAATGGATGGAAAATATGAACTCATCGCCGGGGAACGCCGCTGGCGCGCGGCCAAAGAACTCGGCCTTGCCGATGCGCCCGCCATCGTCCGCGCCGCCACGGACCGGGAGGTTCTCGAACTGGCCCTGATCGAAAATCTCCAGCGGGAGGGACTCAACCCGATTGAGGAAGCCTCGGCCTATCAACGCCTCTCGCGCGATTTCGGACTCACCCAGGAAGACATCTCGAAGCGGGTTGGAAAGAGCCGGGCCTCGGTCGCAAATTCCATGCGCCTCCTCGACCTCGATCCCGATGTCCAATCCCTGCTCAAGCATGACAGGATTTCCGTTGGACACGCAAAGGTCATGCTCTCGCTCAAGTCGCACGAAGAGCAGAAATGGCTGGCCGAGCAGGTCATCCGGCAGGGAGCCTCCGTCCGCATTACGGAAAAACTTGCCGCCGAACACCTGGCAAAGGCAGGCCGCGCGCCCACCAAGCGCGGCGCCTCCCAGGCCCCCGGGCCGGAACTCGCGCCCGCGGTACTGCGCGTGCAAAACCTTCTGACCCATCGCCTCTCCACTCGGGTCGTCATCCATCACGGTGAAAAAAAGGGGTCCATCCATATCGACTATTATGGGGACGAGGATCTCAACAGGATCCTCACCACCCTTGGCATGGCGGAAGAGTGACACAGAAAGACTCCGCCCCCTCCCAGATGCCCGCGCGCACCCGGAATCAAGCGCGGGTCGGTTCGCTTGCGGCCCGCGGGTGGGCGGACTCGTAGGCGCTTTTCAGCCGCTCCATGGTCACATGGGTGTAGATCTGCGTCGTCGAGAGGCTGGCGTGGCCGAGGAGGGTTTGGACGCTGCGGAGGTCGGCTCCGTTGTCGAGCAGATGGGTGGCAAAACTGTGGCGAAGTTTGTGGGGGGAGAGATTCGCGGGGAGCCCGGCCTGCACCAGGCGGGAGCGGACCATGCTCCAAATCGTCCTCGCGGACAGCCGGGAACGGGATTTGTTGATGAAGAGCGGGCCGTGATGGACGCGGGCGGCCTGGCGGTATCTGGAGATGGCCTCGAGCGCGTGGCCGCCGACCGGGCAGATCCGTTCTTTCGCCCCCTTGCCGGTGACTTTTGCCGTCTCGCCGATGACGTCGACATCCGAAACGTCGAGCCCCGCCAGCTCCGAGAGACGCATGCCAGTGGAATAGAACAACTCGATGATCGCCGTGTCCCGTGCAGCCATCCAGTCGGGAGCCTGCCGGGTCTTCGGCCGGGAGGCGGGCGTCCCGATCAGCGATTCCACCTGCTTCGTGGTCATGAACCGCGGAAGTTGCTTTTCCGCTTTCGGCAGCAGGACTTCCCGCAAGACATTTTTTTCGACGAAGTCCCGCCGGAGAAGAAAGGCATGGAACGCCCGCATGGCCGAAAGCCTCAACCGCACGCTCGCGCGCGCCATGTCATTTTTCATCATGTCCAGCGTCCACTCCCGGTAGTCGGTGGCGGACATGGCGGCCCAGGAACCCTTGGGCCGAAATCTTCGGAATGCCTCGATGGCGGTCTTGTAGGTGGTCACGGTCCGGGGAGAAGCGTTTTGCTCGGCCTCCAGAAACGTATAAAATCCCTCCGCCAACCGATCGGCGGGAAGCCGGACACCGGGTCTGGTTTTTTTCTTTTTCAGACAGTCCCGCCCATCGGAACAGCCAGCGGCGGCTGGCCGGTGTGCCCGACATCCCCGGCGCGGGCGGTGGTTCGTTCAAACCGAAGCGTGGCCGAACGGGTCTCGGCCCCATCGGGAGAAGTCGCGGTGACCGGAATCTCGTAATTCCCGTCGGGAAAGACAAAATGGTAGCGGAAGGAACCATCCGGGGCCAGCTCCACCGGCTTGCCGTCGATCGTGACTTCCGCCTGCGGATGCGTGCCGCCGTAGAAGATGACCTCGGCATTGACGTGCAGGAAGAATTCCCGTTGCGCGAACCCGAATGAGCCGAGGTTTTCCGAGCCGCCCCAACTGCTGGTTTCCACATGGCTCCAGCTCGAAAGCGCCGCCTGCGACCAACTGGACAGCGCGGCGCCGGACCACGAAGAAGTCACCGCCTGCAACCAGCTCGAAAGGGCCGCGGCATTCCATGAGGACTCGACGGACTTGGCCGCCGCAAGCCAGCTCGACAATGCGGCCGCGCCCCAGGAGGATTGCGCCGCGGAGCCCCAGCTCGATTCGCCCGGCGCGGGGGAAGATCGAGCCGCGGCCGCCCAACTGCTGAGAGCCGCCGCGGCCCAGCTGGAGAGGGCCGCCGATGACCAGGAGGTGGGTCCGGCCAAAGAGGAAAAGGCGCTGGAAAGACTGCTCCCGGAAGGTCCCCACGGAAGCTTGGCCATCATCTCGCTTGCTCCTTCGGAATGCAAGCGCTCTTGAAGATGCTTCTGGATGCGGGACGCCAACTCCCCGGAATTCATCGCGGAGCGGGAGAGTTCGTCGAGCAGGGACTTCCCGAGCAGGGCCTCAAGGACCACTCTTTCGTCGGGATTGTTCGTCAGGTCCATCCCGTGAGCCAGAGCCAGCAGCTTGCCGTCCCGCTGGAGCCGGCCAAGAGCCTGAAGGAGGTTTTCTCCTCCCTGAATCGTGGTCTGAATATTCTCCATCAGCCTCTGAAAGCTCAAATGCAGGGGGACGGTTGCATAATCGAAATCCTCCGACTCCGAAATCTTGTCTTTCGGGGTCTTGACCGTGATCGACCTAGCAATCCCCTTCCACTGGTTCCCCCGATAATAGCCGATCTCGACGGTGTATTCCGATCCGGCATCGTTGACCGGGATATACCAGTTCCTTGTCTCAAACGGCACTTCGATCTCGGTTTCCACCCGCTCCCCGGCCCCAAAGAGCCGGAGAAAAGTCTTTCCGCCCGGATGCAGAGAAATATCCACATCCCAATAGGTGAACAGCCAGTGTGGTTCCTGGGCGACCAGAAAAATCGAATCCATCCCGTAGGATCGCGGCAGATCGCCGAGATCTTCCATCGGCGGCAATGTTTCTCCGCCCGGTTTCCCGGTCATGGATTTTTTGTCGGAAACCCTCTTCGGCTTCTTCGACAACTCCGAAACACTCTCACCGGCAATGGCTTTTTTCATAATGAGACCCCGTGTTGACCGAACCGACACCGACTTCAACCATACACGGATTTCTGACGCAATCCTTTTCTCACCGCCACTTTTTTATTCCCGCCCGGCGATTTCCCCTTTCCCGAATTCGACACGGGCCGGGCATCCGTCGTAAAGTGATCCCATGTCATTCGTGCATCTTCATTGCCATTCGGAATATTCCCTGCTCGACGGGGCGGTCCGGGTCGAGGACTTGATCAGGAAAGCCGGGGAATTCGGGATGCCGGCGGTGGCCCTGACCGATCATGGCAACCTGTATGGCGCGGTTCCATTTTACCAGGCGAAGAAGAATTCCGGGGTGAAGCCGATCATCGGATGCGAGCTGTATGTCGCGCCGGGTTCGATGGCCGACAAGAATGCCTCGTCCGGAAAAGAGGCGGCCTTCCACCTCACGGCCCTGGCCTCGGACGAGGACGGATACAAGAACCTGGTCAAGCTCGTGACCGCCGCACACCTCGAAGGGTTTTACTACAAGCCGCGGGTGGACAAGGAACTCCTCGCCAAACACTCGAAGGGCCTGATCGTGCTCAGCGGATGCCTCAAGGGCGAAGTCAACTCCCTCCTCCAGGCGGGAAACTTCAAGGCGGCCCAACAAGCGGCCGCCGGATATCGCGAGATCTTTGGAAAGGAAAACTACTTCGTGGAACTTCACGACCACGGCATCGACGCGCAGCGGCGATGCAATCCGGATCTCGTCCGCATCGCCCGCGAACTCGATCTCGGCCTCGTCGCGGCAAACGATGTGCATTTTCTGGAACGTTCCCACCACGAAGCCCACGACGTCATGATCTGCATCGGCACGGGCTCGATGGTGCTGGACGAAAAGCGCATGCGGTATGTTCCCGAACTCTACTTCAAATCCGCGGAGGAAATGCGCGCCCTGTTTTCAGAGCTTCCGGAAGCCTGCGACAACACGCTGGCTATTGCCGGGCGCTGTCATTTCGAGATGGAATTCGGAAAGCCGAAATACCCCGCCTACGAGCCTCCCGCCGGAATGACCCGCGAGAACTACCTCCGCGACCTCTGCTACGAGGGGCTGCGGGCGCGGTATGGAGAGCGCGCCGAGACGGACAAGGTTCTGCGCGAGCGCCTCGCCTACGAACTCTCGATCATCGAGAAGACCGGATTCGTCAGCTATTTCCTGATCGTCTGGGACTTCATCAGCTACGCGAAGAAGCGGGGGATCCCGGTCGGTCCGGGCCGCGGTTCGGCCGCGGGCTCGCTCATCGCCTACGTGCTGGCGATCACGGACATCGACCCCCTCCGCTACGGGCTGATCTTCGAGCGGTTCCTGAATCCGGAACGCATCAGCCCGCCGGATATCGATGTGGACTTTTGCATGGACCGCCGCGGCGAGGTGATCGACTACGTGCGCAAGAAATACGGCGAGCGGGCGGTCTCGCAGATCGTCACCTTCGGAACGCTGGGAGCCAAGAGCGTGGTGCGCGACGTCGGACGCGTCCTGGGCTGGAGCTACGGGGATGGCGACCGCATCGCCAAGATGATTCCCAACGAACTCAATATCGACCTGGAAACCGCCGCGAAGAAGAATCCCGAACTCGCCGCCGCCATCGAAAACGAGCCCGCCGTCCGCCAGCTTTGGGACTATGCGACGGTGCTCGAAGGGCTGAGCAGGAACACCGGAATCCACGCGGCGGGAGTCGTGATCGGAGACCGCGCGTTGGATGAATTCATTCCCCTCTGCCGCGGAAAGGAAAATGAAGTGGTCACCCAGTATGCCATGGGCCCCCTCACCGATCTCGGCATGCTCAAGATGGATTTCCTCGGGCTCAAGACGCTCACGGTCATGAACGAGGCCGTGCGGCTCATCCATAAAAAAGACCCCGGATTCGATCTCGCCACCATCCCCGCCGACGATCCGGAAACGTTCGGGATCTACAACCGCGGGGAAACGCTCGGCATCTTCCAGATGGAAAGCGGCGGGATCACCGGCTTCTGCAAAAATTTCGACATCCGGGCCATCGACGACATCATCGCGCTGGGGGCACTCTATCGTCCGGGACCCATGCAGTTCATCCCCGAATACATCGAGCGCAAGAAGGGCCAGAAAAAAATCGAATACCTCCACCCGCTTCTCGAGAAGGTCTGCGCCGAAACCTACGGGATCATGGTCTATCAGGAGCAGGTGCAGATGGCGGCCAGTGTGCTCGCGGGCTACTCGCTCGGCGACGCCGATCTGCTCCGCCGCGCGATGGGAAAAAAGGACGCCAAGAAAATGGAGCAGGAGCGGGCCCGTTTCGTCGAGGGGTGCGGAAAGGTCAACAGCATCCCGCCAAAGATTGCCGACGCGATCTTCGGGTTCATCGCCAAATTCGCCGAATACGGTTTCAACAAGAGCCACAGTGCCGCCTACGGCTGGATCTCCTACCAGACAGCCTTTCTGAAGGCCCACCATCCGCTCGAGTTCATGGCCGCGATGCTCAGCTTCGATGCCAGCACGACCGAGCGGCTGGCGGAGGTCATCGGGGAATGCCGCCGCATGGACATCGCCATCCGTCCGCCGGACATCAACTCGAGCGACCTGAAATTCACCCCGCAGGAAGACGCGAAAGCGATCCGGTTCGGCCTCGGGTCGATCAAGAATGTCGGCGCGGGAGCCATGGAGGCGGCCATCGCCGAACGCGAAAAAAACGGCCCCTTCAAATCGCTCGAGGATTTCTGTTCGCGCCTCGATTCGCGCACCGTCAACCGCAAGATCCTCGAGAGCCTTGTGAAGTGCGGGGCCTTCGACCCGTTTGGAAAATATCGCTCGCAATTGTTTGCCGAGATCGAACCCGCCATCGGAGCCGCGGCTTCGGTCCAGCGGGACCGGGCGAGCGGGCAGACGTCGTTGTTCGGGGATCTGGAAATGCCGGCCGACAACGGAAACGCGGCCGCCGCCTCGAAGGTCGAACCCTGGCCCCAACAGGAAATGCTCGCCTATGAAAAGGAACTTCTGGGCTACTACGTCAGCGGGCATCCGCTGGACCGCTTTGCCGGGCATTTCGATGCCGGCAAATTCTCGGCCATTGCCCAGGCCATTCAAACCGAGGAATCCGGCACATTCAAACTGGCCGGCCTGCTGGCCTCGGTGGAAAAGAAATTCACGAAGAAAGACGGCAAGCCGTTCGGCGTCCTGGTGCTGGAGGACTTCACCGGGTCGCTGGAAATCACCGTCTGGGAAGAAGCGTTCACAAAGAATGCCGCCCTCCTCGCCCCCGGCTCGGCCATCGCCGTCCATGCGCGGATCACGCGGCGCGAAGAAGCCGTCCGCGCAACGGCGACTTCCCTCGCCGCCTTGAAACCCAAGGCATCGGTCAAACCGGTCCGCCTCCGGCTCGCCCGCGAGAAAATGCGGGAAGACGACCTGTTCCGCGTCCTGGAATCGATCAAGCGTCATCCCGGCCCCCGCCCGCTCTTCCTCGAATTCGTCCGCCCGGACGGCGGCACCGTCGAAATGGCGGCGGGAGAAGAATTCGCGGTGAGCGATGAACGGGAACTGATCGAGGAGCTCTCCGCGTTTTCCCTGTAAGAATTGTTCCGCGGACAAGCCAAAGCATCGACCCCATGCTTCCCACGTAACTGCTCAGGGGGCATCCTGAAGCAGGATGCCCCCTGAGAGACGCGGGCGGCACTTGATTGTCATCGCAGGGTGCTTGAACACTACGAAGTGATGGTGCCTGGAGCGAAGGGAGAGCCG
>JBAYWC010000060.1:0-17000 GCA_041674265.1 Terrimicrobiaceae bacterium
CAGTCCCTTTTTGACTCTCACCCGCAGGGTGAACAGATATGACCTCCGAAAGCTTATCCATTCGGCTGACTTTACGTCAGTTACGCCATCCGGGCGATCTTTTCATTTTCCTTTGTAGGATCATTTACGCCACGGCAATGAACCGGGGAGCGACACTCTGGACCCAGGACGACCATTTCCGCGCGCTTCCCAATGTCCGATATTTTCCAAAACCTTGAACCCCGGATTTGGGGCGGCCCGGCGGCCATCCCTCCAGAAAAAATCTTGCCCCCTACGCGGGCTATGTCCAACAATACCTCTTCCATCGGGCGAGGGTTTCGTCAAAAATAGAGGGATGAATTCGATGGAATGGACAGACTCACGCCGCGAGACGGTTGTGGCTGCCATGGCATCCGTCTTGCTTCACCTCGTGCTCATCCTGTGCGTGGCTCTGGCACTGGCGGTTCCGGCGTGGCAATTCCCGGTGTCCCCTCCCGAAAATGAAGCCCCCATCGAGGTCACGATTCTTCCTGTCGAGGCCCCGAAGCCCCAGGCGCCGTCTTACATTTCCACCTCTGAGCAAAACACCCCGGAAGCACCGAGAGAGGCTCCCTTCGAGTCCGGTAAAAACACCCGCGCCGCCAGCGAGACCGCACCCGCCGGCACGGCCCCGCTGCCGTCGCTCGACGGCCGTGACGCGCCCTCCCTGGAACTCGAGACCAAGGATTACACGGATGGCAGGCAAAGCCGGGCATCCGCTCCCCCTGAGCAGGCGGCCGCCGAACAATCCGCTCCCCCGGAGCCTCAGTCAACGCCTCTTCCGGAAAAGCCCGCTCCCAGCCAGTTGGCTTTGCGGGAGGCTCCTCCCCGCCCACAAACCGAAGAACGGAAGCCGGCCGCCCCGGGGTATCAGCCGGAAACCCGGATCACCCGGATCCGGGGAAACATTTCCAATCGGGGCAAAGCCTCGGTGGATGCCGCGGCAACACCGCTGGGACGTTACAAGAAAATGGTTTCCGATGCCATCGGTTCGCGCTGGTATTACTATGTGAACGACCAGATCGGCCTGTTGAATATCGGCACCGTCGAGATCCGCTTCACGGTTTCCTCCGATGGAAAAGCCGGGGGGATCAAAGTCCTTGGAAACACATCGAACGAAAGCTTTGCCTCCGTGAGCGTAAACTCCATTATCGAGGCGGAGATTCCACCGATCCCGGACGAAGTTGCAAAACTCCTCGACAACGGACGGCTTGAAATCGACTACACATTCACCATCCTGAGCAACTGATGACATCCCTATTCGCGCATACCGTTGAATTTTTCGTGAGAGGTGGACCTTTCATGGTCCTCCTGCTGCTTCTCTCCCTGGTGTCCTGCACGGTGATGCTGCTGCGCGGGCGCGCCCTCCGGGAAAAAATTGTGATCCCTTCCCCGGTGGCCATCGCCCTGGAGAAGCTATCGCCGGGCGACGATATCGATCTGCTGCAATTTGCCATCGAACGGTATCCCTCTCCCATTTCCCGCATCCTGACCGTGCTCATCACCCACCTGAATTGGCCGAAGGCCGAGAATCTGGAAGCCGTCCAGACCCGGGCGCGGCACGAGGTTTCCCATCTGGAAAAAGGATTGGTGTTTCTGGAAATCGCCACGGGCGTGGCGCCGCTTCTCGGCCTGCTGGGAACGTTGTCGGGATTGGTGGGGATTTTCGCGACCCTCGGCTCCAGTGGCGAACCCGCCCTGATTGCACGGGGAATTTCCGAAGCTCTCAACTGCACGATCGTCGGCCTGGGCGTGGCCGTCCCGTGCCTGATCGCCTTCAATTACTTCCAACGGAAAGTCGAAGTCATGGCCATCGGCATGGAGTCCATGGCTTCCGATCTCCTCGCCAAATGCTATCCGCACGGAGAATTGCCCCAAGTCGAAAAGCAAGTCTACAAGTAAGTCATGCGGTTTTACACACGCAAAAAACGAAGCCCCCAGTTGATCATCGTTTCGCTGATCGATATTTTGGCGATCCTCCTGATCTTCTTTATCGTCAGCACGACATTCCGCAAGGAGCAGCCCCGGCTCCAGATCAATCTCCCGGAGTCCCAGTCGGCCGAGCTGGTGGCCGCGGAAAATCGCGAACCGCTTGTCCTCCGGGTAAAAAGTGCCGAGGAGATCACCTTGGGCAATGATCCCATCGCCCTCGAAAGCCTGGCCACTGCATTGAAAACAGCCCGGAACTCCTCGCCCGACCGCCCGATTGCCATGCAGGCCGACCGGGAGGCGCCTTTCGGCGCCGTGGTCAAAGTCCTTGACGCCCTCAAGCAGGCCGGCGTGAAAAACATCCCCGCCTTCACCCAACCCGAACCCCGATGATCCTGGAAATCACGACGCACGACCACCCGGCCCTCCGCACCAGGGGACGTGCCGTCGAAAAAGTGGACGCCAAGATCCGCCGGCTCGCGGAAGAGATGATCGAGACCATGCGCGCAGCGGAAGGGATCGGCTTGGCCGCCCAGCAGGTCGGCCTCCCGCTCCAGTTGTTCGTGCTGGATGTGCGGCGGATGAAAGACCGTCCGAGCGCCATGCGGAAGGATGGCAAGCCGGTCGATTTCGAGGCCCTCATGCCGATGGTTTTGATCAACCCCAAGATCGAACCGTTTGGAAGAACGCGCATCGAAAACGAAGGCTGCCTCAGCTTCCCCGGTCTGCGGGGGGATATCCCGCGCCCGATCTCCGTCCGGATCAAAGCCCAGACCCCCGATGGCGCCGAGATCGCCTTCGAGGCCGACGGCCTGCTCGCCCGCGCAATTCAACACGAGTTCGACCACCTGCAAGGCATTCTTTTCATCGACCGCATGAGCGCCCAGGACCGTCTGGAAGAACTGCCGGAGGAAATCCGCCAACTCGCCCGCCCGGCCCTGGTTGGCGGGCGCTGAGGAGCAATCTCCTTGGGGCGGCAGCCCAAATTTCATCCTACAAAGGAAAATGAACGGCCGGTTGGCAGGCCTGCGGATTTTTTCCGTGAGTTGCGCTGGTGTCGGAATCCAGCCAGGTGTGCCAGCCTTCGGTGATTTCGAGCTTTGCCCAAGCCAGCAACATCGGGAACAAGTGAAGCATGTTCCCGCGGTTAAGGGTATAGCCCGGGATGAGGCAGCGGTGCTCGCTGTTTGTCCTGCCCAGGACTCCGAGGCGGCGGCGGCGGCGGGCGATCCGCGCAAAGCGACGGTTGTAGGACCCCATGAGTTTCCAGAAGAGGCGTCCGCTGGGCGGAGAGAATGGCGGAGATAAAAACGCCTCTTCGCCAAGGTGGAAGACCTGCTCGACAACACCCCACACGTAGAGGCTGTAGTCCAGCCGGAAGGCCAGGCCCATCAGGTCGAACTCTCCCATATATTCGTATTTGTCCTTGTAGAGGGCCTCGAACCAGCGGCGGTGGCTGACCGAGAAATCGCGGTTGTGGCGGTCGATGAGTTCCGGCAGGGATGTGCCACGGAAGGATTCGGAGATGAGGTCGGCCGCCCGGCTCGCAGTGAATGAAATCCAATCCATTCCGGGGCTGTAGAACGGATCCATGAATGCCGCAGCATCGCCGACGAGAACGAAGCCGTCGCCGGAAAATGTCGTGGAGTAATACGCCAGATTTTTGCGCCAGTGAACATCCCCCTCACAGTATTTGGCGTTCGCAAGCATCTCCCTGGCGACCGGATGCTTCATGAGAAACGCTTTCAGCCGGTCACCCACATTTCCGCCATCGCGTGGAAAATCCACGAGCCGCTGGTCAAAGACGATTCCGACGCTGGCATCCCCGCCCTTGAGCGGAATCCACCAGCTCCACCATCCGTCGCCGATGATGTGGTTGGTGGCGGTATTGCGGGTGCCATGCATGGCTCGCGACCATTGCGGGAATCGCTCCGCCAATTCCCGGCTATCCCAATCCTTGACCCCCTTCCACCGCGACCAGGCGGCGGCGGTAGGGTGTTCGATATTCGGCTTCCACCAGCCTTCCTGGCGCGCGAGGAGGGCGGCCAGGCCGGATGCGTCAACGATCCAGCGGGCGGTGATTTTCCGTTGCTGTCCGTCGTGGGCTACATCGAGCGATTGCGACGCGTCGGCCTGGAGCCGGACATGGGAGACGGTGGCGGGTCGCAGGAGCGTGGCGCCGGCCTCGCAGGCGCGCCGCAGCACTTCTTCGTCAAACGTCGACCGGTCGATCTGATAGGAGGGCATCCGCGAAAGGTAGCGCGCTCCGAGCTCGCTTGCCTGATCGAGCGACGCCACCTTTTCATTTTGAAACCAGAACCGCAGCCCCTGCTTCACGAGATGGGATTCGTTCAGGTAATGCGTGAGCCCGAGCACCCGGCCCATGAAATACGCGCTGACTTCCACCGTGGCCTCCCCGACGCGGCGGGAGAGGGTGGGCGACCTCTCCACGATGAGGATGCGGAGTCCGGGATTGCTTCGCAGCAGCAGAATCGCGGTGGCGGCTCCGGAGAGGGCGCCGCCGATGATGGCCACGTCGTATTGTTCGGAAGCAGAGACCATTTGTTGATTTGGGCGGAAAGCCTACCGTGGCATAGGCCTCCTTGCCCATGTCTTTCTGGATCGTTACCGCGAGGGGCAGGGCGCCCAAATGCTGTTCACTTAAGAATGGAGCTGGCGTTTCGCCAGCATCGGTGACGGTCGCGGGCAAGATGCCAGCGCTCCTGTTTTGCGGCAAAGTGAACAGTATTTGGGCAGGATGCCGCAGACCGGCCCGTGGGAAGCCGTGGTTTCTATTGGGCCGCCCATTTCAGATTGCTTGACCAACCGGGGGATTATCCGCCACATCTCACAGGGAAATGCCAGCCTTGACAGATCGCACAGTGGATGCCCTGATCGTCGGAGGCGGGCCGGCCGGCTCGACCGCCGCCACGACGCTGGCCCGGGCGGGGCGACGGGTCCTCGTGTTGGAGAAAGAGAAATTCCCTCGATTTCATGTCGGGGAATCCTTGCTTCCCTACAACCGCCGGATTTTCGGCGAACTCGGCGTCTGGCCGAAGCTTGCGGCCGCCGGTTTCATGCAAAAGCGCGGCGCCCAGTTCCTGATGGGAAACGGCTCGCACCGTGTCCGCCTCGATTTTACCAAAGGTTCTTTCAACAAATACGGGGAGGCCTTTCAGGTCGAGCGCGCCAAGTTCGACCACCTCCTGTTGACCCATGCCCGGGAATCCGGCGCGGAGGTCCGCGAGGGGTGCAGGGTCATCGAGTATCGCGTGGGAGCGGACGATGTCGCTGTTCGATTCCGTGACGAAAACGGGTCCGAGCAGGAGGTCTGCGCCCGCTTTCTCGTGGATGCCAGCGGGCTCTCCAACCTCACCGCCAATCGCGAATCGCTCCGCGAATATTATTCCGGACACAAAAAAGTCGCGATTTTCGGCCACTTCGCCCACCTCGACATGCCGCAAGGAGACGAAAAAGGCGACATCCTCATCGTGCGTCGCGAGAATTCCTGGTTCTGGCTGATCCCTCTTGAGGACAACAAGACCAGCGCGGGCCTCGTCATGGATCGCGCCGACTTCCAGAGGCTCGGGAAGGATGTCACGACCATCTTCCAAGCGGCTGTGCGGGACACGTCGGCGGTCCGGGACCGGTTTGCCAAAGCGGAAGGCTTGAACGCGATGAACGCGGTCATGGATTTTTCCTATCGCAACCGGCGTCTCGTCGATCCCCGGGTCGTTCGCATCGGCGACGCTTCCGGATTTATCGACCCGGTTTTTTCAAGTGGCGTGATGCTCGCCATGACGAGCGGCCAGCATGGGGCCAGGGTGGTCGATGCCGCGATCTCGAAAGGGGTTGCCATGACTGCGGAGATGCATGCCTACGAAAAGGCGAACAGGCGGCGGATCTCGCAATACTGGGAGTTTATCGAAAACTTCTACCAGCTTCCCTTCGCGCAGGTTTTTTTTCAGCCCGACAACCGTTTCGGGATGGTCTGCGCGATCAACACCGTCCTTGCCGGCTGCACCGATCTGCCGTTTGCCGCCTGGTGGCGGTTGAGGCTGTTTTTTTTGCTGGTGCGGCTCAACAGGCGATGGCCGGTCGTGGCACGGATTCCAGTGTCCTGAAGCTTTTCGTCATTTTTTCATGTCGGGAAACAAAAACGGGGCTGAAAAGGCCTTTGTTTCCGCGTCAGGTAATCTCTCTTTGGAACGAAAGACAGGCTTCGAGATCTTTGGCCACGGACTCCGTGGACACTTCGTTCATGCAGCGGAAGTCGAGCGGACACTCGCGCAGGAAGCAGGGGCTGCATTCGACTTGATGGCGGATGACACGGCTTCGCGGTCCGCGGGGTCCGGTGAACGCGGGCTCGGTCGAGCCGAAGATCGCGACGAGCGGAACGCCCAGAAAATCCGCGAGGTGCATCGTGCCGGTATCGTTGGTCAGCAAGGCGGACAGTCCGCAGAGCGTGGCCATCAGTTCCTCGAGCGTCGTCTTTCCGGTCAGGTCGGTGACGTTCGGGAGTCCGGCGGAGAGTGATTGGGCGGGTTCCGAGTCGGCAGCGGTTCCGAGAATGACCCACCGGCATGCAAGAGTGGAATCGACGCGTTCGATGACCTCGCGAAAGCGCTTCACCGGCCAGCGCTTCGCCGGGCCATATTCGGCGCCGGGGCAGAGTCCGAAGACGGTTTCGTTTTTGGGCGGACTCCATTGAGACGTCAGGGGTGGAGGAATGACGGCTCCGCACCGCGCGGCAATCCTCCAATACCGGTCCGCGTGGTGTTCCGGCTGGCGGGGCTTTTTTTTCGGCGGCGGGATCAGTTGGTCGAGGAGCGCCTTGCGAAAGTGCCCCTCGAAACCCACCCGTCGGGGGATTCCCGCCAGGCGGACTTCCAGGGCCGACCGGAAGGAATTGGGGAAAAGCACGGCCGCGTCGAAGCGCCCGCGCAATTTTCCGGCGACGGAGAATACGGAATCCCGCCGGGAAATCCCGATGACTTCATCCACCTCGGGGATCCTTCGCCAGAGCCCGGCAAGCTTGTCGGGTGCCAGCACGGCGAGCCGGACATCCGGACGGCTTGTCTTGAAGGCCCGCGCCGCCTGGAAGCACATGACCGCGTCGCCCAGCCAGTTCGGGGAACGCAGGACGATCCGGAACGGCTGGAGGTTCTTCGCGCCGGGGGGGATGGATGTTCCGCGCTTCGCCGTGGCGGTGAGAAAGTTCGGCCAGGGTGTTTTCCACCGGTTGTGGACCCAGAACCAATCCTGCGGAGACTCGCGGATCTGACGTTCCAGCGCCGTGTTGATCTCCGCGGTGAGTTTTTCCGGCTGGTCCGGCCGCCACGGAATCTCTTCGCTCAGCACGACTCTCCACTTCGCGAAGCCCGCCGTGTAAATGGCCGCCGGGATGACCGCCGCATTGGTGCGCATGGCCAGCGTTGTCGCGAGCGGTGAGGTGGACGAGAGGCGGTTGAAAAACGGGGTCCAGAGTCCCGCGTCCCCGGCATTCTGGTCCACGAGGACCCCCACGATTCCTGGCTCGCGGAGGAGGGAGATCGCGGCATGGAACCCTTTCTTCCTGTCGAATGTGGCCACGCCCAACCTCCGGCGGTCGCGGTTGACGAGGTCATCGACCAAAGTGTTGCGAAGCGATTGATAGACGGTTCCGAACCGGGCCTCCGGCACTTGGAAGACAAGCTGGGCATACAATTCCCAATTGCCGATGTGGTTGATCGCCAGCACGACCGGGCGGCCGTTTGCAATGTTTGCGCGGATGCGGTCGAGGCGCTCGATGACGGCGATCCGCTGGATCTCCGCCTGCGGCACCGCCGGGATTTTGAAGGCGCTCACCGCATTCGCCCCCAGGGTCGTGAAATGTTTGAATGTGAGCGCGCGGATCTCAAAAGAAGATTTTTCCCCCGCGAATGCCCGGCTGAGATTTTCCCGGGCGAGCCGCCGGTAGCCGGGGAGGAGAAGCCACACCGATGCCCCCACGGCCTGCCCAAGGACAAAACAAACCGACAACGGCAGGCGGCGAACGATTCCCGCCGCCACCAAAACGATTCTATAAACCAAGCGATCTGCCATGTCGGAAAAGACAATTATCCCCAACTCCCGCCCTCCGGAAAGCAAATCCACTCTTGCAGGACCGCAAAGGGTGCATGACGGGAAAATTAAGGAGGTTCATGCGGCTCTTCTCCTGCCTTTGAGGATGCCAATGGAAATGGTTTTTTCCATGAGCCACACGAGTGTCCGGTTTTAACTACCACAGCATCAGTTGGTTAGAAAATGAAGGCCCCAAATCTCTGAAGTCTTATTCTTCAAGTAGCTCATGCATAGGTACTTTCTAAAATGGGTGAACGCTCAAAAGTTGTAAAGTTCTGTGCAAAGTTCCGGGCAGCTCCAACTTCTTGTGAACGGTGGCCACCATCAGGTAAACGCACACCGCAATCCAGATTTGTGTCTTCACCGCATTGGGGCTCGTCCCATAGTAATGCTTGATGCGCAGATGCCCCTTGATCCAGCGGAAGAACAGTTCGATGCCACTCCCGCGCAGACCTCCCGGGCTCGCTTGGCATCGTTGTGCCGGGCGGTGTCGATCAGGGCGAAGCTGGGGGGGCAGGAAACTCTGGAGATCGAGCCGCATGTGGCACTTGGCGGCGGCCTTGCGCCCTGCGTCTGTGAACTCACTACGAGTAAAAAATGCGAACACAAGCGGTGGTGGCGCAAGACGGTCAAAACAATCCTGTCGAAAAATCTGAATCGTTGAATTCGCGTCGAAGAAATCAGGCGGGTTTGGGACGTTTCTTTTCCAGGACCAGGCGGGTGCCTTTGGCCTGCGGCGAGTAGGTGACTTTGTCGAAGGCCTGCTTGATGATATGGACGCCGAGGCCTCCGGGGCGGATGTCCTCGAGTTTGCGGCTTTTGATTTTTGCGGGATCGCACGGGTGTCCGTAATCCCGGAGAACGAACCTCACGAGCCCGCGCAGGCCGGTCATTTCCAACCGCACCGGCCTGCACTCGTGGGCGTAGGCGTGGCGGATCACATTCGTGCAGGCTTCGTCGAGGGCCAGGACCATCAGCTCGGTCGCGCACTCGTCGAATCCGTTCCGGACAAGAAACGCCCGCACGTCCCTGCGCACTTCCGCCAGATGGCGGGCATCGCTCGGGAAACAGATCCTCATTCGAATCCTCCCACAAGAATCGTCAGATCATCGAGCTGGCGACCGGACCCGCGGTGCCGGAGCTCGGCTTTCACAAGCCGGTCGAGGAGTGCGTCCGTGTCCCCGGCCGGTCCCGAAGCATGCTCCAGCAGGCAATCGTCGAACAGCGAATCCCCGCCTTCTTTCCGCGACTCGCTCAGGCCGTCGGTATAAACGACGATCCGATCGCCCGGTCCGAGGACCAATGTCCCCTGGCGGTAGGCGACTTTCGGCAGGATTCCCAGCGGCAGCGCCCCCGGAGTCTTGATCCTCGACGCCGAGCCGTCGGCTTTGACCAACAGGGGAAGGCAATGCCCCGCGCTTGCAATCTCCACGCGGCGCGAGGCGGGGGTCATCCGGGCGATGATCGTCGTCACGAACATCCCGCGGATGACGTTCGCGAAAAGGGTTTCGTTGAGGCGCGAGAGCGCGGCGGACGGCCCCGCCGTCGCGGTGAGGACGAATTGCATCGCGCTCAGCGTCTGGGCCATGAGCAGCGCGGCGGAAATCCCCTTTCCCGACACGTCGCCGATCGCGAAGCAGATTTCATCGGGACTGCGCGCGAACACCCCGTAAAAATCTCCGCCGACATTCGCGGCGGGGGTGTTGTGGGCCGAAAATACCGCGCCATGAACTTCCCGGGGAATGGCGCGGGAGAGAATCTCGCTTTGGATTTCGGCGGCAATCGCGAGATCGCGCTCCACGCGTTCCTGCGCCCGGATCTTCCCGAGGGTTCGAAGCTTTTCCATCGCGGTCGCCGTCAGGTTGGCATAGGCGCAAAACCCCTCGAAATCCTCCGCCTCGAAGGCGGGCTTCTCGCGGGGATTCAGCACCTGCAGGACGCCGAGGATCCGGGATTCGCTTTTCAGCGGCGCGCAGAGGATCGAACGCGTGACAAAGCCGGTGATCTTGTCCGCCTCCTTGAAGAATCGTTCGTCCTGGTAGGCATCCGGGATCAGCAGCGGCTCGTCGTGCTCGAAGACCCATCCGGCAATCCCTTTCCCCCGTGGCACCGAAAGCCTGGGCTCGATATAGCCGGTTTCCCCTCTCGTCGCGATCGCAAGCTCCAGGCCGCCGGTCTCCGGATCCACGAGAAACAACGACGCCGCCTCCGCGCGGATCACCCGCCGCGCCACGTCGAGAATCGCCCGCAGCAACTCCCCGTAATCGGTGATCGAATTGATCAGCCCGCTGACTTCGACCAGCCCCTTGTAAATCTGCAGCGACTTGCGAAGGGATTCGTCCGACATGTCTGGAATGTGTCATGCCCCGTCTTGTTTTGCCAGTCCCCGGTCGGGGCAAACGCAGGAAAATACATTTGTCCATTTTCCATTGGAAGAATCCGCGCAGTTGGGAGATGATGCCGTCATGCAGCGACTCGTATTCATGTTTGCATTGGCTGCGGGAGTTGTGACGGCTCCGGCGGGGCCGGTTCTCCCGGGCCTCAAGGCCATCGAATCCCAACCCTATGCCTCCTCGGCAAAAGTGGTCGAAATCCGCGGCGAACGCGGAGACCCCCAGCCGAAGGAATGGATTTTCCTCCTCAGCGACCCCTCGGCGCGGGGCGGCGTGCGCGAAGTCACCGTGACCGATGGGAAAATCACTTCCGAGCGGACGCCCCTCCGGGGAATGGCCGACGTCGCCGGTCTTGCCCCGCTGGATACCCCGCTGCTCTCCGTCGATGCGGACGGGGTTTTTCGGATCGTTCACAAGGAGGCCACGAAAAGCGAACTGGGTTTCGACTGGATCGATTACACGCTCCGCACGGACGCCGACAGCAACGCGCCGGTCTGGACCGTGAAACTCTATGACCACATGGGCGCGCCCGTCGGAACGGCGCGCATTTCCGCCAAGGGCGGCACCGTGGTCGCCCCGCTCCAGCCCGACCCCGATGCCCGCGCGCGCGCCGAAGCCACCCCGGCCAGCAAGGACGGGGGGATTATCGGCCACGTCGGCAAGGCGGCCGAACGCGCCGCAAAGAGCACCAAAGACTCGACACTTCATTTTCTCGGGACATTGCAGGAAGAATTCACGGGCGAGCGCACCATCGGCCCCAAGGACGACGAATGATCGAACAAGCGGTCATCGTCCTCGTGATCGCCGGCTTTTTGATGATCGCCGCCGAGGTTTTCGTTCCCGGCCTGATCTTGGGAACCCTGGGCGGCCTTTGCCTCATCGGCTCGGTCGTGCTCTGCTACGTCTCCTACGGCCCGCTCTGGGGAACCGCCGCCTTCGCGGCTCTCGCCGTTCTCGGCCTCTTCGGGTTTTTCCTGTGGCTGAGGCTTTTCCCATATACCCCGATCGGGAAAAAAATGATGCTCCACAGGTCCCTGCTCTCGCGCAATTCCTTGAGCGCCCCGGATCTCATCGGGGCAACCGGCGAGGCCGTCACCCCGCTCAGGCCCGCTGGAACGGCCGTCATCCAGGGCCGGCGGATGGATGTCGTGGCCGAGAGCGGGCTCATCGAATCCGGTCAAAAAATTTCCGTCGTCTCCCAGGAAGGGATCCGGATCGTCGTCCGGCAGATCAGCTGACCCCGCCGGGAGGACGAAGCTCCGTCCGGCCCGTTTACTTGGGTCTTCCTTTGACGCAAATCAAAGAATGAAAGTTTTTGCGTGGCGGGAAGATTAAGTATAAGTTGAGCTAATAACTCTGACGATGCTGGACGAAGACCTCAAAGCGGATTTGCAAAAGCGTGGCATTTTTGTGGCCTCGTTCGAGGATCTTTACAATTGGGGCCGCAAGAATTCGTTGTGGCCGCTGCAGTTCGGGCTCGCCTGTTGCGCGATCGAGATGATTGCGACCGCGGCGGCCCGGTTCGACATGGCGCGTTTCGGAGCCGAGGTGTTCCGTCCGTCCCCGCGTCAAGCCGACCTGATGATCATCGCGGGCACGGTGACCAAGAAGATGGCCCCGCTGGTCGTGCGCCTCTACAATCAGATGCCCGAGCCGAAATACGTGATCGCCATGGGAGCCTGCGCGATTTCGGGCGGACCCTTCAAGGAAGGGTATAATGTCCTGAAAGGGATCGACCGCTACATTCCTGTGGATGTCGCGATTCCGGGATGTCCTCCCCGCCCGGAGGCCCTCCTCGAGGGGTTGATCAAACTTCAGGAAAAAATCGAGGGCCAGCGGCTTTTTGGGCCGCACCGGGCGCGCCACGCGGACACGAGTGATGCCGCCGAATATCCGGTCCCCGCCTACGGAGCGCACGATCTCGAACCCCCGTTGAATCCCCGGATCTTCCAGCCAAAGCCGGCACGGAGGGATGGGGAATGAACGAGGTTCTCGAAGCCATCCGCGCCGCGCTGCCATCGGCCGGGGTCGAACTCCTCACCAACCCCGGCCCGTCCGCGCAGCACTCGCTGCTTGTCCGCCCGGAGGATGCGCGCGAGGTCGCGGAATTTCTGCGCGACTCGCTCGGATTCGATTTCTGCTCGAACGTGACCGGCGTGGACTGGCTGCCGCGGAAGGTCAAGGAAACGGTCGTTCGCAGGGAGACCGCGGAGGGCATCGCGACGGATGTGAAGGAAACCGTCGAGCGCGAAATCCCCGGCTTCCTGGAAGCGGTTTATCATCTTTACTCCATCGCAAAAAAATCCGGACCCCTGACCCTGCGCGTTCGAACAGGCAACCGGGAAGCCGATGTCTCCGTTCCCTCGCTCACGCCGGTCTGGAAAAGCGCGGATTTTCAGGAACGCGAGGCCTACGATCTTTTTGGAATCCGTTTCGACGGTCATCCCGACCTGCGCCGCATCCTGATGTGGGACGAGTTTTCCGATCATCCGATGCGCAAGGACTACGTGGCGCCGGATGACTGCGAATACGAGCCGACCCCCCACGACGAAATCCTCGCCCGCGTCAAGGCGCGCACGGAGGCCGCATGAACCGAAGCGCGTCTCCAAAAGCTGCCGTCGCGGAGGATTTCCCAAGGGGCATGGGCGATGCTCCACTTCGTTTCGGTTGTGCTCCCTGCACCAAACATTCGTCTTTTCCCATTGTTACGAGGCGCGATCGCGCTGGTTTTCCGCCCGTGTGCGGCGCTGGTTTTGTCGCGATGCCCGTTTTCCCTGTGATTTTCAACTTCCGGAGGCGCGTCCGATGAGCTCCGCGCGCACGATCGGCGTCTCGCTCGGGCCGCAGCATCCTTCGACGCACGGCGTCTTCCGCATGAACGTCACGCTCGACGGCGAGACGGTGGTCAAGCTCCAGCCGGTCTTCGGTTACCTCCACCGGAACCACGAAAAAATCGCGGAGGGCAACTCGTGGCTCGCGGCGATGCCCTACACCGACCGCCTCGATTACATCTGCCCGCTCACCAACAACTGGGCCTACGCGCTCGCGGTCGAGAAACTCGCCGGCATCGAGGTCGCGGAACGCGCGGAATTCATCCGCGTCATCACCGCCGAACTCACCCGCCTGCAAAACCACGCCGCCTTCCTCGGCTTCATCCTCGGCGACATGGGCGCCTGGGGGACCGCCTTCATGTATGCGTTCCGCGAGCGGGAAAAAATCCTCGACCTCTTCGAGGCGCTCACCGGCGCGCGCATGATGTGCAATTACATGCGTTTTGGCGGATGCCGGTGCGACCTGCCTCCCGGCTGGATTGAAGCCACGCGCAAGCTGGTGGAAGGATTCCCCGCGTTTCTCGACGAGATGGAGGCCTTTCTCACCGGCAATGAAATCCTGCTGGCGCGTTTGCAGGGGGTCGCGCCGCTGGCCGCCGGGCGCGCGATCAACGGCGGCATGTCGGGGCCGGTCCTCCGCGCCTCGGGCGTGGACTACGATATCCGGAAGGTGGATGGCTACGGGATCTACAACCGGTTCAAGTTCCGTGTCCCGCGCGGCTCGGTGGGCGATTGCTTCGACCGCTTCATGCTCCGCGTCCTCGAAGCCCGCGAGTCGGTGGAAATCCTCAAGCAGGCGATTGCCGGAATTCCCGGGGGCCCGGTCGTCAACCCGAAGGCCAAACAGCGCGGGTTCCGTCCGCCCGCCGGCGAAGCCTACGGACGCATCGAGGGTCCGAAGGGCGAACTCGGTTTCTACCTCATCAGCGACGGCAGCGACCGCCCCTTCCGGTTCCGCATCCGCCCGCCCAGCCTCATCAACCTCACCCTGCTCGAGGAACTCTGCCTCGGCACGAAAATCGCCGACGTGATGGTCATCCTCGGCTCCATCGACATCGTCCTGGGGGAAGTGGACCGATGATAAAATTTTGGAATTTGGAATTTGGGATTTGGAATTCTAAAAATTCCCGCGAAGCGGCTCTCGGGCGCTCGCGCCCCAATTCCCCATTCCTCATTTCCAATTGCAAATTTTCCGTATGAACTTCCCCGGCTCCGGCATTGTGAAAGGGCTCGCGGTAACCGCCCGCAACATGGTGGGCAGTTACTTTGAGAAGGATCGCCTGACGACCGAGCAATACCCGGAGGAACGCCCGAAACTGCCGGAAAATTCCCGCAGCTTTCCGTTCCTGGTTTACGACGGGGAGGACGCCGAAGCCGGCATGCGCTGCGTCTCGTGCAAGATCTGCGAGAAGGAATGCCCGCCGCAATGCATTTTCATCATCCAGGACCGCGATGCCGCCGGCAAGGCGCTCAAGCGCCCGAAGGTTTTCGACATCGATATCTCGGTGTGCATGAGCTGCCAGATTTGCGTCGAGGTCTGCCCGTTCGAATCGATCCGCATGGATACGGACTACGGACTCAGCTCGTTCGACCGTTTCGGGTCGCTCGTCCTCGACAAGGCAAAGCTCTTGAAATCCAACTCCTACTACCAAAGCATCCATCCCACCGAAGCCGCTGAGACGGACGCCCGGCTCGAAGCCGACCGGAAGAAAAAGGAGGCCGCCGCCTCGGCCAAAGCGGCTGCGGCACAGAAAGCGACGAAGGCAGCCGAACCCATAAAACCGGAGGCCGCCGCGTGATGGATCTTCTCGAACGCGCCCCCATCGAACTCAAAAGCTGGCTTCTGAACTGGCTCGGATCGTTCGGCGTGCCGGAATGGATTCTGGCCGTCCTCTCGGCGGTCACCGTCATCGGCACGGTTATCGGGGTTTTTCTCGGGCTCTTCGCCCTGGCCTCGGTGCTGGAACGCAAGATCCTCGCCCGCGCGCAGAACCGCTACGGCCCGAACCGGGTCGGTCCGTTCGGGCTTTTCCAGCCGGTGGCGGACGGCATCAAGATGATCACCAAAGAGGATCTGGTGCCGCGCGCGGCGGACCGGGTCGTTCATTTTCTCGCGCCGGTCGTCATGATGGTTCCGGCGCTCATGGTTCTCGCGATCCTTCCCTACGGGCGCGACATGGTGCCCGCCGAACTCGACGCCGGGATCCTCTATTTCTTCGCGGTCGGGGCCGGAACGGAAGTCGCGGTCTTCATGGCCGGCTGGGCGAGCAACAACAAGTATTCCGTGCTCGGGGCGATGCGCGCGATCGCCCAGATGATCAGCTACGAAATCCCGCTCGTCATCGCCGCGATCATCACGGCCATGATCTCCGGCTCGTTGTCGCCTTCCGCCATCGTCGCCGCGCAAGGGGGGTTCGCTTTCGGGTTCCTGCCCCAATGGTTCGCGCTGACCCCGTGGGGATTCACCGCCTGCCTTTTGTTCTATATCGGGGCGCTGGCGGAGTCGAACCGCAGTCCCTTCGACCTGCCCGAAGGCGAGTCCGAACTCGTCGCCGGCCACCTCACCGAATATTCCGGCTTCAAATACGCGACGTTCTTCATGGCCGAGTATGTCGGGATGTTTGCGGTCTGCGGCATGCTGGTCACGCTCTTCCTCGGCGGCTGGCAGGCCCCGCTGCCATTCCTCGCCATCGTCCCGACGTGGTGCTGGTTCCTGGGCAAGATTTGCTTCGTCGCCTTCACCATGATCTGGGTGCGGGCGACGCTGCCGCGGCTCCGGATCGATCACCTGCTGGCCTTTGCGTGGAAATTTCTGCTGCCCATGAGCTTCGCGGCATTTTTCTCCGCCGCCTGCTGGCACTATGCCGGACGCGGACCGCTGGCCTGGCTCCTCTCGCTCGCCATCGTCGCAATCCCCTACCTGATCCTCGGCGCCTCGTTCTCCGACCGCTTCTCCGTCTCGCGGAGAACCTACCAATTTTCCGAATGATCCGCGAATTTTTGAAAACCTGCTGCGCCGATCCCTCGAAATTCCTGGGGGATTGGTTCGTCCTGCTGCCCGCGACCGTCCTCCTCCTCGCCGCCGCGGCGTCCGTCGTGATGCGGAACCTCATCCATGCGGC
This sequence comes from Terrimicrobiaceae bacterium, assembly GCA_041674265.1. GTDB lineage: Bacteria > Verrucomicrobiota > Verrucomicrobiia > Chthoniobacterales > Terrimicrobiaceae > QYQL01. Next base: position 16,396 of record JBAYWC010000060.1, read on the forward strand.
GCTCTGCCTCACGCTCAGTTTCATCGCGCTCGGCATCGTCTTCATCGCGCTCGGCGCGGAATTCGTCGGCTTCGTCCAACTCCTCGTCTATGTCGGAGCGGTGGCCATGATCATCGTCTTTGCCATCCTCCTCACCCGGCCGGAGCAGCTTGCGAGATCGGGTTCGGCTCTCTCCGGGTTCGGCCCCGCGGGCGGCGCAGCCGTGGGATTTCTCGCGCTCGCCGTCCTCCTCGGATTCATCTTTTCAAGCCCGCTCGCAAAAAAGCCCCTGCCGCCACCGGCATCCGCGCCCGTCGCCGCCATCGGCGAAGCGCTCATGGGCGACCATGTGGTCGCGCTGATCGCGATCGGGGTCCTGCTGACCGCCTCGCTCGTCGGGGCCGCGGTGATTGCCATGGAGGACAAACCATGACGGTCGGAGATTTCATGCCATACGTGATTCGAGAGACCCGCCTCCCGGCGTGGCTCCAACGCAATCTTCAGGATCGGGGTAGGAGCGGAGATGCAACTCCCCGCCCCTCCCTCCAAACCGGACAGGCGGATTTCCCGCATCCGGCTTTCCAGTCAGCATTTTGCTCCTTGTTGGAGACTGGTCAGTTCCCTGG
>JBAYWC010000061.1:0-16807 GCA_041674265.1 Terrimicrobiaceae bacterium
GCCAGGGAACTGACCAGTCTCCAACAAGGAGCAAAATGCTGACTGGAAAGCCGGATGCGGGAAATCCGCCTGTCCGGTTTGGAGGGAGGGGCGGGGAGTTGCATCTCCGCTCCTACCCCGATCATTCTTAAGTGAACAGCATTGGGATAAGCCCGAATCCAGCGATTCCTCACGCAGAGGCGCAGGGTGCGCAGAGAAAAGCGGCTTTCAGGATAAGGCTTCCTGTGCCCTGGGGATACGGGGGTTCTGCAATACCCGGGGATGGCGTGGGGGGGAGGGCTGTCTTTCAGGCGTGATACTCCTGCAAGCTCTTCACCCCGTAGCCCGCCTGCTGGATGGCCCGGATGGCGGCCACGCTGGCGCGGGCTCCGCGCAGGGTCGTCATGGTTGCAACGTGCGCCGCGACAGCGGCACTGCGAATGACAACCTCGTCCCGCCGGGGTTGTCGGCCGCTCGGGGTGTTGAGAATGAAATGGATCTCGCCGTTCTTGATCAGATCCAGAACATTCGGACGACCCTCCTGGATTTTCAGAAGAGTTTTCACGGGAACTCCGGCCTCGATCAAAAACTTGGCCGTGCCGGATGTCGCGTGGATTTTGAAGCCCAGGCCCGCAAAATCCCGTGCGACCTCGATGGCGGCCGGCTTGTCGCTGTCCTTCACGCTGATGAAGACATTTCCCTTCGTCGGCAAAGGCGGCTGGGCGGACATCTGGCTTTTTGCATACGCGATGCCGAGGTCGGGATCGATCCCCATGACCTCGCCCGTGGAGCGCATTTCCGGCCCGAGAATGATGTCCACGCCCGGAAATTTGATGAAGGGAAAAACCGCTTCCTTCACCGAATAGTATTTGGGGATTTTCTCTTCGGTGAAGCCCAGTTCCCGGAGCGTTGCCCCGGCCATGATCTTTGCGGCCAGTTTGGCGAGCGGAACGCCGATGGCCTTGCTCACAAACGGAACCGTGCGCGACGCGCGGGGGTTGACCTCGAGAATATAGACGTCCTCGTCCTTGATGGCGAACTGGACATTCATGAGCCCGCGAACATCCAGCTCCCTGGCCATGGATTTTGTGGCGGTTTTGATGGTCGCGAGCGTCTCGGGCGAGAGGGAAAAACTGGGGATCACGCAGGCGCTGTCGCCGGAATGGATACCCGCCTGCTCGATGTGTTCCATCACCCCGCCGATCACGCAGGTCTCGCCGTCGGCGATGCAATCGACATCGACCTCGGTGGCATCCTCGAGGAAGCGATCCACCAGCACCGGCCGCTCGGGACTGGCCGCGACAGCCGTGCGGATGTATCTCCGCAGGTCCGCTTCATCATAGACGATTTCCATGGCCCGTCCGCCAAGAACGAAGGATGGACGGACGAGAACGGGGTAGCCGATCCCCGAGGCCACCGCGACGGCTTCCTCCTCATTGGTGGCCGTCCCCCCCTGCGTCTGGCGGAGGCCGAGTTTGTCGAGCATGGCGGAGAAATGCTTGCGATCTTCGGCCATTTCGATGCTCCGGGGCTGCGTCCCGATGATGTTGCACCCGTTGGCAGCGAGGCCGGCGGCGAGATTCAGCGGGGTCTGCCCGCCGAATTGAACGATGACCGCGCCGGCCTTTTCGCGCTCGTAGATATTCAGAACGTCCTCGAGCGTGAGCGGCTCGAAGTAGAGCTTGTCGCTGGTGTCGTAGTCCGTCGAGACGGTCTCGGGGTTCGAGTTGACCATGATGGTTTCCCAGCCGAGTTCCTTGAGGGCGAAGGCGGCGTGGACGCAACAGTAGTCGAATTCAATTCCCTGTCCGATCCGGTTCGGTCCGCCGCCGAGAATCAGCACTTTCTTTTTGTCGCTCGTGCGGGTCTCGTCCTCGTCACCGTAGGTCGAATAGTAGTAGGGCGTGTAGGCCTCGAATTCCGCCGCGCAGGTGTCCACCAGCCGGTAGGTGGGGACGATCCCCGCCGCTTTTCTTTGCTTCCGGACCTCCGCCTCGGAGGAACCGGTAAGATGCGCGATCTGCCGGTCGGAAAACCCGAATTTTTTCGCGCGCCGGAAATCCTCCGCATCCCGCATCCCGCATCCCGCATCCCGCATTTCTTCCACGACGATCAGCCGGATGTGTTCGAGGAACCACGGGTCGATTTTGGAGAGTTCGTGAACATCCCCGACGGTCAGCCCTGCCAGAAAAGCATGGCGGATGAAGAAAATCCGGTCGGCTCCGGGGATCCGGAGTTTTTGTTTGATGGTGGCGAGGTCGGGCTCCGTGTCCTTGCCGTCGGCACCGAGTCCGAAGCGTCCGATTTCGAGCGAACGGAGGGCTTTTTGAAGGGATTCCTTGAATGTCCTGCCGATCGCCATGGCCTCGCCGACGCTCTTCATCTGGGTCGTCAAGGTCGGGTCCGCCTGCGGGAACTTTTCAAACGTGAAGCGCGGCACCTTCGTGACCACGTAGTCGATCGAGGGCTCGAAGCAGGCCGGAGTTTCGCGGGTGATGTCGTTTTTCAGCTCATCCAGCGTGTAGCCGACCGCAAGCTTCGCGGCGATTTTGGCGATGGGAAATCCGGTCGCTTTCGAGGCCAGCGCCGAGCTGCGCGAGACACGCGGATTCATCTCGATGACGACCATGCGGCCGTTTTCGGGATTCACGGCGAATTGGATGTTCGACCCGCCGGTCTCGACCCCGATCGCCCGGATGACCGCGAAACTGGCGTCGCGCATCGCCTGGTATTCCTTGTCGGTGAGCGTCTGGATCGGGGCCACCGTGATCGAGTCGCCGGTGTGGATGCCCATCGGGTCCAGGTTTTCGATGGAACAGATGACGACGCAATTGTCCGCCCGGTCGCGCATGACCTCCATCTCGAATTCCTTCCATCCAAGAAGCGATTCCTCGATCAACACCTCGGTGACCGGCGAGAGATCGAGGCCGCGCCGTACGATCTCTTCCAATTCGTCGCGGTTGTAGGCAATTCCACCGCCGGCGCCACCCAGGGTGAATGCCGGGCGGATGATCAGCGGGAACGTGCCGATTTCCGAGGCGACGGCCGCCGCTTCGTCCAGGGTGTGGGCCACGCCCGAGAGCGCGCAATCCAGCCCGATCTCGATCATGATATTCTTGAAAATCAGCCGGTCCTCGCCGCGCTGGATAGCCTCCGCATTCGCCCCGATGAGGCGCGCTCCGTGGCGTTCCAACGCCCCGTTCCCGACCAGGGCCATCGCCGCGTTCAATGCCGTCTGCCCGCCCAACGTGGGAAGCACGGCATCCGGCTTCTCCCGCTCCAGGATTTTTTCGATCACCTCGGGAGTGATCGGCTCGACATACGTCCGCTGGGCAAACTCCGGATCGGTCATGATCGTGGCCGGGTTCGAGTTGACCAGAACCACCTCGTAGCCTTCCTCCGCCAGCGCCTTGCAGGCCTGGACGCCGGAATAGTCGAATTCACAACCCTGCCCGATGACGATCGGACCGGAACCGATGAGCAGGATTTTTTTGATGGAATTGTCCTTGGGCATGATGCGGCGGGCAGACTACGCCAACCCGGTCCCCAAGGGCAACGAAATGCGTGATTAGCGCGGAAAAAGAAAGGGCTGCCGGACTTTTTTGGAAAAACCGGCTGTCCACGATTGACGGGGCGGTCCAGATGCTATTCTTCATGAAAAGTGAATTCAGGCACCCCTCAATCCGGCACCGTTCCTGTTTCAAGAACCCGCATGTTGTTTTTGCTGGGAGGACTGCTTTTCGCCGGATTTCTCCTGACGACCGGCGCGAGCTATTGGGTCTCGCGGGATGCCATCCGCAAGACGATTCTCGACGACGAACTCCCGCTCACGAGCGACAACATCTATTCGGAAATCCAGAGGGATCTTTTCGAGCCGATCCTGATTTCCTCTCTGATGGCGAACGATACCTTCGTGAAAGACTGGATCCAGTCCGGGGAGAAGGATGTGGAACGGATCGTCAAATACCTGCACCAGATCCAGCTTCGTTACGGGACGATCACCAGCTTTCTCGTCTCAAATGCGACTTCGAACTACTACCACTCGAACCAGGTTCTGAAAAAGGTGAGCGAGGGGAATCCGTTGGACGCATGGTTCTTCCGCGTCCGGGGAATGACGAAAGACTACGAAATCAACGTGGATCCGGACATGGCCAACAAGAATGCCATGACGATATTCATCAACTACCGGGTGACTGATCGGGAGGGTCGGTTTCTGGGAGCCACCGGCGTCGGGCTGGCGGTGAACGCGGTGAAGACTTTGATGCAGAATTACCGCCGGCGGTATCATCGGGACATCTACTTCTATGACCGGAGAGGGAAGCTTGTGCTCAACAGCCTCGGGGATGGTCCGGGAGCGGACCGGAGGCTTCCGGATCACGTTTCCGGCGGGACATTCCGGGAAGTTGTGGCAGATCTGGCCTCGGGAAAAACAGAGGTCGTCCGCTCCGTGGTTGGAACGAACGGCGGACTCCTCAACTACCGGTATATTCCCGAATTGGACTGGATCCTCGTTGTCGAACAGTCGGTGGACGGCACGCGAGGGATCCTTTTGAAAAGCCTCGGCCTGAACTTCCTGATCTGCCTGCTGACCTCCATCGGCCTGCTGGGGATCATCCGCGCCACCATCCTCCGGTATCAGCAGAACCTCGAATCCCGGAACTGCCAGCTCCAGAAAAAAAACGGGCAGATCGAGAACCAGGCCGCGGAACTCGCCAAAGCGAATGCCCGCCTCGACGCCATGCATCGCGAAAAAGACGAGTTCATCGGCATCACCGCCCACGATCTGAAGAATCCCCTGAACTCGGTCTTCGGCTTTGCGCAACTGCTCTTGGACAATCCCTCCGTAAAAGATGAGGCGAGGGAATATGTCGGCTACATCCACAACAGCTCGCGGGAAATGCTCGACCATGTGGACTCGCTGCTCACGCTCCTCGAACTCGACGACCCCGTCCGCCTCGATCTCCGGGATTTCGATGCCCGCCCGCATCTGGAGTGCCGGGCGAATGATTTTCGCTTCCAGGCGGCCGCCAAGAACATCTCGATTTCCTGCGATTTCGGCGACGGCCCGATCCCGGTCCATGCCAATCAAAAGGGCCTGGCCGACGTGCTGGGCAACCTGCTCTCGAACGCCGTGAAATACAGCCCCATCGGAGGAAAGGTGAAGGTTGCCGTCCAGGCGGGCCCGGAAGAAATCCGCATTTCCGTCAAGGACGAGGGGGAAGGGATTTCGCCGGACGAACAGCCGCGGCTCTTCCAAAAATTCGGGCGGCTTAGTCCCCGTCCGACGGACGGCGAGAGTTCGTCCGGCCTCGGGCTGTTCATTGTCAGTCAACTGGCCGGTCGGATGGGCGGCCGTGTTTGGTGCGAAAGCAAAAAAGGTGCCGGAGCCACGTTTACCGTCGCGTTTCCCCGTCCGGACGCAAAAGGTGCCTGATCCGCAAAATAAAGAAGGGGCAGTCCGACGAAAACGTCAAACTGCCCCAACCTTCTAACGGGAATTTGTTATTCGCCGACTTCGAGGCCCATCTGGCGCGCGGTGCCACAAAGGGTGCGGAACGCGGCTTCCTCGTTGCGCGCGTTCATGTCCTTGAACTTGATTTTGACGATGTCCATCACCTGCTTTTTGGTGAGCTTTCCGACTTTCGTTTTGTTGGGTTCCTTCGAACCGGAAGCGAGGCCGGCGGCCTTTTTCAGCAGAACCGCCGCGGGCGGGGATTTGGTGATGAAGGTGAACGTTTTGTCCTTGAAGACCGTGATGACCACCGGAAGAATGTCTCCCGCCTGCTTCTGTGTCGCCGCGTTGAATTCCTTGCAGAAGGCCATGATGTTCACGCCCTGCTGACCGAGGGCCGGACCGACCGGAGGAGCCGGATTGGCCTGCCCCGCAGGGATCTGCAACTTGATTTGTCCAACAATTTCTTTCGCCATAAGAGAGATCCGCTGATTGAGCGGAAAAGGGGTTAAGGAAATCACCGCTTCCGACCGGAAGCAAGAGAAATTTCCCAGCGATTTGACGGGCGACATAATAAACTGACAAAGCGACGCCCATGCAGTAGTTTTCCCAACAGTTTTTTACGACCCAAGTGACGACCTCCCATTCACCCAGCACCTCTTCCCTGGTCCCCGGCATCCGGGCCGACCTCCGGCCTGAAAATATTCGCGATGCCGTGATCCGGCTCGCGGGAAATTCCCAGGACGGAATCCAAAGTGCGGGGGCGTTGCTGGCCCGGCTCGCGGGACGAAGCGCCCAGGATGTGATGACCTACATGACCATCCCATCCACGATCTCGGGGGGGGCGTCGCTTTTCCAGGTGCGTGTCGGTACGGGCGAGGTCCTGTCGCCGGGCGATGAGGCGGATTTTCTCGTCGCGTTTTACCAGCACAGCTACGAGGACAACATCGGATTCCTGCGCGAGGGCGGCGTGCTGCTTTACGACTCGGATCACGTTCAGCCGGACACGGCCGACAAGCGCTTCGTCCACGTCGGCATCCCCATCACCGGCCTGACGGTCGAGGCGCTCGGCGGCACGGCAAAGGACAAAGGGAAGAATGTTTTTGTGCTCGGGCTGCTGGCGAAGATTTTCGATCTCGACATCGAAAAACTCCAGCGGCTTCTGAATGAAAAATTCGGCGGAAAAAACGAAAGCATCCTGAACACGGCCCTGATGGCATTTCAAGCCGGCTACGCCTATCCCGTCGGCAATGTGCTCTCGACGCGGTACAAGTTCGAACCCTCCCTGGAAACGGGCGGGCGGGCCCAGTTGACGATGGATGGCAACCAGGCGCTTGCGTATGGCCTGATCGCCGCCGGGGTGCGCCACGGGGCGGCTTATCCGATCACGCCGTGGACGACCATCATGGAAACCCTCCGCGCCGAACTTCCGAAATACGGGGGGCTGTTTGTGCAGTGCGAAGATGAAATCGGGGCGGTGTCCATGGCGCTGGGGTTTTCCTATTCCGGCCATCTCGCGGTCACGGGCAGTTCCGGTCCCGGCATCTCGCTGAAAACCGAGGCGATCGGCTGGGCGAGCATGGCGGAGATGCCGCTCCTCATCGTGAACGTCCAGCGCGGGGGCCCCAGCACCGGGCTGCCCACCAATGTCGAGCAGAGCGACCTCTTCCAGGCCATCTTCGGCGGCCACGGCGACAGTCCCCGGGTCGTGCTCGCCCCCTCGACGGTCGAGGATTGCTTCTACATCGCGATCGAGGCCGCCCGCATCGCGCGAAATTACAGCACGCCGGTCTTCATTCTCAGCGACGCCTCGCTGGCCACGCGCATCCAGGCATTTGACGAGCCGGATTTGAAAAGCCTGATGGTGGAGTTCCGGCCGAACCTCACGCCCCGCGCGCCGGGATTCCAGCCGTATCCCCTCGAATCCATCACCCAGCACGCACCGCCGGGAACCCGGATGCCTGGCGGGGCCTATCCCACCGTCACCGGACTCGAACACGACGAAATGGGACACCCCACCGGGAGCCCCCGGTTGCACTCGGCCATGACGGCGAAGCGCCGGAACAAGCTCCAGCGGCTCGCCGCGGAAATTCCGGTGCCGGAAGTTTTCGGCGACCCGGAAGGCGAGGCGCTGATCGTCGGCTGGGGGTCCACCTACGGGCCGATTTATGAGGCGGTGAACACCGCCCGCGCCGGCGGGGAAAGCCTCTCCGCGCTCCATCTGCGGCACTTGAATCCCCTGCCGAACGGCCTCGAAAAAATCTTCGCAAATTTCCGCCGCATCATCGTTGCCGAGATGAACGACCAGGGGCTCTACGGTTATGGCCAGCTCGCCACGATCCTGCGCGCCCGCTATTGCGAACCGAAAATCAGCAGCCTGAACAAGACCAGCGGGCTGACATTCCGTGTGAAAGAAATCCTCGAAGGAGTATTGAAATGACCACCCCGACCATCTCTCCCGCGCCGGAGAAATTGACGAAAAAAGATCTCACCGCCGACCATCCGACATGGTGTCCGGGCTGCGGCGATTTCGCCGTCTTGGCCTCGTTTTACAAAATGCTCGAGCGCCGGCAGCTCCCGCACGAAAACATCGTCACGCTGGCCGGCATCGGCTGTTCCTCGCGGTTCCCGTATTTTGTCAACACCCACGGCGGGCATTTCATTCACGGGCGGGCCGTGCCGTTCGCCTCGGGCGTGAGCCTCGCGCGGCCGGATCTGCACGTCTTCCTTTTCGGCGGCGACGGCGACGCGTTTTCCATCGGGGGCAACCACCTCGAACACGGCGCCCGCAAGAATATCAACCTCACCTACGTCATCATGGACAACTTCGTCTATGGGCTCACCAAAAAGCAGACCTCTCCGACATCGCCGGTCGGTTTCCGGTCGAAGACCGATCCGAATGGCGCGGTGGACCAGCCGGTCAATCCGGTGAAAAAACTCATTGCCGCGGGGGCCACGTTTGTCGCCCGTTCCCATGCGACCCAGGTCAACCACATGATCGGGATGATGGAGCGCGCGATGGACCACCCCGGCTTCTCCGTCGTCGAGATTCTCTCCGAGTGCGTGGAGTTCTTCCCCGGCGCGTTCGATGCGGGCAACCCGCGCAAGGGCGGCGCTTTCCAACTGATCGAGGAGAAAAAATGGGACGGCACTCCCGAGGATGAGCTGCGCCACGATACCACCGACGAACTCGCGGCCTACAAGCTCGCCGGCCTCCCGTTCCCCGGAGCCTTCGGCGTCTTCTACGAGAGCGACCGGCCGACAAAAAATGCCCTCGAGGCCCAATGGGTCAAGTCCACGCAGGCCAAGCTCGGCGAAACCACCGCCCTGGAGCTCCTGCAAAAAACGTTCGACCGGATGAAGTGATCTGTCGGAAAACCCGTTTCCGGGATTACCCCTCTCATGCCCCCTCTTGAGGGCATTGGACCTGAATTCAGCGATTCCTCACGCAGAGCCGCAGAGATCGGAGAAAAGCGATTTTCGGGGTGGATGCATACCGGCGGGAAAATCAGGAAACATCGAACGTCTGGTGCCGGGGGCACACCCGGACGCCCCCGTGGCAACGGCCACGTGGCTCCAACAACAGGAAGGCGCTCCCGTTCCGCGGAGCCGTTGTGTGACGAAATCTTTACAAAACTCCCTTTGGCAGACTGGCGGGTCATGGGGCAAGGTTCCAATATGATTCATCCCGAAAACCGAGTTCGCGAAACACGCCCCGTGTTCCGCTACAGAAAACACCGTTTTCGTTCACCGAAGAGCCGGCCTTGCCGGGGCTTCAGTCTTTTGGAACTGCTTGTCGTCATCGCGGTGATGGCGGTCATGATGTCGCTCATGCTGCCGCCGCTCGCGGGGTTTTCCAGCACAGCGGGACGTCGCGGCGCGGTGAACATCCTCATGAACACCTTCGAGCAGGCCCGCGTCGCCGCCCTCGAAAGCGGACAGAATGTCTATATCGGCTTTGCGGATGATGACTTCCCGGTCGAGGACATGCGGTATGCCGCCTTCATCGTCTTCCGCGATGCGACGGCGGAGGAGGCGGCCAGTGGCAAAGCTTATGTGGTTTTGAAGAAATGGACCCGGCTTCCCAAGACCATCGCATTCAAAAATACGGCCAAGTCCCTTGTGGGAGCGGACGAGATCAAGAAGCAATTCAGCGGGCTGGCCTCCCAATTGGGATCCGTTCATTCCGACGAGCAATTTCCTTACATGGCTTTCAACTCCAGCGGCGCCGTTGACGAACCCTCCAAAAATCTCCGTGTTTTTCTCTACGAAGGGTATTTCGCCGGAGAGAAGGACAACTTCACCCGCAACAGCAACGTCCAAAATTCCGCCGCAGGGCTCTTCGAGCAAATCTCCCTCTCCCGCTACACCGGACGCGCCCAACTCGATATCACCGCCACCGGCTCATGACCTTTCAGGATCGGTCTTCTGCTTTCGCTGGAAATCCTGAAATCCTGAAAATCTTGTCCATCCTGTCAAAAAAATCTCCGCGTGGGATGACTCCGCTCCGCACCGGTTGCCCGCCCTGGGCCAAACCTTCGATTTTTCCATCTCATAAAGCGCTACCGCGCGGGTTTTGCGCCCCTGCGCCAAACGCCCGAGTTGGCCCATCTTACAAAGCGCTATCGCGCGGGTTTTCATTTATCGAGGTCGTATTGGCGCTCGGGGTGATTGCCTTCGCCCTTGTCGGGATCATGGGGCTCTTTCCCGTCGCGATGAAATCCGCCCAGGAAAGCCAGCGGGAAACCCGGGCCACCCTGATCGCCCAGCAGATTTTTTCCGACCTGCGGGTCGCATCCGGCACCGACCGGTTTGTCGTGTCCGGTCCGGGCTCCAACGATACGAACGGGCTGAGCCTGGCAGCCACCGGCAACCTGTATCTGGCCTTCAACACCAACGGCTCACCTCTGGCCACCATCACGGCTTCGGGTTTCTCGAACACTTACCCCGATGTCTCGGCATCCTTCCTTGCCAACATCACCGTGGACACCAACACCGGCGTCTCCAATCTCTCCCGCGTGCAGGCAACGATCGAGTCTCCCGCCGCCGCTCCCTCCGCCAGCCGCTCCCAATACACCTTCGTCACCCTGATGAATTATTAGGGGTATTTTCGACAGGATGACAGGATTTTCAGGAAACTTTCAAAAAGAGTGGAAAAAGAAGAACTGACGGCGAAAATCATCGGGCGTGCGATGACGATGCACCGGGCGCTTGGGCCAGGGTATTTGGAATCCGTCTACCAAAATGCCCTGTTGATCGAACTCAAGCACGCCTGCCTCTCTGCAGAGTGCAATGTTCGGATACCGGTTTCCTATCGGGGGGAAATCGTTGGGGATTTCATCGCCGATATTCTCGTCGAAAACGGCGTCCTATTGGAACTCAAAGCCGCTCAAGAAATCCATCCGGCGCATGAAGCCCAGCTTGTCAATTACCTTCAGGCGACCGGTGTGGACATCGGACTGGTCCCGAACTTCGGTGTTCCCTCTCTCCAAATCAAACGAAAACACAGAATCTACCGCCCCCAATCCCTTCCTGTTCATCCTGAAAATCCTGCAGTTCCTGTCAAAAAGTCCCTCCAAAACGCCTTCGCCCTTCTCGAGCTCATGGCCGCGATGGCCGTCATGTCCATTCTCCTGGTGCTTCTTCTCAACATGGTGGACAGCGGGACCAAGCTCTGGAGGGCGAACGAGAACCGGGTCGGTTCCTATCGCGAGGCCCGGGCGGCCCTCGGCATCATCTCCCGCGATCTCCAAAATGCCCTCGCGGTCACCAACACCCAGTTTCTGCTGGACACCAAGGCGTTTCCCCAGGTCGCCACCATCGGGAGTGCCGTCACCGACACGAATTCCGGATCGGCCGTCTTCTTTCTCTCAGCCATCCCCCTCAAGGCCCAGGAATCCTCCAACAAAAGCGATGTCTGCCAGGTCGGATACTTCCTCGCCTTCGACCGGACGACCGCCTCAACCAACAAATCGCTCAACCTTTACCGCTACTTTCGCAGCAGCGACGCCACCTTCACGAGCCTCACCGCCAATTCCCTTTTTCAAAACCCCGCGATTGGCCCGGCCGGCGAGGAACTCCTGGCACGAAACGTCACCGGTTTTCGAATCACCGCCTATACTTGGTCGACGAACAACACCCTCACGAACTTCACCACGAACAACCTTCCCGACCTCGTCGAGATCCGGATTTCGGCCATCAACCAGGACGCGGGAAAGAAGCTCGACAACGATGTCTCGACATGGACGGATACCAACTCCGCGACGTATTCGTCGGTCATCGAACCGGTCGAACAGACCTTCACCACCCGCATCAAACTCAACCGCCCGCAATGAGTTTTTTTTGACAGAAAACCAGCGCGGAAGCGCTTTGTAGAAGGGCAAAGTGGAGAGATTGGTGCCGGGAGCACAACCGGAGCGGAGTCATTGCAGGATGAACAGGATTTTCAGGAGATTTTGGACCGGATTCACGGCTTGCACATCCGGGTCCGTTTCATTCCCAATTCCCCATTTCGCATTCCAAATTCGGGCGAAGCCCGCATCCAACCGCCCACAATGAGGTTTTTGACATGATTGACAGGATTTACAGGATTGGCAGGATGGGCGGCAAGCCGAGGGGTGACGCATGAGAGCAGAGACCGACAGAGGGAAACTGGAAGTTTTTTTCGAAGCTTTGGGGAATCGTGTCTCCGGAGAAGGCCGCGTTTACCTGACCGGTGGCGCGACGGCCGTCCTTTATGGCTGGAGGTCCATGACCATAGATGTGGATATCAAGGGCGCCCCTGAACCAAACGGTTTTTTTGAAGCCATTGCAGCTCTCAAGGACGAACTCGACATCAACATTGAACTGGCGAGCCCGGATCTGTTCATCCCCGCCCTGCCGGACTGGAGGGAGCGCAGTCTCTTCATCGGCCGGCACGGTCATGTCGAATTTTTTCACTATGACCCGTATTCCCAGGCGCTCGCGAAGATCGAGCGCGGTCATGGCCGCGACGCCGGGGATGTGCGCGCCTTGCTGGATCTCGGCCTCATCGACAGGAGCCGGCTTCTGGAATATTTTCTCGCCATTGAGAAGGAACTCATCCGATACCCCGCCATCGATCCCGGCACCTTCCGCGGGGCCGTCGCCGCCTTCTGCGTCTCTTGAAATGAATCCCTCACCCACCATCGCCGGAAACGATCTGCTCACCGGGCTTCCCGGCGAAGCACTCATCCGCAAGGGGCTTTCCGACCGACACGACACCCGCCTCTCCGTCGAGTCCTGCCTTGTCGAAATCGCCGCCCCCCGCCTTGTGCGCGCCGGAATCCTTCAACAAAAAATGCCCCTCATGGATGCCGAACGCACTCTCTACCGGTTGCTCTCCCAATCTGCCGGAAATTCCTATTCGCGTTACAACGCCCTGCTTCGCGAACTCTCCAGCTTCGAACATGCCCTCGACCACAGAATGGCGAGATCGATGTGAGGGGATTTTTGACAGGATTTTCAGGATGAACAGCAACCACAAAACCGGTCAAAACGGAGTCCCGAACGATGCGGCAGGGCCGTCTCCGCTTCGTCCTTTCCAGCGGGCCTCTTCCCTGATCACCACTCTCCTCGTCCTCGTCGTCCTCTCCACCATCGTCGTCGCGTTCATGCAGAGCATGAGCATCGAGCGAAGCGTGGCGCGGAGCGCGAAGAATCGCCTTGTTGCGGACCTTGCCGCTCGTGCAGCACTGGCAGAGGCGACTTCACGAATCCTCGGTGCCGACCAAGGTTTTCCAATAGGTGCTTACGAGGAGTTGGCGGTGGGCTACCAATCGAACGTCACGAATGCGCCATACCTTACACTCCTGAAACCCAAGGCCGATTGGAGTGGAGTTCAAGAACGCTGTTATCTCGTGTCATCTCAGTCAAAATCTACTGCTCCAGATTCCTCCATAGCAGCGAAGTCGGTGGACGTAAATTCTCCGATTGACGGGGCGATATCTGGATGGATTGGCCTAACAACCAGCAATGGGATTCGACGCACCGTTCCTGCCGAGTGGATCACATTACGCGACAGTGGCGGAAATATTACTGCACGTTATGCATTCTGGGTAGACGACGAGAGCGCCCGCATCGACATTCTGTCAGCCGGATCAGTGGACACGACTCCGCAAAAAAATCATTTGCGCCAATCGGGTTATCATGCTTCCGAAATTTCTATGCATGGTTTGTTCGGCACAGGGACCAATGTTTCGAGTTATCTCACAAGCCGGCTAAATAGCGCAAATGTCCCGTTGGGGTCTCTGGGTTTTGCTCAAATCGCCGCACATGCTCCCGGTGGTGCTATTGCTTGGAACGGCGGACTCGATATCCTTCGGGCATCTGTTGGAATTGGCAGTATCCCCGACGAACGAGGCGCACTCGGGATTCGCAAGCTCGATCTGAATTCATGGGCAGAAACGAACTCGGCGTTCAATACGCCGTCGGCGAGAGATCTTCTTGCAAAAAAAATCATTGCTTTGGGAGATTTCATTGACCAGGCGGATCCGGGATTTGGGACTCGCTATTTTGATGGTGCAACTGGCACCGATGCCCGCAACTACTGCATCAAGCTCGCCGCGAATATCCAAGACTACATCGATCCGGATAGTCAGCCTTCTGTGATCCGGAACAACCTTGGCGGATGGCTGGAGCCTCCTAATCCTTCGGTGATTGGAGAGGGCGCTCCAAGCCTCCCCCCTGTTGCTTTTGGAAAAGAGGTTGTCCCAACCATTGGTGAGTATCTGGGTTACTATTACAATGATGCTGGTTTTCTCCGGATCGATCACACCTTCGAGGTCTGGAACTTGCACTCCCAAAGCATAGATTTCCAAGCTCTTGGAAGTGCTCGGATCCTTGTTGCGGAAAGAAACGATGTGACCCCGCGGGCCGGTTCCGATGCAGTCGATCCGGATCTTCCCGGGGAACCGGGCAATCCACCTTTGACCCTAAATCTGCCTGCCGGCGGGACGCTTCCAGCAGGCCGCTATTCTCTGCTGACGACGCTTCCTGCCGGAAGTGCACTGGAATCTCAATGGGTCGTTGGAGCACCTAACCGCATTCCATTGGATCGCACTGAGCCAACTTATGCCTACGGCAGTGGTGGGCTCTACATGAACGGCGATACCCTGGCGACGCTTGCTGATGTCGATACCGAGATAGTCATCGCAAACCAGTTTGGATACCTTGATATTCAAGCCAGAGTCGCCCAGCAAGGGCCTGTGAACTTGAGAGCAACCGACAGCACCCGCTTTATCGCCACTCAGCCGTTTGGTAACGATCCCTCCAGCAGTGGAAACAACACTGATAGAAGGTATCCACTGGATAGCGGTGATCCGCGCGCGCTGACTGAAGTATTCCCTGCCTACTCAGAAAGCGGAGGATCTTCCAGTGCCATCGCATGGAGGCGGAATACAGCCAATTCACCGGGGGCTACTCGTTTGGGCGGTGATTCGAATGGCGGCACATATGGAATTCTCCCCAGCAATTCCGGTTCGGATACCAATGCTTTTGTCCCCGAGCCTGTCCCCAACCCGGACATGGCGAGCGCCGATGATGCGGTGTCCATTATTCGCAACGGACCGATGCGGACGGAAGCGGAGTTGGCTTTTATCTACGATCCTGCGATACCTGGTTCTGGGAATGCGAATGCAAATGTGAGGAATCGTGGCGGATTTCGGACGCTCGCTATCGGCTCAAAGCTCGGCGAAAAATCAGGCCCTGCACGACTTGCGCATGTGGATGAAAAAAATCGCGCCTCACGCCTGCTTGAGCTCTTTACCGCAGAGAACACGCAACCTCGTCAGAAGCTCCTGCTAAATTCCGTTCTCCGCAATCCGCAGAATCTACCCTGGAGGGCGCTTCTTGATCGTTTGATCACGCAAACAAATTCAGCTTCAACGCTTGAGTATGCCGGGCCGAAGGATCCAGATTTTCCCGTCGCCGGCTTGAGCGTTGTTCCGGATGAACTTGTTAAAGCGATCGAAGCCAAAGCACGCGGGGCAGGAGGAACCCCTGGCTCTCCGTTTTTCTTTATCGGGCAGCTTGCTGATCTGGATGTGTTCAATACGGGATCTTTGCTGCTAAAAAGTATTGCGACTTCGACACCGTTCGATCTCACTCCAGATGCTGCGAACAAAAAGCTTCTGGATCGTGGTAGAGAGGAAGTATTTCGACGTCTGGCTGGACTTCTCACTCTGAAAGGTTCGACTTACAGGGTCTACTCCATCGGGCAAGCCGTGAAGGAACTGCCGGATGGATCATTGCGCATTCTTGCAACAAGCAACCTGCTCACACTTTGCCAAATTGAGCGCGACTATCCCACGACAAACGCGCTTGCCAATCTCACAATGCCGGCATTGCTAACCAATAACCGCTCGACAAATGCACGGTCCAAACTTATCCTCCAACTGCAACAGTGAAGAATTCATTTCCTCCTATTGTCACTTGCCCTTTAATCCTTGCGTGCTGCTTGAGCATCGCTGCTCACGCCCAACGACCGGACCTCAACACAGCCGGCACGGCGAAGCCTTCTTCTGTTGTCTATTTGCGGTTCGCAAACCTTCTTCCCATCAAAAGTGAGAAGCTTTCGATAATGCGGGGGACAAAACCATTTCTAAGCGGGCTAAAGGCGGGTTTTTTTCTTCCGTATGAGGAGGTCGTCGCCGGTGATCCCATGGCTTTCACGGTATACTCTGGAACCGTACCTATCGGTCAGTTTACCCTCAAAGCGGGCGTTGCAAACTCTTTCTACACCGTTGTCATTATTTCCAAAGGAGGAGAAAAAAGTGTGCTGTTTTCTCAAGATGCCCCGTCTGTGGTACCTGATTCTGATTCCTCTACAGCACCACCAAAGCGGTTTCGGGGATACTTTGGCGGGTTTGAGTTTCCATACCAGGTGAACGCCGGCTCTATCGGGCAGTGGTCTGTTGATGGAGATGCTTTGTTTGTTGATGTGCCGATCACAGGCAATCCTCCAGAAACAGTGGGTGTTACCTTTACAACCGATGATGGGGATAAGGCGGAATTGTTTTTTCCAATCGCCTTTTCCGCATTTCGGGAAAACTCTCTATTTGTGACCCAGCGTGGACCACGCCGTCCACGTGTTTTCTCGTTCCCTGACAATTGTCCTCCTGATAATGAGTCGGTGGAGTCTCCGTAAGTTGCAGCATGATGATTGAGCCGCTGTATTCGACCGGGCATCCGGCCAAATCAGGATTTGGGCGACTCGTCCACCGCATCAAAGGTTTCGAGCTGATCCCACCAGCCTCCGGTGGCGCAGATTTGGAGCACCCTCTGACGGCCGCTTTGGACAAGGCGGGCGGCGATGAGCAGGCCCCATCGCCTTCCCCTCGCCGCCTCGATCCCCAGCAA
>JBAYWC010000062.1:0-16441 GCA_041674265.1 Terrimicrobiaceae bacterium
TGCCATGATCGTCGCGAGGTTCGCGGAGACGACCTGCTTCCCCGTCGTGTTTCCATCGAACGTCACGTCATAATCCATCCCGACAGACGCGGAAGCGGCGGCGTTGTCAAAGAGTGTCTCGGAGGCCGTGCTCAGGATGACTCCGCCATTGCCGGCGGTGCCGTTTCCCAAAACGACCCGCGTCGCGTGCTGGTCGCCCTGCCCGGATGTGACCTCCAGAGATCTGGTCCCCGTGTAACCATAGGAGGCGTCATCCCCGGCCATGCGACGTCCCAAATCGACAACCAAACCCTCCGCGGCGCTCCCGTAGGCGAGCCCGTCGTTCGGGTAAGCCTGGGGCGAACCAACCTCCGAGATGGTGAAGCGGCGATTGTCGAGGGATGTGCCGGTCACGTGCAGCGAGGTTCCGGCGAGATCCAGCGCGGAATTCGCAAGGGGTTCCTTGGTGAAGAGGATTGCCAGATCGCTTCCGCCCAACGTGACATCTTTGCTGCCGGTGGATGTGAAGCCCACCGCGTAGGAAACCGACTCGTTGGCGGAGTCGAGGATGACCTGCGGAGATCCGCTGACCCGGCTGAGGAGGAGATCTCCACCGGATGCGCCAAGCGCCTGCCAACGACTGTATCCAGAGTGGCTGTCATAACTGTCCAGGTAGGCCGTGGTGGAACCGAACTGATACCGGGTTCCCGTGGTGGAGACGCGGGTGGCCGCATTGTCGGCAAGACTTCCCCCGCTGATCTCAAACGTTCCCAGGGAGGTGCTTGTGTAAGTGCTCGGCCCCGTGTAACGGAGGAATCGTCCGGCATCCAGATCCAGGCTTCCGGTGAGCGGACGGTTCTGGACGGCTTGGATCTGCGCCGACGCGGAGACCGCTCCGCCAACGGTCGGCGTGACGGTCAGTGTCGTGTTCAACGTGGTTCCGGGACCGACGCCGGTGAAGTCGGGACGGGCGGAAAACAGCCCCGTGGAGTTTCCAAAAATGGTGCCAAGTCCCAGGTCGTTGACCAACGAAAATCCGGTTTGTGAGACCGCATATCCGACATCCGCGGGAGAGGTGTTCGACAAGGTGAATCCCAGCAGAGGCGCGGTTCCCGCCCCGACAACCATCCGCTGGTCCGCAGGCTCGGAAGTGAATGCCAAATCAGCGTGGGCCGGTCGGTTGAGGAGCAGGAATCCAGAGAGTGCGGTGAGCAGGAGTTTGTTTTTCATGGTTTTGGTTGGATGAAATTCGAAATGTGGATGGATGAAGTCGGCGCTTTCGGCGAAAGCGCCCTACCGGGGTAGGGACGGATCGCCGGGCCGTCCGTGTCAAGTTTGTTGGTTTCCTTCGGCGCATGGTGAAAAAGAGGGTTGCTCCGCCGAGGGCGAGGAGGGCGTAGGTCGAGGGCTCGGGGACGGCTCCGAATTCGCTGTTGTGGTCGATGACGGCCCAGACCTGGTTGTTCGTGGTGTCCACGCCGTAGGCGCCGAGCATGCTCGTCGCATCCCATCCGCCATTGGAGCTCAGGAACTGCTGGTAGGATTCCATGTAACCTCCCGCCAAGGCCAGGCTGCCAGCGGTGCCGTGGTTTCCGAGGACGGCATTTTTCCACGTGCTGTCTCCGGTGTCGAACCAGCCGAGGTAGAAGTCCTCCAGGGTGGCGTTGACCGGGATGTCGATATCGGAGTTCATCACCAGAAGGAACGTCGTGCCGTCGAGGCCGTTGATCGTGAGACGGTCGCTGGTGAGGCGGGCACCAGGTTGGATCGACCCGAACTGGGAAGTCACTGTCGTCCCCGCCCCGGCGCTTCCCGCCGCGAAGATGGCGGTCGTGTCACGTCCTCCGATGCTGCTGCTGAAGGAGCCGAAATTCTCAAGATTTTCCGACGAGGCAAAGACCTTTTCGTAAGTCGTGGCAACATCCTCGGAGATGATGTTTCCGGAGATGGCGACATTGGCCATCGCGCGAAACTTGCCGTTGTTCACGAGGCGGATGGGAGCCGGGCCGGTAGCGTTGCCCACCGCCACTTCCAGGGTTCCGGCGTTCACGATTGTGCTGCCGGTGTAGGTGTTTTCGGCGTTCAGCGTGAGCGTGCCGCTGCCGGTTTTGGTGAGCCCTCCGGAGCCGGTGACTGTGCCGGTGAAGTCGCCCTGCCGGGCGACCAATGCCCCTCCGCTCGTATTCACCGTGCCGGAGGTGAGGTTGGTCACGGTTGCGCCCCAATTGCCGGAATCGAGGGTGGCACCGTCGAGCGTGCCGATCTGCGCCGTGCCTGCTGTGGTATCAACTGTTCCGCCAGTGGCCGATGTCACGTTGAGTTGCTGGCCGCCGGCGGCTGTCGTTGTCCCGGAGGAAACGGATCCGACCGATGCCTGGTTGGAGAGGGTGACCTGGCCGGTGATTTGGAGCGCGCTGGAGAGCGTTCCGCCGGAACTGACGTTCACATCGCGGTTCAGCGTGCCAGAGCCGCCAAGGGTCGCCCCGCTGGCAACCGTGACCAGCCCGCCCGCGCCGGAAACAGAGCCATCGATGGCCAGCGTTCCCGCGTTCACAAATGTCGCGCCGGTGTAGGTGTTGATGTTCGTGAAGGTCAGGATGCCCGCGCCAAGCTTGGTCACATCGCCCGATCCGCTGATGATGCCGGCAAAGACGAGATTATCCGAGCGGTTGAAGATGAGGTGGGAATTGTCCACGATATTTCCCGCGATGCTGCCTGTGGTTCCGCCGTTGCCGATCTGGAGGTCACCGTTGGCGATTACCGTGCCGCCGGTGTAAGTGTTGTTGCCGGTTAAAATTGTTTTCCCGGATCCGATTTGGGAAACCGCCAGATTTCCGGACATCGGAGTCGCAAACACGAACGACGCGCTGTTGTGGTTGAAGAGAACCAGCGCGTTGCCGCCTCCGCCCACGATGGATGCCGCCGAAACAGAACCCGCTGCCGTGGCATCGCCGATCCGCAGTGTCCCTGATTTTCCGCTGCCTTTGGCAATGGTGATCGTTCCGTTGCCGGAATTCACCACGAGGCTGCTCCCGTCATCCACGACCACCGTGCCGTTGCCCGAATCCCCAATGGTGAGGTTGCCACCAAGGGCGAGGCTCCCTCCACCGGTGATGGATACCGTCCCCGACTTGCCTCCCGATCCGATGAAAACGTTGTTCGCGACGCCCGATGTTCCATTGATCTGCGCCGTCCCACCATTGCCCACAGTGGCGTCGGTGATCCCGCCCGGCGCGCTGTTATTCCAGTTTGCGGTCGTTGACCAGCTTCCTGAATTCGAACTGTTCCACCGGGTCGTCGTCTGTGGGATGGTGAGATCCGTCTTGCCCGACACGACGGACCATAAAAGGAATTCATTGTAACTCAGCGCCGGCGTCGGCGTGGAAACGACACTCGTGGTCATCGAGAACCCGGTGAACTGGAGACTGCCGGCGGTGAGGTTCTGTTGCGACTGCTGGGCGAGAATTCCCTGGCTGCTGGATCCTCCGAATGTGATGTTTCCGCCGGTCGTGAACAGCGTGAGCTGCAGCGTGTTGGTGTAATGCGAGTTGTTGGCCGGGCTCGATGCGGAGGAATCCTGCCAGGCGATGGTGAGGAATTCGAGGCCGTTCCCCCAGGTTGTGTTGCCATTGTTGAGGGTGATGGATTGTCCGCCAAGGAAGTTCACAGTGGTTGTCAGCGTGTCGCCTGCATGCACGGTGAACGGGGTCACACCGAGCGGGCTGTCCCAACCCATCCAATACTTGCCGCCCGATTGCCACGCATCTGTCAGATCATTGAGATCATAAGCGATCGTGTGGGAGATCGTTGAGGCTTGAACAGGGGTTGCCAGCATCCACGCCATGAGCAAATAAGTCCCTATTACTGCTCGGAAGAAGGCGTGCGGTGCCGGATGGGATGCGGGTTTTGTTTTCATGATTTTGTTTGGAGAAAATGAGGAATTCAAATTTCCTTCTCACGAGGGGAGGTGCTACCGATTGCGCAGGAGAGCGTCTATGGGGATGCCCCCCATTTTGCCGCGCCTGGGATAAGAATCCCTCATAGCATGGGTCGGCTCACAAGGCTCGCCCTGCGCGGGACGGTTTTGGTTCTTCTGTCTGCAGCTTTTCATGAGATGAGGTAATCCTCTGCGCCGGACTCCCGCAGGATGCAGGCTTTGGCGGCGAGGCGGAGAGCGTCGGCGCCACGAAGATGGAGCTTGGTTTTGATGTTTTCGCGGTGCCTTTCGACGGTCTTGGCGCTGATGCCGAGGAGGGCGGCGGTGTCTTTGCAGGGTTTCTCCTGGCCGAGGAGGCGGAAGACTTCGAGTTCGCGCGGCGTGAGGCTGGAAAGGCCGGCGGGAGCGGAGGGGGAGGGGGCATGGGTCGCGGGGTCGATGAACGACTCTCCGGCGAGGATCTTCTGGAGCGCGGAGGCGAGCATTTCCGCGGGCGAGGAGCGGGAGAAAATCCCCCGCACTCCCGCAGAGATGAGACGGGCGCCGAGCATGGCGACCGATTCGGGGATGGCGACCAGGATGCGGAGCCGCGCGTTGTGGCGGAGGATGTCGGGGGCCATCCCCAAAGCGTCGCGACCGCATTGGAGGGCGAACCCCATGATCAGAAAGTCGGGACAGCTCGTGGCGATCAGGGAGAGAACCTGGCGGCCGGTCAATGCCCCGCCGACGATCTCGCACTGCCCCCGCTTCTCGAGAAAGCCCCGCAGGCCGTGAAGAAAAAACGGCTCGTGGTCGGCCAGGAGGATTGTCATGGCGGACGGATCCCGGGCGGGCAACGGCGCGAGGGGGACACTCATGGCGTCGCCCCGGTGCTCCCGGAGCCGGGAAGTCGGAGGGAATTGCGTCTGATTTTCAAGATGTTGATCAGTGTGGCCGCACCCGCGCCCGCAACGGCAACCGAGGGACCGGCCTTGTGCCGGCACCAGCGGACGGTGGAAAGCGGGTGGCGCATACGATCCTTCCCGGGAAGGGATTTGGGGCTCTTCGAGTCGGACGGTATTGCTTCCACATGGCGCATACGCGCGACTTCGGAAAACTTGCGGCTTTTATGATTTTCATCATAAAAAACTTGCGGCAGAAGGAAAACCGCCCTACCGCGTGAACATGGAAAGCCGGGAAGGTTCCTTGAAACAATATTCTATGGAGGAAGGGTTCAGCATGATGGAACTGATGGCGGGCGTAGGAATCGTTGCGGTTCTCGCCGCTACCGTCATCCCCGCCGCATCGAGGCTGCGCCCGCTGGCGGAAAACACCCGCTGCGTGTCGAACCTGCGGCAGATCGGGCAGGGGATCCTCGCGTATGCCCAGGACCACGATGGCATGTTGCCGGGGCCCTTGATCAGCGCGCAGTATCCTTACTGGGAGGCCTCCTCGCAAATCACCTGGCACTTGCGCGATTACCTGGAACTGGACAAGACGATGGGCAAGACGGGCCGGGACGACGTCTTCATGTGCCCGGCGTATGTGCGGGCGGCCCGCAAGGCGGGGAATTTCAAGCCTTATAGCTCGCCGGTCTACGGCATGAACATCCAGGTGCCGATGGAGGGGGAGACGCGCTTGCAGCAACCCTTCGGCTATGCGAACAGCTCGGAACCGAACACCTTCCGCCAGATCCGGGACTATCCGCCGATGCGCCTGATTGATCTGGACCGCATCCGCGATGCGCAGGGACGCCCGGCCCGAAGCACGACATGGGCGATGCGGGATGTGGACAGGCAGGACGGACGTTTGGACGGCTTGGGAACCTCGTCCACCAGCGCCATCCCTGCCACTCCCGTTCATGGCGACCGGCGCAACGCGCTTTTCTTCGACTTCCATGTGGAGGCAATGCCGGCGAACAAACAACAACTATGACAACGAAAAAATTCATCCTGTGCGGAACTGTGGGAACCCTGTTGGGGATCGCCTTGTGCCCTGCGGCCAAGGCGGCGACCGTGGTCTATGAGGGCTTCGGCTACACGGCGGGCACCGATTTGGGCGGGCAGAACGGCGGGACCGGATTCAACGGGGCGTGGATCGATTCCGCAGCCTCGGGCAACAAGGACAAAGTCCAAAGCGGAAGCCTTGCCTACGGCTCCCTGCAAACGGCGGGCAACGCGTTGCTCTTGGTGACCCCGTTCACCGGCCTCGGGCTGGACCGGAGTTTCTCGACAATTTCCGGCGTGGACGGGACGACGACCTGGATCAGCTTTCTTCTGAAATTCGATGGCTCGTCCGGCACTTTGAACGCGGGGGATGTTGGCTGGCTCTCGGTGCGCCCGAGCGATTTCGGGTCATCCCCCCAATTCGGGGCCTTCACAAATGAATCGGATGAGGTGGTTTTTGCCATCGGGGATTACGGCGGGGGCGACCCCGTCTTCTCCGCCACGCCATTTGAGGCGGACACGACTTATCTGCTGGTGGGGAGCATCACCTGGCACACGGACCCCGGCCAGGCGGAGGATATTTCCCTCTTCCTCAACCCCACCTTCGGCCCGGCACCGGGCACTCCCCTGGTCTCGCGGAACGACTTGGATCTGGTCAACGATCCGGGAGACAACCTGCTCGTGAAAATGTCGATCCTGGCGGATGGCGGGGACTCGGCCTGGCTGGTGGACGAGATCCGGATCGGCGCTTCTTTTGGGGATGTCACCCCCGTGCCCGAGCCTTCCGCGGTCCTGTTGGCACTCGCGGGCGGCGCGCTGCTCTGGAGCCGCCGCCGTCGGAAATAAAAACGGAGGGCATGGAAAAGAGCACGGGCAGCGTTCTTCCGCCCACCCTGCTGCTGACCGACATCGAGGGATCGACCGGGCTGCTGGAGCGCGCGCCCGCGGCCTACCGCGAAGCGCTCGACCTGCACCACGCCATCCTGCGGCGGGTCACGGCGCACTACGGGGGAATGGAGTTGCAGGATGCCGGGGACGGGTTTTACCTCGCCTTCGAGGTTCCCGGCGCCGCCGTGCGGGCGGCCGAAACGGCGCAACGGGAATTCGCCGCAGCACCATGGCCGGGAGCGACGGGGATGCTGCGGGTGCGCATGGCCCTCCATCATGGCGAGGCGGAATTCCGGGAAGGGCAATACCGGGGCACGGCCGTGCATCTCGCGGCACGCCTGCTGGCCGCGGCTCATGGAGGCCAGGTGCTGTGCTCGGGCGCGGCAGCGGTTTTTCTGGACGACGAAACGCCCGTCCGGCGGTTGGGAACTTACCGGTTGCGAGGCTTTCAAAACACGCAGGAGATTTTTCAACTCGAGCCGGGCAGAACGTTTCCTCCCCTGAGGGCGGAGCATGCCCGGCAGCACAACCTCCCGGCGCAGCAGGATGAATTTGTCGGGAGAACCCGCGAACTCCGACGGCTGAAGGAACTGCTCGATCCCGCGGGCTCGGCAGCCCGGCTCGTGACGTTGACCGGCACCGGCGGGATCGGCAAGTCGCGGGTCGCCTTGGCGGCGGCCCATCAATTGCTGGATGGCTACGACAACGGGGTCTTGTTCGTCAGCCTGGCAGGCATCGCGCAGGCGGAAGCCGTGCCGCATGCCATCCTGTCGGCATTCGGGGCAAAGGCCGGGCGTGACGAACAGCCTGTTCCCCAATTGAGGGAAGCCCTGGCGGGCCGGCCCACCCTGATCGTGCTCGACAACTTCGAGCACCTCGCCGCCGAAGGGGCGGCGGTGCTCAGCCATCTCCTGCGCGAGTTGCCGGAAACGCGCTGGCTGGCGACCTCGCGCGTGCGGCTGGGTCTGCCGGGCGCGGAGGAACTGCCCATCATGCCGCTCCCGTTTCCCGGCGAAGGCGAGGAACACGGGGCGATCGAACGCAGCGACAGCGTGCAACTCTTCGTCAAACGCGCCGCCCATGCCCGGCCCGACTTCACCTTGCAACCGCGCAACGCGCAGGACATCGCGGGCGTGTGCCGCCTGGTGGAAGGGCTGCCGCTGGCGATCGAACTGGCGGCGGCGCGGGTCCAGGTTCTCACCCCCGGGGAATTGCTGGAAACCCTGTGCGCGGACCTTCGATCTCTGGGCGATGCAGGCGGGCTTGCGGCTGTTTTCGAGTGGAGCCGGCGGCTTCTCCCCCCCTCCATCGCTGGCTTTCTCGACACGCTCGGCGTCTTCCGCGGCGGATGGACGGCTGCCGCGGCGGAGAAGACGGGAGAAATGGAAAGCCGCCCCCTCACCCTGTCTTATTTGCATTATCTTCTGACCTGCTCGCTGATCCGGGTGACCGAGTCGGGTGAGGGCTTGCGTTTCACCATGCTCGAACCGATCCGACAACTCGCCGAAGAGCGCCTGGGAGAAGGACGCCCGGAGGCATTCTCCCGGCATGGGGCTTATTTTCGGAAGCTGGCCAGAAAAGTAAACGAGGACGGTGAAACGGCACGGGAGGAAGCGCTCGCGCGGGAAGTCGAACCGGAGGTCGCCAACATTCTCGCCGCACTCGACCGGGAACCCGACAATCAGACCCGGATTTTTTCCGCGGTGGACTTTCATTCCTTTGCCTTGCGCCGCGGCTGCAACCGGGCCGTGCGTTCCCTGCTCACGGACGAACGACCCGGGGAAGGGATCGTCAAACCCGGAACCCGGGCCCGCGCCTGGCATGCGGCGGGCGCGCTGGACCGGACCGGCGGAGAACGATCCACCGCAAAGGAGGCTTTCGAACGGGCTGCCGCGCTATTCGAAGAATCCGGTGAGCAGGAAGGAGCGACCTCGGCACTTTTCAACCTGGCCTCAATTCTCAGCGAAGAGGGGCAAAGCGGGGAGGCATATCGGACATTCCTGCGCACGCTGGAATATTTCCGCGAGCGCGGCGCGCCGGCTGCGTGCGCCACGGTCCTCGACAATCTCGGGCGGGAATCCCGCCGCCGCGGAGACCTTGCGGTGGCCCGCCGGCATATGGAGGAATGCCTCTCCCTCTGCGAATCGCACGGGCTCGATGGCCTGCGATCACAAGCTCTGTGGACCCTGGCAAGGATCCGTTTGGATGAGGGAGCCTCCGGGCAGGCGGAAGCCCACTTTCGGGAAAGCCTGGGGCTGCAGCACCGTCTGGGTTGGCAGACGAATATCTCATCCACGCTGGCCGGAATCGCCATGGCTTCATGCCAGAGCGAACGGTGGCACCGGGGCGCCTATTTCATCGGGGCCGCGAAAGCCGCCGCCCGGCAGTGGCCAAATTCCTCCAACGGGGAAACACTGGCGGATTTGGAAAAATCCGAAACGAGGGCGATCGAAGAGATCGGTGAAGAGGCCTTTTCGATCCAGGTCGGACGCGGGGCCGGGGACAAACCCGACGATTGGTTTGCCGAAGCCGGAAATAGTTAAAGAAAGGCTTTTCAAACGGAGCAGGCGTCCATATAACGCCGCCTAATATGAAAAAATGGTCCTGCGTTGAGATGGGGGTGGCGGGTGCCTTGATGGTCTTTCTGATATACGGGATTGGCTTCGCCGTGGCCCAATCGATGGCGCCAACAACAGTCCCGGCTGTGCTTATTGTCAGAAACGGACCGGGGGAAACCATGTCGGGGTCCTCTTCCACAATGCAGAGATTCGGACGTGTGGGAAACATCGAGACTTTCAGCGTTTTCATCCCGTCCAACTCGGCGATAACCAATATCGACCTGAATATGTATTTCGCGAAGATGACGAATGTCTCGGGCGCGTGGCGGGTCGCGACGCTCGGGGCAGTCCCGAGCGCCTATTTTGAAACGAACGCCGGCTACTTCACAGGCAGCACGAACAATTGCGAGGTCACCAACGGCTGGAATGATTTTTACTTCCAGATGAGCGGCAATTATTTTTCCAACAATTCCATCGCCGACAAACTCATCCTTCTCGTTCCCAGCCAAACCGGAACCAACCTCCCTTTTCAAGGGGGTGTTCTTTTCTCGATCGACGGCCCGATGGATGGCTATCAGGATTGATTTCGCGAAGGCTTGAGGACTTTGACCCATCACGCGCTTGAGCTTTCCCGCTTGGCGGCATCGCGGCTCGCCACGGCCTACGTCACTATCGGTGCCGACGAGGGCACACTCTGGCTGCTCGATGAGACAAAGGAAGCATTGGTGCCGGTATGGAATTCGGGGCCGCGGGCGGAGGAGTTCGTGGGGAAACACCGGCAGCCGTTGTCGGCGGGACTGATCAGCGTGGTGTGCCTGACGGAGCAGGCCCTTTGCGAAAATGAGGTTTATCGTCATGCGGGCCAGGATACGACGCTGGATCGCCGCCTGGGAGTGCTGACCTGCTCGATGATGGCGGTGCCGCTGCGGGTCGGAGGCGAAGTGCGCGGCGTGGTGTCCTGCGTGAAGCTCAAGAAAAACGCGGGCGATCCGGATCCGGCGGGGTTTTCGCAAACCGATTTGGAAGTGCTGCGGGCGGCGGTCGCGCGGATGGGGGCGGAATTCCCATGAGCGGGTGGTCGTCGCCGGAGCGCGCGGTCGCGGCGATGGCCGCGGGCACGGGGGCCGGCGTGCGGGTGGCGGTACTGGATTCCGGCATCGAGATTTCGCATCCGGAATTCGCCGGAAAAACGCTTCGGGATGATTGTGCGGTGGCCGAGGATGGAACGCTTTCCGCGCTGGGCGGGGAAGGGGCCGATGCCTACGGGCATGGCACGGCGGTTGCGGGCATGATCTGGAAAACCGCCCCGGCAGCGGAAATCGGGAGTTTCCGGGTGCTGAGTGCGAAGTTGAGCGCGCGCACGGCGGCTGTGGCGTTGGCGGCGGAGCGGGCGATCGGGCTCGGCTACCACATTCTCAACTGCAGCTTCGCGTGTGGATTCGCCGCGCACCTGCCGATCTACAAACAATGGCTGGACCGCGCCTATCTTGCAGGGGTCCATGTGGTGGCCGCTTCGGATTCCACGCTGCAGCCGGAGTGGCCGGCGCACTTTCCCCATGTGATCGGAGTCTCCAGTGCCGGGCGCGGGGAACCGGGCGCCCTCCTGCAGGGGGGACCGGGTTTGATCGAGTTCTCCTCGCCGACCGAAAATTCTCTTCTCCCCTGGAAGGGCGGGGGCTGCCGGACGCTCACCGGGAGCAGCTTCGCGGCCGCGCGGGTGAGCGGGCTTGTCGCCCGGATTCTCTCGGCGGAGGCCAGTCCGGACGCCCTTCAAATGAAGGCCCTGCTGCGTCAGATCGCCATCAGGGCGGCGTAGGTTCTGGATTGCCGGATGCGGCGCGGCCGGCCTTGATCTGTTCCGCAAACCATCCAATCCAGCCGGGCGGCCCGTTCCGGAGTTCCTCCAAAAGCGCGGCGCGCTCGGCGGCAGCAAGATCGCCTTCGATAAACCGGGTGACCCGCGAACAAACTTCCGGTGGGGGGACCTGGGACTCGCGGCCTTGGACCTCATGATCCAGAGTTTCGAGAAACCGGAACAAGGCGGACAAATCAGGGGATTCCATAATTTCACTACGCACGGCGCGGGAATAATTGCAAAGAATACCTTGTCGGTCACATTCAAAATGCGGTTTCATGCGGAGAATGGCGACCGACGAAACGACCAACCTGCATGATGTGGACTTGGTGCAGCGCTGTCTGGAGGGATGCGAGGAAGGGGTGGGGACTTTGAAAGCGGGGCATTTCGCATATTTGCTCCAGATGTTGATCGGGGCCGGCGCGACACCGGCGGAAGCGGAGGATCTGCTCTCCCAACTGTGGGTGGATTGCGTGGTGGGGGATGCCCACAAAAAACCGCTCCTGTCCCGATACAACGGCCTTTCTCCCCTCCGTGCGTGGCTGAAGGCGATTGCGATGAACCGTTGGATTTCCCTCAAGCGCGCCCAAACGGTCCACATGCGCGCCATCGAACAGTTGGCACCTGCAACCGGCACGGCAAACGATCGCCCCGATGCCGTTCATTCGCTGGAAATCAGAAGCCTTCTCGCCCCCGCGATCCGGAGAGGTCTGGACGCCTGCGCATCCGAGGATCTCATCCTGCTCCAGCTCATCCACGTCCACAAGCTCACCCGGCGGGAGGTTGCGGTTGTCTGGGGGTGGGACGAAAGCAAGATGAGCCGCCGCCTCAGGGACGCCTCCAACCGGATCTCCACGTTGGCCATGGAGCACGTGAAAAAGGCCGATCCCAATCTGGACATCACCTGGACGGATTTATTGGATCTGTGCGAGGCGCAAAGCATTCTGTGGGGATGAGCCTCAATCGCGGAGCGCCGCCCTCCAACAGGGGTTCAGGTTTTTTTCCTCCAGCAGCCAGATTTCCCGGTGGAGAAGTTCGACGGCGCCGGCATCCCAAAGAAGCGACATGATTTCCCTGTGGGAGAGGTGGGCGGGGCCTTCGGCCAGGAGCCGCTGGCGAAGGCCGGCAAGGTATTCCTCGCGATGGCGCGCATGGACCCGGGACCGCCTGAGGAGGGAGGCGTGGATCGCATTCACTTCCGGGGAAATGGCCAATTCGAGGATTCCGGCGCGGGAGGCAACCTCGCGCGACGAAGACGCCGCCCCGCGGCTTCCCTCCAGGTTCTCGAGGATGGCGGGAGGGGACATCTCTTCGGGAATCACCAGCAGCCCCGCCGCCTTCAAGCCTCTGCCGGCCTTCTCCGAACTCGTCCACATCGCCAGCGGGATCGAGAGCACGAGCCCGGCAAGGAACGGGGAAAGCCAGAGGGTGAGCGATGGCATCCAAACCAATGTCGCACCGGTCAGAAAGGCTCCCGCAAAAGTCGGCCCCCAGTATGTCCGAAGCGCGTCCGGAAACGGGATCGATGAGTCCTCCCTGTTCTGGGTCTTCCATCCGACTTTGATGCCCAGCAAAATCAGGATGACAAAACGCGTGTAAAAATAGAGGAGAACCGGCGCGAGCAGAATGGAAAGAACGGCTTCCAGGAGAGAGCTGATGATCGACCTGAGGATCCCTCCGAATTCCCGGGCACGTGGAAGAAGGTGGATGCTCCCCAGGATTTTTGGGACAAAAAGCAAGACCAGGGTGAGGCGGAGAAGGGAAACCGAGGCCTGGCCGCTTCCGGTCCATGCGGGATCGGTGGAGAGGGCGGAGAGATGTTCGAACTTTGCTTTCCAATAGTGATCCCAGGCGCTGAGGCCGATGAAGGCCGCAAGCAAAGGGGCGGTGAGATAGGCCATCAGCCCGAAAAAAATGTGGATGCGATTGGCAAACGCGGTGCCGGGAGCAAAAAGGAACCAGAAATGCTGCAAATTTCCCTGGCACCAACGCCGGTCGCGCTTGAGGCTTTCCGTGAGATTGGGCGGTCCCTCTTCATAGGACCCCCCTTCCAAATACGCGAACCAGACCTGGTAGCCCGCCTGTTTCATGAGCGAAGCCTCCACGGTATCGTGGCTGAGAATGTGCCGGTCGGCGGCGCTTCGGCCCGGGAGTTCCGGCAGCACGCATTTTTCCATGAAAGGTTGCAGGCGGATGATGGCATTGTGGCCCCAGTAGTTTCCGCTTCCCAAGTGCCAGAAATTCGACCCGGCGGCGAACAGCGGCCCGACAGAACGCGTCGCGAACTGGACCAGTCGCTGGAAAACGGAACGGCCCCGGACAATCTGCGGCGCCGTCTGCACGATTCCCACCCCGGGATTCGCGTCCATCACGCGCGCGAGCCGGAGCATCGTTTCCCCGTTCATCACGCTGTCGGCGTCTAGGATCAGGAGGTATTTGTATCGCTTCCCCCAGCGCCGGCAGAAATCCGCGACATTGCCGCTCTTCCCATGCAGGGAAACCCGGCGCTTGCGGTAAAAGATTCTCCCGAAAGCGTTGAGCCGCGAGCAGAGTTGGAACCACTTGGTCTCTTCCCTGATCCAGCAGTCGGGCTCGTTCGAATCGCTCAGAACGAAAAAATCGAACGCCTTTCCGCCAGGCATTTGCCCGATCGAGAGGACCATGTTTTCGAGCCCGCGAAACGTCCGCGATGGGTTCTCATTGAAAACCGGAAGGATCACCGCCGTCGAACCGGGCGGCTCCGCCTCGCCGGTCTCCGGCAGCGTTCGCATGATCTCGTAGCGCTCGCCGCCCAAAGCGAGGACCAAAAATCCCCAGAATGCAATCGTGAACCCGAACGCGATCTGGCCGAAGAGCGGGATGAACAGCGCGAGCAAAACCCATTCGGCAGGCGTGAATCCGCCTCCCTCCAAAATCGACACCATCAGGAGAATCCCGCAAATCGTCAGGCCCCCGCCGGTGGCCAGAAACAGGGCCTGGCGCAGGGAAATGACATCCGGGGAAAGCCCGGCGGCATTGGCGAACGGCTTCATGCGAAGAACCTCAGGTATGCCCCGTATGCGACAAGCACCACAACCAGCCAGAGCAGGAAGGCCCGGAGCGCATGGCTCCAGGAGAATTGGCCCCATGTCTCCCGCGCAAGATCCTTCATGGCTCCGTAGTCCATCTCCTTCCGGACCAAACTTTGAAAATCCAGCGCCGGTCCCGCCTCGATGGTGGCGTTGCGGATCTCCGCGAGCAGCTCTTCAGGAGGCGAAGAAACCCAAAATTCAGAAGCCCACTTCCTCTGAAAAGATGGAGAGAAGAAAGCGACGCGCGCCCGCACCGTCCGTTCCGGCGCCCCGGCGAGGGTGGAAAACCACGCATCCGTTCTGTCGATCACGAGCTTCATGGTGGTTTCCAGCGGGGACTTGCCGGGGTTTTTCGCATGCATGCCCCGGGCCTGCCGGATCATCTCCAGCGTCAGCGCGAGGAGGCGTTCACGCGGTCGCACACCGTGCGCGCGAAGGTAATCCTCCAACCGCAGGCAGGCGTCATCCCAGGCTAGTTCGTCCATGTGTAGGTCCAGGTTTCTGTGAGCGGCCGGCCATCGATCGCCAACGAGCATCGCAACTCCACCGGTTTGGTGAGTTCGTCGGAACTGGCGATAAATGTTACCCTCCAGGAGTCGCTGTAATTGTTCTTTTGAACTTGGATGTCCTTGATTCCACTCTTGGAGCTGATCCACGTCTCTGCCGTGATTTTGGCATCGGCGGGAAGTTTCGACAATTCGCCCCCTCCGAAATCCAGGACAAACATCCGGTAGTAGGGGGCGTCCTGAAAATCGATCCGCGTGAAAAGGCAACGCCCGAGCGGGGGAATGGCAGGGGTTTCGCCGAACCAGTCCAAGGAATACTGGATCTCATACCGCCGGCCTTTTTTCATGCCGCCCTCGGGTTCCCAGTAGGCGACGACATTGTCCATGAACTCATTGCCTGTGGGAAGCTGCACGAGATGAATGGAGCCTTTTCCCCAACTCCCCGCAGGGCGCACCCAAACGCTGGGACGCATGTGATAGCGCGCCTCCATGTCCTGATAGTGCTCGAAATCCCGATCGCGTTGCACCAGGCCGAAGCCACGGGGATTCTCATCCGCAAAGACCGCGACCTGGAGCTGCTTCGACCACGAGAGCGGTCGCCAGACCCACTCCCCGTTTCCCCGTTCGATCTGCAGGCCGTCGGAGTCATGAACCTCCGGACGGTAGTCTCCGAACGTGTTGCTGGTATTTTCTCCAAACCAAAACATGCTCGTGAGCGGAGCCAGTCCCGGATTGGCGATGTCCCGGCGCAGAAACAGGACAGCACGGATATCCATCCGCGTCCCGGTTCCGGGAAAAATATGGAACTCGTAGGCTCCGCTGACACTTTTCCCTTCCAGAAGAGCATAGATCTTCATCTCGGTCGCCCCGGCCGATGGTTCGACGAGCCAGAAGGTGGTGAAATCCGGAAACTCCTCTTTCTTCAATGTTCCAACCGTCAGGGCGCGGGCCGATATTCCATAGGCTTGGTCCTTCGCCACCGCACGAAAATAACTGGCCCCTGGGAAGACCAGAAACTCATCGGGATAATCCGGCCGGTTCAGCGGGTAGTGGATCCGAAAACCCGAGTAGCCGCCTTTCGCCGCCTCGCTCGGGGGAACGACATTCTTCCCATAGTCAAAAAATTCCGGCGCGAACCGCAACTGGCCCGGAGCCTGCCGGTTGACTTGGAAAATCGTCAGCGGCTTCGGGTGAATGTGGCCGGTGAGGAAAAATTTGGCCTGGAATGGCAGCCCGAGCCGCCGCCAAAGCGTATATTCCTCTTTCCACCGGATGTCGCGGTATTGATCGTAGTTCAAACCTTTCAGAAGTTTGGAGGGCACTTCTGGTGTTTCCGCATAGGGCTCACGGGCCAATGCCTCCGCCTGCTGGATGACGTTCTCGAACGTGAGGCACTTTTTCTTTGTCTGGGAGATCAGAAGGACGAGCAACAGGCCCGCCATAACGGCGAATACAATGTGGGTCTTCATGCTTGCGGATCGAACCGGCGGAATGCCGATCCTCTCATGGATCGCAGCGAAATGCCATCCGGCCCGCGTTTTTTTTTGCGCTGTTTGGAAGTCCCAAAGCAGCCGGGTAAATTGGCGAAGTAACTGCTCGGCACGCTTGGGAAAAGCCGAGGGAATCGTGGCTGGCGCCCACAAACTGGCGCGCATCATATATGGGATGATAAAAAACCAGAAGCCCTACAACGGAGCCGAAGCTTTCAAAACAACCCCGCAA
>JBAYWC010000063.1:0-16017 GCA_041674265.1 Terrimicrobiaceae bacterium
GAAACTGACGCTGAAACGCAGCTATGGTTTCCGAACTGAAAACGCTCGCGAAGTCGCTCTTTATCACGCTCTTGGAAAATTACCCGAACCCATTTTCACCCACAGTTTTTTTTAGACAGGCCAGATTCCCATCGCGGCTGCACGGACGGCAAATTGTCAGTCCACGTCGCGTAGGAGGATCTGACTCATTCCAAAAGTTGTGCTACACCTAACTTTCGCAAAGCAGCTTGGACGGTTGAGAATGGAACTCTTTCCTGCTCAAGACGTGGTGTTTCCCTACCAGCTTGATTGCGAAGCGTGTCGTAAACCATTCGTTCTTCGGGATTGAGTCGATCAAGCTCACGCCTCAAAGGATCCGGCTCGCTTGAGCAGAGATGATGGAACGCATCAAAAGTGTCCCGGTCCATAAGGAAGGATCGTGCGTGTGGCAAGTGACTTCGAAGCTGATCAAGAATTGCAAATCCGTGGGTGTCGATGTCACCCCAGTAATGGACTTCGCAGCACTTAAGCCAGTCGGCTCCATCTAGCGCAGACCAGCCGTAGCCCGCGCCGAAAATGACCAAACTTTTGGGATGCTCGGGAAAGGTAAGAAAGTTGATCTCATTTTCGGTGATGAAAACCCGCGTGATGGATGGGGCAAGTTTTGCAAAAGCGGCAGCATTTAGGGTGAGATCAAGGCCGAGACGACTGGGCTCGACAGCGCATGACGGATCTAGGAAGCGGATTCGCATGCGTTCCGGTTTGTCTTGGAAACCATAACGGCGATTGAACCCAAGGGCTCCGCGGGCGTCGGTGTCGATGGTCTCTCGTGGAAGCACCAGGTCAAGAAGCTCACCAAGCGTGCCTCGGTGCCGCTCGACAAACTTGGTGTGGACACCGGGAATGTCGATCTGTCGGATGAAAATATTACTGCGAGGATGGTCGCGCACCCAAGCGATGACAGTGAGTAGCAGCTCCCAGTCCGAGGCTAGTTCGAGTGCTTGCATGGAGCGCCGTGCAAGCCATGGGACTAGCTCCGGGAAAGTGGATCGGGTGTTTTCGGCTATTTTGTGGAATGCTTCCCACTCCCGCGAGACGCCGAGCAAACGCACAACTGACCTGGCATCGGGGAAGACGGCTGCGTTCGGCATCTCATTGGCTCCGAAGAGGCGGTGGACAAATGCCTTCCATTCGCAGGGGACTCCGCTTTGCTCCCTCCAGTTGGTGATCCAGTCTCGAACAGTGGAGAAATCCGCGGAGATTTCTCCTGAAGCGGGGCCTCGGATGGAGATGCGGAGTGGGAAAAGCACCCGGTCTTCAACAGAACTTGAGAGAAAATCGCCTCGCTCCCATTGGCGCAGGAGGCGCGCTTTTATGTCGGTTGGTTTTGTCCAGCGTCGGGCATTCGAGGCGCTCATGGGGCGGACCGTGCCTTTTCTTCGCGGTAGGCTTCTATGGTCAGATTGCGCAATTGGGAATCGCGACCCTCGACGTTATGGACGAATCCGACCGAGGAGACGAAAGGCTCGATAATGTGGATTTTTTGCAGCGGCGTGACGATTAAGAGTTGCAGGTTGAGCTTCTCAAAAAGGCGGAGGCCATACTGGGCCGATTCATCGGAGCCACGACCAAACGCCTCGTCGATAACGACAAAACGGAACGTCCGGGACTTGACGCGGCCCCATTCGAGACCGAACTGATAGGCGAGACTGGCCGCGAGGATGGTGTAGGCCAGCTTTTCCTTTTGGCCGCCAGATTTGCCGCCGGAATCGGAATAATGCTCGTGCTCGGTGTCGTCCTCCTTCCATCGCTCGCTTGCGGCAAAGGCGAACCAGTTTCGCACATCGGTGACTTTGCGGGTCCAACGGCGGTCAAGTTCCGTCGTTCCCTCCCGCCCGCGGAAGCGTTCGATGATGCTTTTGACCTGAAGGAATTTCGCTTCAGAATACTGGTCGTCCTCCGATCCAGTGAGGGCGCCCTCGGTGCAAGCGCGTAACTCGTTCTGGAATGTGCGAATATCCTGGTCGGGAACGGGAGTTGCCTCCAGGACGATATACCGTCCGGGGTTGTAGTCGATTTCAACCAGGGACTGGTTGATGCGGGCGACGCGCTCACGGATGGTTTCGCGTTGCTGGTTGAGATGCGCGTTGAAGTTGGCGATCTCGCGGATGGTATTCTGGTTGAGCAGTTCCTTGAACCGTTCCTCGAACCGGGGGAGATCGTCGTCACGCAGGCTTGCGAGCAGGGCGCGGAATTCGCCCGCAGATTCGACTGACGGATCCATCTCGCGGGTTTCGGCCTCGAACTCGCGGCAAAAGTCGCCCATGTGACTGATGAGCCGATCTCGGACAGTGCCGATGGATTTGTCCTTTGAATCAATCCGAGCCTGAATCCATACGCGCACGTCGCGCTCACGCGCGTCGCACCCCTCAATGGTGATGGTGTGCTCACCGAGCGCCTCGTAACGGATGGTCTCAAGGCCGTCAGTCCGTTGCTGTAGCGCCTCCGCATCAGTGCGTTTGAGCAAGTCTCGCGTGGTATCCAGGAGCGTTTTTGTATTCTCGATGCTGTGCTCGATAGCGCCGAGTTTTTTGCCTTCCGCAGTCTTTTTGTCTTCGCCGTCTTGTATCGCACTCTTTACCAGGCGCAGACTTTCGTTGAGCTGGCGCAAGATGTCGGATGCATTTTCGAGTTGGCGGCGTTCCTCTTCAAACTCGGCTATCTCGGCAGCGACCGATGCCCAATCGACCTCCCGAAAATCGCGGTATTCTTCCAGTTTTGAAAGGAGTTCGATGCGGGAACGGATAGCTCTTCGACTAGCATCGGCAGTGGCAAGGCGCGAAGCGACGGCACCCCCTTCTTTCTCAATTTTGGCTTTCTCGCGTTCAAGAGCGGCGATCTTGGCTTCATTGCTCCAGCCGAGGATATACCGGGAACGGTCGTCCAGCCGGTGCCGATCGTCTTTCTCGTGACGTTCGCCGGGTGTTTTCATCTGCCCGGCCCGGGTAATGGCGCGTGCCTCGCGTCTGAACTGTTCCTGTGTGGCACAGCATGCGACATCGAACCGGTGGGCGAGTTCGCGTTCTATCCAGTCATAGAATGGAGACTCGGGGAGAATGGCCAGTTTGCGAATTATGGAGTCGGGGTCCGGTGTCGGTTGTTCCTCACGCCGGATCTGGCGGATGCGAAAATAGACGATTCGCCCGCGCAGATGGGTGCGATCAACCCACTCGACGACCTCCGGATAGTGGGCGTCAGGAACAAGAAGGGAGAGACCGAAATTGTGGAGAAGCCTTTCGGCAGCTCCTTCCCAATCCGCGTCTTCCGAACGCACTTGAAGGAGTTCGCCGGCAAACGGCATTGTGTCGGGGGAAACGGAAAGCGCTGCACAAAGAGCCTCTCGGATGGTGATCTGGGTGGAAGGAATGTTACTCCGGCGGGCTTTGAGGCTATTGATCTCTGCGGCGACAGTGGCCTGCCCCTCAAGCAGTTTTTCCATAGCCACCCGATCACGGGTGCAGCTATTTTCGAGGTCGGCTTCCTCTGTCTCTCCGGTGGCTTTCAGTCCCGCGATGCGATCATGCTGCTCGACGAACGCATCAGCATCGCGAGCCTGCGGTTCGCCCAACTGCCGCACGAGTGAATCGTAATGGTCCGCCTTCTTCTTTCGTCGGTCTCTCTCTGCGGCAAGTTGATCGATGGTCGCGGAAAGCACAGCGATGCGATCACCGCCATTCTCAGCGATTTGTCGGACAAGATCGGATTCATCCCGCCGGAGCTTGGCAAGCGTTTCAACGATCTCCGCGATGCGCTGCTGTTGGCGTTCGAGATCAGCAGCAAGATTGGCAGTGCGCTTTTCCAGCAGGCTGAGCTTGAGCGTTGCGAAGTGCGCCTGAAGAAATTCGCGGGCGGACCGGAGTTCCTCCGTCTCCGCCCTGAGTGCCTCGTGGCGGTCGCAGTCGGAAATGATCGGCTCAAGGAGCGCGACCTGGCGTTTCGCGCGAAGCACGGCGGCGTGGGCGCGATCAAGGTCGTCGAAGTGGCTAATGAGTGCGGTGATCCGGGGCTCCACCTCGAAGGGTTCCAGCATGTGCCCTCGCACAAAATCTGTTAAATTTCCGACCGACTTCATGGAGACCGTCTGGTGAAAGAGGTCGAGAGCCTGCTCGTTTTCGATGCCGAAGCGACGACGGAACCACGCGCTGTATTCAGGGAACGATTCAAAAGTAGTCGCCGCCGACTGCCGAAGCCGGCGGCGGAGTTTGGTGATGTCCGAGTCAAACTCTGCGAAGTCTCCGGCAATTGAGAGCGCCCGTTCCGCGCCGACGTAGAATCGGGCTGGCTGGCCGTGCGGATCTTTCATCCAGAGAACGCAGGCGAGGCTGATGGTCTGGTCGTAGCCGCTGTTGTGAAAAACCGCCAGGAGAACTGAGAACGAGTTCTGATCGCGCAGACCCACATGCCTCGCCGTGCCGACCCCGTTTTCGCCACGCTCAGTGCGATGGTAGCCGAGGACGTAGGAGCGGAGGCTGCGCTCTTTGAATTCTGCTCCGGCGGCTTTGTTGAAAGCGATACGGTTGGCAGGAACCAAGAGGGTGGTGATCGCATCGACTAGCGTCGATTTTCCCGAGCCGATGTCACCGGTAAGAAGGCAGTTCCGGTCCTCCGGATGCAGGCTCCATACACGTCCGTGAAATGTGCCCCAGTTGAACACCTCCAACCGTTGAAGCCGGAAGCCGGTGAGCCCGTCGTCGCTTGCAAACTCAAGGGCGGGAGCATCAGGGTCAATCGTCATTGGGCTCCTCTACTGGGATTTCAAACTGTCGGCGATAAGAGTCCAGTCGCGCATCAAAATCGGCCAGCCACTGAGCATCAACGAACGCCTTGAGAATGCGGCGAACTTCGTATGCAGCCGGTTGAAGGGCCCCGGTCTGAATCTTCAGTTTTCGGACAAACCCAAGTTCGGCAATTTTGTTGAGATGCGTCTCGATCTGATCGGTGATGCGGACTTCGTTCGCTTGTGCTGGCAGGAAGAGACGGAGCATTTCGGTAATCTCCTCGCGGGTGAGGACGAGTCGGGTGTCGCCTCCCGAGGCATCGAATTCGGCGAGTTTTTTCCGGAGCAGGGCGAGCAGCAAACTCACCGGAAACGAAAGCGGTCGTCGGGGATAGAGGCGAGGAGCGCTGGTGTCTGTAACAGAGGCGGATTCGGACTCCGGATCCGCCTCGCGGGAGCGGAGAAAGGCATAACCTTCTGCCTCGTCGAGCACCAGTTCGAGATTCAGCACGCCCACATAGTCGCGCACCCTTGCCTCAAGGCCGAGCAACTGGCCCCAGAGCGCAGAGTCGCTTTCCTGGTAAACAACACCTTTAAGCAAAGGAATGACGATGCCGGAAAGTGCCGGTTCCGCAGAAGATTCGAGATTGGGGAGCTCTGGATTCATCGAACAAAAATGACACGAGGGAGACGAGCGGATTTGCGGATTAGGGCTTCATCTTCCGAAAGCACGCTCCATTGCAGGGTATCCTCAGCGGTGTCATCCACCGTGATCGTGAATGCGCCTGAGGCGATTTCGAGGTATGCAATCACCTCCGCAAGGCCATGTTCGAGCGGACGTGTTTCGACCAGTTCACGCAAGGTTACCTGTTGTGCTTTCTGGAGGGAGTGGCGAATGTGGGAGGCGAGCGCCGCTTTATCCACAACCCTCACGGCGAAGAGCGCGGATGCATCAATCTCCTCACCAGATGCGGCAAGAATGGTGGTGGCCAGGGTGGGCTTGAAGGAAGGTTTAAAAAGTGGCCGCTCGAACAGTAGTCGGATGTCGGCAGAGGTTTCTCGCATCTCCATGAACCCCGCAGCGGCAGGTTGAGTGTCGCGAACGCCAAGGGACTTGACCTCGATTCCTCGGAGCAGGTCCATGATGCGGCGATTTTCCAGCCAGGCTTGGTCGTCGAGAAAACGACGCAGTTGCTTGGAGAGGTCGGCAACCGTGCGCTGGGTGTGGTCGCCTGCCTGGAGCCAGTCGTAGTGCACACGACGCAGCCGGGGATCGGGTTCTGTGGCACTGATGGCAGGGTGATCGAGGATGGTATCGAGCAAGGACGTGAGTTCCTGTTGGCGGCGATCCGACATCAGAAAGTCCCAAAATGCGTGAAAGCTGCGACCTTGGTCGGAATCATCAATGGCGTCTCTGCGCCCCAGGATTTCCTCAAGAAGAGCGGCTTTGCTGCCTTCCCAAAGGGCGATACGTTCGCGAACCGAACGGTCGAGATGGCGGAAATTCTGTTCCACCTCGCGAAAGTCGGAGAGAAGTTCACGCGCCATTTGGGTGAACTGCTGGAAGCGATCACGCATCGCGGTATCGTCCAGCATAGAAACCTGGCCCTCCAGTGTCTGCCGGATTTCTTCATCCAGAGTATCGCGTCGCTTCTGTAGCTCGGCGACGCGCGCGCTCGGATCCGACTGGGATCCCGTGGCCATTTGGCGGAGGAGTTCGAATAGCGTCAGAAGGCGCGATTCGGTGCCGACGAACGAACGGGCCTCAAGGTCGGTCAGCCATGCAATGACGCGCTCGGTGGCCGGGACAAGATCAAAGTGCGGTTCGTCGGTGCCGCGAAGATAGAATTTTCTCAGCCACCCTTTTCCG
Organism: Terrimicrobiaceae bacterium; assembly: GCA_041674265.1. GTDB lineage: Bacteria > Verrucomicrobiota > Verrucomicrobiia > Chthoniobacterales > Terrimicrobiaceae > QYQL01. The sequence goes on from JBAYWC010000063.1 coordinate 6,627, forward strand.
GAGGATGCCCAGTCGTTGAGGTAGTCCCGTGCGACGCGAGGGAATGTATCTGGACCAAGCCGTTCGCGCAGGGCAAAAAGCTCGTCTTCCAGCGCTTCGGAGAGGGCTGATTCGGGTATAATGCGGACATTGGGTTTGATGAATGCCCGGTTGAGAAAAGCAACCACCAAGGGAGCATGGTCCGAACATAGCAGTCGCCAGCCGGGGTGCTCTCTTCGAAGCACATCAAGGGTGTCGTAGTTAAGTTCGGCCATACTTTAGAAAAGCGGGCATTCAGATCGTTTGCTCATCGTTTTCATCATCGAACGGCGCTTCGTCCGCTGAATCGGCTGTCTCCGTTCGCGCCGAGTGCCTTCTTCATGTCGATGTAATACCAGCGTGACACCGGCTGTCCCTTTCCGTCCTTCGTTGCGACCGCCTTCTTCGAGTAGGGCGATTGATAGAGAGATGTGAGCCGTTGCTGACCGTCGAGGATGAGGTTTTCGGTCGGCTCAGGGCTCGGGTTCTCGACACCCTCGACCAAGCGCTCTTTGAATCGAACATCCTCATTCCCCGATTGGAGGAGCATGACCGCACCGATGGGGAACGACTGCGCGATGCTGGTGAGCAGTCCGAGGATATGGCTGTCGTCCCACACCCACCCGCGCTGAAAATCGGGAAGCTTCAGTTTCCCGCCGTGAACATCCCGCAGGAACTCCTGCAAGGATCGCTTGGTGCTGTCGAATGTCGTGCTCATGGGCGTTGGTGGGTTGTGGGGCTTCAGGGTTTCTTCCTTTTGGAAATCTTCTTGGCCGTGGCTTCGAGTTGCTCGATGGCTTCCGTCTCCGCTTCGGCCTCGAGTGCCGCGCGGCGGCGGGCGGCGAACTTCTCGTATTCGGCGGCGGCTTTGCGGTCGGCGTCCTCGCGGGAGACGCCTCCGGCTCCGGGGAGCACGGAGCGTTCATTAAAACGCAGGAATTCATCGAGCCGGACCTTCCAATCGCGGAGGAAAATCTGCTTCTTCCGGCGCGCTTGATCTTCCGCAAAATCCAGGAACATGACGACGATGCGGTTCAACTCGGTGATCTCCTCTTCGCACAGGTAGTTCTTCGCCACGGTCACGTCGCCCTTGCGGACAACGCCGCCCCTCCATGAGGTCAGACCCATGTTGGGTTTTCCGGCGTCGGCGCGACCGGCGATCAATTCCGGGGCCGTCTTGCCGGTCGCGGCAAAGTGCAGCTTGTTTTGCACGACCTGAAACGCCGCCCGCGTTTCCTTTTCCTCGGGCGCGTAATCCGCCGCGAGAGCCAGAATCTCCCGGACCCGCAAATACACCCGGCGTTCGCTGGCGCGGATGTCGCGGATGCGCTCCAGCAACTCGTCGAAGTAGTCCGGCACACCCGGCCCCGGCGGGTTCTTGAGGCGCTCGTCGTCCATGACGAATCCTTTGCGGAGATACTCTTCCAAGCGGGCGGTGGCCCACTGGCGGAAGAGGGTGCCGCGCGGGGAGCGGACGCGGTAGCCGACGGCGAGAATGGCCTCCAACCGGTAATGCCTGAGATTGCGGGACACCGACCGCTGCCCTTCCTTGCGAACTTGTAAGTAATCCTTACAAGTTGCCTCCTCGGGGAGTTCGCCCTCGGCAAAAATGGCTTTCAGGTGCAGGGTGACGTTCTGCGGCGTGGTCTGGAAAAGGTCGGCCATCTGCGCCTGGGTCAGCCAGATCGTGCCCTCCTCGAACCGGCACTCGATGCGGGTCTGGCCGTCCTCGGTCTGGTAGAGGACGAGGCTGGATTGGGGCGGCGGTTCAGGATCGCTCATGGCTGTTCTTTGCGCCTTTGCGGCTTTGCGTGAAATACATTTTGCCGCCCTGATGGGTGGCTCACGCCAAGACGCCAAGACGCCAAGCACCGGATGCAGAAATGGAGCCGGTTGAAAGGATCGAGACTCATAGGTTTCCGGAGAAGGCTTGGTCGAGGAGGGAGGATTGCAGGGCTTCCAGTTCGACGGGGAAGTCGCGCTGGAGGGTGGCAGCGGATTCGAGGGATTCGACGGCTGTCTTCACCGTTCGCTGGTAGGCCACTGGAGGGAGCCAGAGTTCGTGGGCGAGGAAGGAGGGTTCGCGCAGGCGGATGCGACGGCCACCCATCCCCTTGCACTCATCGCGAAGCTTCTTCCAAACGTCTTCGGACTTGAAATAGCAGAACAAAAACTCCGACAGGACGGCTTCTGGATCGCAATCGAACGATGGGAATTCGCCAGAAACAAACTTTCCGTCGGCCCAATCTGGAACGTAGCCATACGCGCCTTCAAAAGCGAAAAGGCGGCTGTAGATAAACTGCCCCTTTCTGATCCGATAAAGACGTTCTGCCTTGCTTGTCTCGGGGTCTATGTCCGGCTTTGCGAACAGCCCACGAGCATAACTGAAAATACCAATGTTGGGGTAGAGTTTGCCTTTCTCTACCTTGGTCATCTGGCCGGCTTCTGTGATTATTGAGTCGAGGCGGCGGCGTCTCCAGCCGGACTTGGTTTTTGCGGCGTCGCTGAGGTCGCTGCGGATCGCCAGTTCGGCGAGGAATTGCCGGCTCTCATCCGTGGCCGATTCCTGGAGATGACGCGCTTCGGAAACCCGCGCCAGAGCGTGTTCGAGGATGTCGGCAATCCGCTCCTGCTCGGGGCGCGGCGGGAGGGGGAGCGCGATAGAGAGAAATTGATGCTCTTTGAGACGCTTGCGATTTGTAACGCCCCGGCTCGCAAGTCGGCACCTTTCGATGAAGCCGCTGGTGCTCGCATACAAAGTGAAAAAGCGTGGATCGGCCAGCTTCTCATCAAAAGTGAACGACGGAAAGTCAGTGCTGACAATGGCTCCGTCCAAGCTTTCGGGGACGATGCCGAATGCGCCATTTCTGGCATCGATCCGGGAGAATACGAATTGTCCCTTGCGCACTCTGAACTGATGTTTGGTTTTGATCTCCTTCCCCAGGCGCTTCTGCCTTTCGCGGATGCCACGTCCCTTGATGGCTACAGTCAGTTGCGTGTATTCCACGCTGTCCTTGATTCTGAATGGCTCAACATCGAGACGGAGGAACGAATCTATTTGTGCTTCCGGCCACTTCATTCTTCCCCCCCGTTATCTTCCGAACCTTCCGGTTCGAGCATTTCCTGAAGCTCCTGCATGATTTCGAGGATGCGGGCCTGTTTGCTGGCGAGATCGGCGGCGATGGCGGTCGCGGAGCGGTGCTTGATGGCTTCGGCGGCGTTTGGGTTGATGGCGGTGAGGTCGTAACCACGCTTCTCGATTTCCGCGCGGGAGACTTTCCACGAGCGGGCTGAGAGCGTGCGCTTGCGGAGTTTCGTGAGGCAGTCGGGCAGGTCGTTCTCGGCGATAGGGCGCTGGGTTTTCGTGAGGGAAAAGCCGACCGCCTCCAACTCGTAATACCAGATGTCCCGGGTGCCGACCGGCTCGCCGCGTTTGTTCATCTCGCGGTTGAAGAAGAGCAGGCTCGTCTTCGGGCCGGTGCCGCTGGCGACCGAGTTGGCGAAAACCCCGGCGGGCAGGCTGACAATCGCGTAGAGGTTGAATTGTTCGAGAAGTTCCTTCTTCGTCTGCACGTAGGCCTGTTCGCTCGTCTTGAAGAGAACCGCCTCGTCGATGACCATGCCGACACGCCCGCCGCGTTTCACCTTGGCCATGATGTGCTGCAAGAACGTGATCGAGGTCGCCTTGGACGGGTAGCGGAAGTTTGCGGTAACGCTGGCGTGTTCGGTGCCGCCGAAGGGCGGGTTGGTCACGACCACATCGAAGCGGTCTTTCTCCGAAAACTTGCGCACGTCGTCGGCAAGGGTGTTTTTGCGCGTGAGATCTGTGGAGAAAACACCGTGCAGGATCAGGTTCATGCAACCCAGCAGATAGGGCAGCGGCTTTTTCTCCTGCCCGTGGAATGCCTCACGCTGGAGCTTCCGTTCGTCGCTGGGAAGGATGCGTTTGCCAAGCTTCTCACGCATGTGCTTGTAGCATTCCACGAGGAACCCAGCGGACCCCATTGCCGGGTCATAGACCGTTTCACCCGGTTTGGGGTCCACGGCCTCGACCACAAACTCGATGATCGGGCGCGGGGTGTAAAACTCGCCGCCCATTCCGCCCTCGCGTCCGAGCTTCGCGAGCATCGACTCGTAGAGGTGGGAGAGCGTGTGGATGTCGTCCGCGGCGTCGAATGCGATCCCCTGGATGGCGTCAATGGCGTCGCGCAGGATGCCGCCATCCTTGAGCATCTTTGACGGAGCCTCGGCGAAAAGCATCCGCACAACATCGGCCTCGGGCGAACCTTTCAGTTCGCGGAGATACGGAAAAAGTTCGTCGGACAGAAACTGGAGCAGGTCGCGCCCGGTGAGACGCCGCTTCGCATCCGTCCATGCGGACCATTGGAATTTCGAGGCGATGATCGGCGAGTAGCGGCGGCCGGCGTATTCCGCCTCCGCACGGCGGCGCTGATCGAGTTCTTCAAAGCATTTGAGGAAAAGGAGCCACGAAACCTGTTCGACGTAATCGAGCAGGCTGTTCGTGTTGTCGTCCTGTCGGAGGACTTTCGCCGCCTGCCAAAATTGGGTTGTCAGTGTTTCTCGGGACATAATGGATCAGGCGGCTTCGGAGAGGTAGAGGCGGCGGACGAGTTCTTCGATGGCCGTGCGGAGGGCGGGGATGCCTCCGAATTTTTCGGCGACATGCCGGACATCGCTGTCGAAGGGCGAGAGCGAGAAGACACCGGGGTCGGTGACTTCTGTGATACCGCCGAGGCGATACTTGTCCATCAAAGCCAGCAGGACATCCCTCGCTTCCGGATCGAAGGATTCGATAAATTGTTGGTGAAGGTTGAAGAGGGCAGCGGCGCGTTCCTCCATGCTGTGGATGTCCGCCCCGAACGCGACGTGCGCCAGCAGGTCAAATGCGTCCGCGTCGGGGCGATGGAGTATCTCGCGGAGAATATCGACATAGACCATCCTCTCTTCGAGCGCCGCCGTCAGTTCCTCGCGCTTCTCCCGCGAGATCCAAGACTGCTGGAGATCGACCACCGAGTGACAGGCGGCAAGAATCTCGTCGCGCACCTTGTTGAGATAATCTTCCGGGCGGACAAGCTTGCCATCGACGTCGCGTTCCTCGTAGGTCTCGTCCACCAGTGCAACTTGAAGGCCGGTGATCTTCACGCGTTTCCTTCCGCCTTCTCCGCCCACGGGTTGGAGGTTGATTTCGATGGCGCTGGTCTTGCCCGACTGCGTTTCCACGGTGCGCTGCACACGCTTGTAGCCAGGTGCGGTGACAACGAGCACAACCTGTCCGGCACCGATGTGCCCAAAGTGGAACGAACCGGAGTCGGCAGTGAACTGCTCGCAGATTTCGTTCGGGTTGACCTGAAGGAATACGCGCGCACCGGAGATTCGCTTGCCGGATTTCTCATCCCGAATAATCCCTTCGACCGCTCCGGTATAGGGAGCGGATGTCTTCGCGCCACCTTCCGGTTCTTCGGTCGGGCGATCCCACGAGTCGAAGAGGCGTGTTGCCCCGGTGTAGTCGATGATGCGGAACCAGAATTTCTCGGTGTCCTTGCAGAGCCGCGAGCCGCGGCCGATGACCTGCTTGAAAGAGACGATGGAGGCCATCGGCTTCATGAAGACGATGTTGCGGACGCTTGGCGCATCAACGCCTGTGGTCAACAAGTCCACCGTCGTGGCGACGACCGGAACGGTTTGCTCCGGGTTCTGAAACTTTTCGAGCAGTGCCTTCCCTGTGGCCCCCTCCTCGGAGACGATGCGGACGGTGTAATCCGGGATGCCAAGATCGGCGTTGAGGCGGTTGAGTTCCTCCGTGACGGCAAGAGCGTGGTCCTGGTTCACGCAGAAGATCATCGTCTTCTCCATCCGCCCGTATTGGTTGAGCAGTTTGCTGAAATGCTCGCAAAGCCGCTTCACATGGTCGGGCATCGTAATCTTGCTCTCGAACTCCGCGAGGGCATATGTCGGCTGGACGTCGGCTTCCGGCGGAATTTCGATCTCTGCCCCGTCCGCGATAGCCTCCATGATCTTCAACCCGTCGCGGGTGAAGTTGGTAATGCTCCGGTGGACTTTGTAGGTGGCGAGGAAGCCGTCGTCGATGCCCTGTCCGAGGGAATAAGTGAATACCGGGTCCCCGAAATACTTGTAGGTGTCGATGTTCTCTGTGCGCTTCGGGGTGGCGGTCATGCCGAACTGGATCGCCGTGTTGAAGTGCTTGAGGATCGCCTGCCACGTTCCGAAGCCGGAGCGGTGGCATTCGTCAATGACGATGAGATCGAAGAAGTCGCGTGGGTATTTCTCGAACAGGCGCTGTTTCCCCGCCTGCGAATACATCGTCTGGTAAATCGCGAAATAGATCGAGCGATTCATCGGAGCCTTGCCCTCGGCGATGATGTCGCGGTCTTTCTCAAAAGCCTCAAATGTGTTGTAGGCCTGGTCGCGCAGGACGATTCGGTCGGCCAAGAAAAGAATGCGTGGGGGACGATCCGCGCCGGAGCGATTCCACCGAGCGGTGGAGAGCTTCCACGCGAGTTGGAAAGCGATCACGGTTTTCCCTGTGCCGGTGGCCAAGTTTGCAAGAATGTGGGTTTGGCCGCGAAGAATTGCTTCAATGGTTCGGTTGATCGCGACTTCCTGATAGTAGCGCGGCAATTTTCCACCGGTTGCGCAGTAGGGAGCCAGAAGCGGATGCAACGGCATCGCGGATGTAATGGCCTGATGGGCGCAGAGCCGTTGCCAGAGATCTTCGGGAGAGGGAAACGCGTTGAGTTCCGTCTGAGTATTCGTGGTAAAATCCCACTCGACGATGCCGTGTCCGTTGGTGGAATAGGCGAAGAGCAACCCGAGTCGTTGCGCGTAGTCCTTGGCCTGCTGGAGGCCGGTCGCGGGCTCGAATTCCTCGGCCTTTGCTTCGACAACTCCAATCGGGAGTGACTCTTGGTAGCGCAATAGATAGTCGGCCTTCTTTCCTTCCCGCCGTTTGTGTCCGTCCCCGACGAGAATTACTTGTCCGTCGGTGAAATAGTGCTGCTCCTTGATGCGCCAAGCTGGTTCGCCCCAGCCAGCGGTAATGAGCGCGGGTGTCACGAGTAAACGGCATGTATCGGCTTCGTTGAACATGTGGAGTGGAGAATTAAGCCATTACGGATAGGACATCTATGGGGCTACCCTCGGATTCCTCCGGAAAAATACTGCCTACTCACCGCGGTTCCCCTTGAATGTATTTCTCCACAGCATCGCGGACGATCCACGATGCGGAGACCTTCTTCGCTTTGGCGAGCCGCCGAACCACATCGTAGTCATGCGGGGGAATGGTGACGGTTATTCTGGTGCCGGAGGTTTTTTGGCGACTCTGGGGAGAGGGATTTGTGGCCATGTCGACATCATCTGCATCACATTGATGCGGCGTCGATGCAATTCCGTTCCGCGGACAGAGATTTTTCTGGTCGCGACACAATTTCTCGCTTGACGGTTTCGCGGGTGTTCGCCAGATTGCGCGAACACTTGCGAATAGCTATGAGAAAAACCCTTGGTCAACGAATCCGCGAACTCCGGCAGGAGCGTGACTTGTCGCTTCGGGATTTCGGCGACAAACTCGGCACCACCGCCAACCCGACATCCCCGGCCTTCCTCTCCGACCTCGAAAATGGCCGGCGGTTTCCATCGGAGGAAATGCTGGCCAAGCTGGCCCAGGTCCTCGGCACCACGGAGGATGACCTGCGCAGCTACGACCAGCGTCCACCGAGCCGGGACATCCAGGACTTGGTTGAGCGCAACTCGCAATTTGGATTCGCCTTCCGTCGCGCCGTGGAAGCAATCCGCAGCCAGAATCTCACACCCGATGAATTTGCCAACCGCGTCGAAGGAACCCCCGATGAAAAACCGCATCACCAAGACTAAAGAAACCGGTCCATTTCTGCGGCAGGAGTTCATCCCGGAGAAGCGCATCCAGCGCTTCGCCGTGGAGGGAACTGACCCGCTGCTCCCTGCTGCCAGGGTCTCCAGGACCGGTTGACATCGAGAAATTCTGCGACCGCAAATGGGGCTTCCCGGAGGATTACCAAGCGCTGGATGCGGATGTCATGGGCCGCGCTTCCTTCACCTACACGCCAGCGAAGTCGAAGTGGTGGGAGATTCAGACAAACAAATTCATGGCGGCATTGCTTTTGCCCAAACCGCTTTTTCTCCAAATTGCAGAAGCCAATCTCGCCGACTACGACGAGGCGACCGCGCTTCCGAGGAATCGGGTTGAGCGCTATTACGGCACGATCAACGAGGTGGCGGACGTGTTCAACGTGAGCCGGACAATGGCCACAATCGCAGTGGACGAATACCTCGCCAAAGGACGGGACAGGTCTTCGGAGCATGCTTTGTTCTGAAGTGCAGTGCTTTTTGTTGCCCGGATCGTTCGCACGAGTGGCGAACAAAGGCGAAGCAACGCGAATAACTCTCTTTTTATGAACAACAAAAACGACAAGGCGATTGCCGGGCTCGAAAATGACATTCGGGAAATGAAGTTCGGGACCATTGGCGGCTTGATGATCTGCAATGGACGAATCCGGGAGGAATCCCTCCCCCGCAAGCGATGCACGCGCAAGCCTCGCTCGTCTGCACCGCATGATCCGCAGTCCGGATCGATCAACCTTTTTGACGCCCCGCAGGATTTCCGCAGGGACATCGAAGAACTTCGGGGCGATTGGGCGGTCACCATCAAGGTGGCCCACAGCTTGCCCCTGAGCTGGGACCGGGAACCCGTCGGGAGTTCCTGAGATCCACAAAAACAAACTCCCGACACAAACAAACCAGTAAGACCGACCGCAAAGCGGAGGTTGTTGCCGGTATCGCCGAAAGCGATACAGCAGCGCCTCCGCTTTTGCATTCCAGCGGTCGTGTAGCGGTCCGTCTGTGATGTCGGCAGCGCCTCTCCTTTCCCGGTCGGGGAAAGGAACCCTTGAACAGGCAAAACCGATACGACCAACTCGATCCGTTCACCGTCAAAGTCATCAATAGCGAAGCCCGAAATCTCATCGGGACATACGCATTCACCGAGGCCGACTTCCACGATCTGCAGCAGGACCTGCACTTGCACGTCCGGCGGCGGATGGCCATCCTCAAAATCCTTCTCAGTATTGACCAGGAGTTTTTTTCGAAAAACACTACGAGCCCTCTCGAACCCGACGGTGCGCACAATAAGCGCGAGGTCGCTTTCAAAATTGCACGCATCTGAACCCACGGGCGGCGGCCCTAGCAGCCTGTCGGACTTTTCCAAGCCTGACGGCTTGAAAAAGACCGAGGGAAAAAGTAACCGGGAGCATGGCCGCCCGATTTGTCACCATAGACCGCGAAACCCAGCTTCTCCTGCCCC
>JBAYWC010000064.1:0-15883 GCA_041674265.1 Terrimicrobiaceae bacterium
AGCGTGCGCACGGACCGACCGTATGAAAGCGGCGCATTTGCTCGACACCTCAGCCGTGCTTGCCCATCTCCTGCAAGAAAAAGGCAGCGACACCGTTGAACATTGCATCAGCCCCGAGGGAGGACGTGCAGCGATCAGCATCGTTTCATGGGTCGAATTTCAACTTTTTCTCACACGTTCGGATTACCCGCAAGCGGACACCGCAAAAATCCTCGGTTTCTATCGTGAGGCCTTGGGCAGCCCGTTGCCGATTGACGAGTCCGTGGGAAAAGCGGCCATCGCGCTTCGCGCCCAGACGCCGACCCGCATTCATCTCACCGATCTTCTCATTGCGGCTTGCGCCAAAGAACATGGTCTGAAGCTCGTCTATCGCGACAAACACATTAAGGGCATTCCTGCCAAAGTTCTCCCCCAGATCAAACTTCCACAGAAGACCCCCTGATTCAGTCTTGTTTGCCTGCTTCCATCGGTGTAGTAGCTGCCAATCCCCCTCTCATGGCCATTTTCTCCCCTCGCAAAAAGCACCTTCGCGTCATCTATGCCGATGATGGTCCGATTGATCGGGAGAGGTTGCCGCCGATCCTTACCGAACAAGGACATTCGGTCGTTTGCTTTGAAGATGGCGAACTTGCTCTTCAAGCCATCACAGACAATCCCGGCGATTTTGATCTCTTGATTACGGATAACGACATGCCTCGCATGGGCGGAATCCGTCTGGTCACCGAATTGCGGAAGATTCAGTTCAAGGGACAGATCCTCGTGGTTTCCGGGTATCTGGGAGCCGCTGAAAAAAAGGAATATGAAGACTTGGGAGTGCATGTTTTTCTGTCCAAGCCCTTCCCGAACGAGAGGATCCTTGAGGCGATCGAGCGCTGCAAGTGACGACCGCTTACCGCAAAACTTCATCCCGGCCGGCGAGCCGATTTATCGAAAGCGCGGAGAATAGTTCTTTTTTTCGAAAGAGGCGATGGCGACCAAGTTTGTAGCTCGGAAGAAACCCTTGCTGGACATATTGATAAAGCGACCGCAGGGGAATTCCCAACCAAATGGCCGGGATTTCAAGGAGGCTTACTACCTCCGACGGCTCGCCCGAGACTGCCTGCTTGATCTCCCTCATGACCTCAATTGAGGAAAGGCCTGGAAAAGCGGCTCCTCCTTGTCCGATAAACGGTTTTCCTGGAATGGCCTTGGCCGGTCGCAAATTCATGAGCACTTCGGGATTGCTGATTGAGGTTTTGAAAATCTCAATCTTGTGATCCGTCAGGTTCTGCACCGAAATTAAGATCGCCTGCTTGGCCTTGTCCCAGCCCGCATCAATTCCGACCGGAAGCGGCAGATCGGCAAGAGCCATGTCTTTACCATCCGGCTTTGGGTCTTCTCCGGTTACTGAAAGATAGAGACGTCCAATGCCTGTGCTTCCCGCGTCCTGGATCACGCGGCGGACGAAGGCGGGGCTGATCGTATCCTCTTCGATGAAGGCTTGCAGGACTTCCATTTCCTTCCCACTCAACTGATCACTCCGATTCCCGAGTGCCGAGAGGAGGATGTCGTAACCCTTGATCATTTCCGTTCCCTCCCCTTCGTGATAAAAAACGGCCACTCCCTTGCCGCTTTCGATGAACTTTTGCGGCAGGCCCATGGACTGGGCCGGACGTTCCATTCCATATTTTCTGAGGATATTCGCCAGATCTTTGCCAGCCTTGATCTCGGAGAAAATCCGCAGCCGCTTTTGTTCGGCAGCCGCCGCCGGCAGTCCATCGGGGAAGACCGCCAGACCGGGACCATGGAATCGCACGAAATCGGCCAAATGTTCCGCAGCAAAATCGCGCGCCCGCTGCACCCGGTCCGGGCAGTAGCGATAGGCGACAGCAGAGTTGTTTCTTAAAAAATCCCGCTTCATGGCAGCGAAATCCTTTTTGGAGAGAGCCAACGGGTATTGCGCGCCCGACCAATACCATTCCCCGCGCCAGGGAACGAGGCTGGCATACAGCAACTGACCGGGCTGGAACACCGCACCGGCACTCTGTTCGATTTCCATCCGCACGCGGTAGGATTGGTCGTTGATGAGGTTGGTCGCTTCGAGGGTCTCGACTTGGGAGCCTTGGGGTTGCCACGATTCAATCCGGTAGAAAGCCGCATGGCGCTCATGCCATCCCCGCAGCACAGCACGGTCGGCATCCGGCAAATCCAGTGTGGCGGCCAGGATGTCCAATGCTCCCAACCCCGACCACTCCGTGCATTCCTGGCGCAGGAAATCATCCACGACAGCGATGTCGAGGTCCGGTTCCGGTGCCTGCTGTCGCATGTAATCCTTGAAGGCGAAGCGAAAAAGAAATGAGCGGGAGCCAAGCCAGATGAGCTTCCGCTTGATCTCCCATCCCCGTCGGTTGGAGCCGGACAGGAAGGCCGTCACAGCGGAGCGGCGGGGTAATGTTGAAAAGGCTTTCGCAAAATATCCGCCTGCCAATTGCGCGATCTTCCGGAACCCGATGTGTCTTGGAGAAATAATCTGATCCGGCTGGAAATGCCGCCACACGCTGAAGAGGAAAAACTGGAAACGCCGGACATCGAATCCTTCCGGCTCGGGATCACCCTGTTTGTCCAAGAGCGGCAGGGAAACGCCAAAAAACTCCCGATGATACGTCTCCAGACTTTTCCAGAGTCCCGTATCACAGTGAAGCTCTTCCGCAAGCCCCGTCAGGGCGACGGCCAGTTCATCCATATCCTCATACTCCAGAAAAAAAGAGTCCGATTCGATGCCGTCAAAAATATCTGACGAGTTGATCCCGGAACCGCAGGGCGATTTGGAAAAAGGCTTTGGTTTCGCTCTTGGGAGCACCGGGAGGACGGCTGGATTCCACCAGGTCGCGGAATGTCGGGAATCCACTCATTTCCTTCCGCCAGCCTGTGGAATGAAATCGGCCAGAAAATCCAGATAGCCGCGCGATCCCGGTTCATCGCCGGTGCGGATGGCGCAGGATTCCTTGGCGGCTTCAAGAGCCTTGATCCAGTCGGTGCAAGGCAATGGACTTTCCTCAAGCGTTCCGTCCGGCAATTCCTGCCTTTCCATGACTGAATCCTTTGCCGCTATCAGTTGATGGAGGAATTCCGCCAGGAATTGGTCCTTGGCACCGGCGGACGCCGGAACGGACTGGGGCAGTTTGCCTCTGGCGGCGTGGACCGTCTTGATCAGCAGGGATCGGATATTGGAATCGGTCAGTGTGATCCCCCGCGATGCCGCCAGCCGGTCCCCCTCGTGAATCTTGCTCTCAATGGCAAAAAGGATGCCGGCATAAAAGGGATCTTTCATCAGGTCGCGGGATCGCATGGGAAACTGCAATACGCGGGATCTTTGCATGTGACAATCTGCGATTTTTCAGTCACCTCATTTTTTCAGAAGTGGAAACAAAGCCCATGGATCAGCGGCTGACCGCAGCGCTTGCCGAAACCGCGCGTTTGCGGGTGGAGAATGAAAAAAACTGGAAATTTTTCTGGGGAGCGGCTCCCTCATACATCCCAAAATAGGAGGATCCTTTTGTTCATCGGAAAAAAAACACCCCACAGGCGCGAAATCCGTGTAACAACTTGTAACAGATTTTTCGCAAAAACTGCATTCAGTGGCATTTTCAACTTTCCGAGTGAAACGCCCGCAGGGCCTTTATTCATGCGGATTCCAAGGTAAAAAGAGGCGAGAAAAAAACCAGCGGGTAGCGGGAATCGAACCCGCATGGCCTGCTTGGAAGGCAGGAACTTTACCATTAAGCTATACCCGCGAAAGAGGGCAGATTTAACGCCGCCGGACGAGCCGGTCAACTCCCAAGTTTTCAGCCAAGTCTGGCTCTCCCCGATTGGTTTCGTCGGCAGGCAAGATGTCTGCGCTCCGTTGGCTTCGCGGGCACCGTCTCCCCCTCGTTCCCGGTCTTTCTGCGCGAGCGTCATTTCGGAGTTCCAGCAACCATTCGCCGGACGCAAGCGCCGGCCTGGAAGACTACCCCAGTTTGGCCCGCTTGCCTGGGTCGGGAACGATGATCTCGGTCTCGGGAAGCTGCTTGAACAATGCCAGTTGAAACCAATCCACCGCCGGCCGGTCCCCGTGGACAAGCACCACTTTTTCGGGCTTCAAAAGAAGCGCGTAGTTCCGGAGGGTCTCCCGGCTGGCATGGGCGCTGAATTGGAACTCCTCGATGTGACATCGCAGGGGAATCGGGGAGGCCTCCTTGTCCAGGCAAACCGGCGCGTCCTGCGGAGCCCTGCGGATCCGGCCGGCGGGGGATTCCGGATCGGAGTAGCCGACGAAGAAAAGACTCTGGTTCGCGTCACCCAGCACCTTCCTGCAAAAAATATTCGAGAGCGTGTGCTCGGTCATCATGCCGCTCGAGAGCGCGAAGATGCATTTTTTGCGCGGCGAGATGGTGTTGATTTCATTGCCGGAGAGGACGTAGGGAGCCATCTCCTGAAGAAGTTGAAGCTCGGGATGGCTGCGGATCGAGGAGGCGGCGAGGGCATCGTAAATGCCCGTGATTTTTGTGCTGAGCCCGCCGATGTAGATCGGGACATGGGCCAGGAGCCCGCGAATCCGCATATCCCAGAGCATGGCGAGAAGCTCCTGCGTCTTTCCCAGCGCAAAGACCGGAATGGTCACACTCCCCCCCCCCTCGAATGCCCGCCGTATGCCGCGCACGAGCCGCTCCTCCTCGTTCGCGCGCGAGAAGCCGACCGGCAGGGGCGAATCCCCTCTCGTCGTCTCCATGATGAGGACGTCGACGCCTTCCTCCGGAAAAGCGGCTCCCCTCATCAGCGTCTGGTTTTCAAAATTGACATCTCCCGTGTAGAAGATCGTGCGGCCTTTGTAGCGGATCAAAATCCCCACCGACCCCAGAATGTGCCCGGCATCGAAAAATTCGAACGTCACTTCCGCGTCATCGTCGGAAGGTTCCCCGAGAAGGTTGCAGCGCCTCCTCGCGGGCCTTGCGCTCCAGGCTTGCGCGCAAAATTCCACGCCGCGGTGTGTGAACAGCGGATATTCCGCAATCCCGTCGTCCTCCCGCTGACGGGTCATCACGTTGACCGAGTTGTGCAGCATGACGTCGGCGATGCGGGCGGTTTGCTCTGTCATGAAGACCCGGGCCTGGGGTTCGCGACGGGTCAGGACCGGCAGGCCGCCCACGTGGTCCTGGTGGGCGTGCGTGATGAAAATCGCATCCACCTTTCCCTGCGGCACGGGAGAGAAATCCGGCGTGGCCGCGAGCCCCTCCAGCTTCGGATGCAACCCGGCGTCCAGTACCAGGTTCTTCCCCCCGACGGACAACCAATACGAATTGGCCCCAATTTCCGTGCGCCGTGTCAAATTCACCAGTTCCATTCCCGCCCAAACTGTCGGACGCCGCCGGTTTCCTCAATGAAAATTCCTCAGGCGGTCGTTCCGCCCCGCCTTCCATCGCTCCCCCGCCCGCGCGATCTGCCCGACAACCTGCTGGATTTTCCCGCGGGACCCCGTAAGATCGCGCGGAATGAAGCATATTTTTGTGACTGGCGGAGTGGTGAGTTCCCTGGGAAAAGGCCTGGCGGCGGCATCGCTTGGAACGCTTCTGGAAAGACGCGGGCTGAAGGTTGTTTTGCAGAAGCTCGATCCCTATCTCAACGTGGATCCGGGAACGATGAACCCGTTCCAGCACGGCGAGGTCTATGTCCTGGCCGACGGCGCAGAAACCGACCTCGATCTCGGCCACTATGAGCGCTTCACCAACTGCGTGCTCACGCGCGCCAACAACCTGACCAGCGGGCAGGTTTACGAAACGGTTCTCGCGAAAGAACGGCGGGGCGACTACCTCGGCAAGACCGTCCAGGTGATTCCCCACATCACCGACGAGATCAAGGGAAGGATCCGGGAACTCGGGGAAAACTCCGGCGGAGACATCGTGATCACGGAAATCGGGGGAACGACCGGTGACATCGAAGGCCTGCCGTTTCTCGAGGCCATCCGTCAATTCATCCTCGAGGTCGGGTCCGAAAATGCCATCATCATGCATGTCACCCTGGTCCCGTTCATCAAGGCTGCCGGCGAGCTGAAGACCAAGCCCACGCAACAGAGCGTTGCCAAGCTCCGCGAGATCGGACTCCAACCGCAGGTCCTCATCTGCCGCACGGAGATGCCTCTCGACAAGGAGGTGCGGCAGAAACTCTCGCTTTACTGCAACGTTCCTTTGGATGCGGTTGTCGAGGCCGGGGATGTCGAGCATACGATCTACGAATCCCCGCTCAACCTCCAGGCGGAGGGGCTCGATTCCACGGTCTGCCGGATCCTGCGGCTGGACACCCCGCAGCCGGACATGACGGACTGGAACAAGTTTGTCCAGCGCGTGATCTCTCCCAAGAAACGTGTCAAGGTTGCGATCGTCGGCAAATACATCGAATTGCAGGATGCCTACAAGAGCATCTACGAATCCCTCACCCATGCCGGAGCCTCGCACGATTGCGGGATCGATCTCGTTCTCGTGGATGCCGAGGACATCGAAAAGGAAGGCTCGGACAAATACCTGCGGGGAGTGGCCGGTGTCCTTGTCCCCGGGGGGTTTGGAGACCGCGGCGTGGAAGGAAAAATCGATGCCGTGCGCTATTCGCGCGAATCCCGGACCCCGTTTCTGGGACTCTGCCTGGGCATGCAGGTCGCCACGATCGAGTTCGCCAGGCATGTCTGCGGCCTCGAGGCGGCGAACAGCACCGAATTCGACCCCGCCTCCCCGCATCCGGTCATCTGCATTCTCGATGAGCAGAAAGACGTGACCGAAAAAGGGGCCTCGATGCGCCTGGGGACGTGCCCCACGGTTCTCGGCAAAAACACGCTCTCCCACCAGGTTTACGGAAAAGCGGAAATCACCGAGCGCCACCGGCACAGATATGAATTCAACATGGCGTATCGCGAGGACATGGAAAAGCGCGGCTTCGTCATCGCCGGCACGTCGCCCGGGGGCGACCTCGTCGAGATCATCGAACTCTCGAATCACCCGTGGTTCATCGCCTGCCAGTATCACCCGGAGTTCCAGTCCAAACCCAACTCTCCCCACCCGCTCTTCAAGGGATTCATTTCGGCCTGCCTGGCCCACGAGGATTGACCCCGTTCACCGGACCTGAAAACCCAGCTTCCCTTTTTCCACCCCGGCCTGGATCTTGTCCCCGTCGCCGAAGTGGCCGTCGAGGATTTC
Organism: Terrimicrobiaceae bacterium; assembly: GCA_041674265.1. GTDB lineage: Bacteria > Verrucomicrobiota > Verrucomicrobiia > Chthoniobacterales > Terrimicrobiaceae > QYQL01. The sequence continues at coordinate 7,203 of JBAYWC010000064.1, forward strand.
GAGGCTGAGCGGGTCGAGGATTTCTTTTTGGATCACGCGCTTGAGCGGGCGGGCGCCGTAGGCCGGGTCGTAACCCTCGCGGGCGATGTGCGTCTTCGCCGCATCGGTGAGCGTGAGCCGGATGTTCTGTTTGGCCAGGCGATCGAGCAGGCGCTTGATCTGGATGTCCACGATCCGGGTGATCTGTTTTTCGTCGAGCCGGTCGAAGATGATGATTTCATCGATCCGGTTCAGAAATTCCGGGCGGAAGTGCCCGCGCAGGGCTTCGAGCACACGGCGGTTGCGTTCTTCGACGGCGAGGTCCTCCATGATGAACTGGCTGCCGATGTTTGAGGTCAGGATGATGACACTGTTCTTGAAGTCCACCGTGCGTCCCTGCCCGTCGGTGATGCGCCCGTCATCAAGAACCTGGAGCAGGACATTGAAGACATCGTGGTGGGCTTTTTCGATCTCGTCGAAGAGCACGACAGAATACGGTTTCCGGCGCACCGCCTCGCTGAGTTGGCCCCCTTCCTCGTAGCCGACGTATCCCGGAGGCGCGCCGATCAGCCGGGCGACCGTGTGCTTTTCCATGTATTCCGACATGTCGAGCCGGATGATCGCCCCCTCGTCGTCGAAGAGAAATTCCGCCAGGGCTTTGGACAGTTCGGTCTTTCCGACTCCGGTCGGGCCGAGGAAGAGGAACGACCCGATCGGACGGTTTTCGTCCTGGAGTCCGGCGCGCGCGCGGCGGACGGCATTCGAGACCGCCTGGATCGCCTGTTGCTGGCCGACAACCCGCTCCATGAGCCGTTCCTCCATTTTGACAAGCTTCGCGCGTTCGCCCTCCTGGAGACGGGAGACCGGGATGCCGGTCCAACTGGCGACCACTTTTGCGATGTCTTCCTCCGTCACTTCCTCCTGGATCATCGTCGCCGTGTCCTGCCTGTGGGAGGCCTCGTGCCGGCGCTGGAGTTCGGGGAGCCGTCCGTATTGGATCTCGCTCGCGCGGTGGAGATCGCCTTTCCGCTGGGCCTGCTCGAGCTCGGATTTCAACTGTTCGATCTCCTCCGCGATCTTGCTGGATTTTCCGTGCTCTTCCTTTTCTTTCAGCCAGCGGGCCTTGAGCTGGCCGGCCTCTTCCTTGATGTCGGCAAGTTCCTTCTCGATCTTGGAAAGCCGGTCGCGGCTGGCGGCGTCCTTTTCTTTTTTCAGGGCCGTGCGTTCCATTTCGAACTGCATGATCTGGCGTTCGAGTTGGTCGATTTCGGTGGGCATGGAATCGAGTTCGATCTTGAGCCGGGACGCCGCTTCGTCGATGAGGTCGACCGCCTTGTCGGGGAGGAAGCGATCGCTGATGTAGCGATGGCTGAGGATCGCCGCCGCCACGAGCGCGGCGTCCTGAATCCGGACACCGTGGTGGACCTCGTAGCGTTCCTTGAGGCCCCGGAGGATCGCAATCGTGTCCTCGACGCCGGGTTCATTCACCAGCACCGGTTGGAACCGGCGTTCGAGGGCGGCGTCCTTTTCAATATACTTCCGGTATTCGTCGAGCGTGGTCGCTCCGATTGTGCGGAGTTCGCCGCGTGCGAGCTGGGGTTTGAGGAGATTCGAGGCATCCATCGAGCCTTCGGCAGCGCCGGCACCGACAATCGTGTGAAGCTCGTCGATGAAGAGAATGACCTCTCCTTCGCTGGACGTGACTTCCTTCAAAAAGGCCTTGAGCCGGTCCTCGAACTCGCCGCGGAATTTCGCCCCCGCCACCATCGCGCCGATGTCCATCGCGACCAGCCGCTTGTTTTTCAGCGACTCCGGCACATCGCCGCTCACGATCCGCCGCGCCAGGCCCTCGACGATGGCGGTCTTGCCGACGCCGGGCTCGCCGATGAGAACCGGATTGTTCTTTGTGCGGCGGGAGAGAACCTGCATCGTGCGACGGATCTCCTCGTCGCGACCGATCACGGGATCGATCTTCCCCTTCCGGGCCAGCTCGGTGAGGTCGCGACCGTATTTCTCGAGCGCCTGGTATTTTCCCTCCGGATCCTGATCGGTCACCCGCTGGTTGCCGCGGATCTCGACAAGCGCCTTCATCAGCCGGTCGCGTGTGACCCCGCTGTCCTTCAGGAGCTTGGCCGCGGAAGATCCGGCGCCGATCAGGGCGATCAAATAATGCTCGGCGCTCAGGAACTCGTCCTTGAGTTTGCCCATCTCTCCCTCCGAGGAATCGAGCGTCTTGCGCAGCTCGTGGGAAAGCTGCGGCTGGGTCCCGCCACGGGTTTTCGAAAAACCGGCGATCGTGTTTTCCAACCTTGCTTCCAGCGTGGAAGCGGAAACCCCGAGCTTCTCCAGCAGCGGACGCGTCAGCCCGTCGGCCTGCTCCACGAGGGCGAGGAGAAAGTGCTCGTTGGTGATTTCCGGATTGTCGTTCTTGGACGCAAGGTCCAGCGCTGCATTCAGCGCCTCCTGCATCTTGGCGGTGAATTTGTCGGGTCTCATGGGAGAACCGCAAGCCTATCATGCCGGTGAGGGATTGCAACCGTGGCCCCGTGCGGAAACAGGGCAAAAAGTCTCCACCGATTGCCTTCTCTCCACCCTCCGCAGAAAATTTGAAACACAAATCATTGATGCGATCGCATCAATGATTTGTATTCGCGCACAAGACTTGGCGGAGGAGATTCAGAAAGGGGCTTTTCTCACGATGCGATGGGAGGGTAGTCTCGCGGCGCGTGGGCACTTTCGAAATATCGGTTTTGTTTTTCCTGCAGATCGCCGTAATTCTCGGATTCTGCCGCATCGTGGGCTGGCTTGCGGCGCGGCTTGGCCAGCCACAGGTGGTCGGAGAGATGATTGCCGGGGTGATCCTCGGACCCTCCGTCTTGGGAGCGCTGGTCCCGGCCTTGCAGGAGGGGTTGTTTCCGGCAGCCTCGAAGCCGGTGCTGTTCGCGGTCAGCCAGGTCGGGCTGTCGGTTTACATGTTCCTTGTGGGCGTCGAGTTCGATACGGGACTGATCAAGTCGAGGTTTCGGAGTGCCGCGGCGGTTTCGCTCTCGGGGATCCTGGCACCCTTTGCGCTGGGGGCCATGGCGGCGTGGTTTCTGGCCCCGCATTGGCCGTTGTTCTCCGAGAGAACCAGCGCCTGGGAAGGCATGCTTTTCATGGGGGCGGCGATGTCGATCACGGCCTTCCCGATGCTGGCCCGGATCATCTATGAAAGAGGGCTGACGGGCACCTCGCTCGGCGCATTGGCGCTGGCGGCCGGATCGATTGACGACGCCGCGGCCTGGTGCGTGCTCGCGATTGTGATGGCGAGCTTTGCGGGTGATCCCTCGGTGGCCGTGCTGGCCATCGGCGGCGGACTTGCCTATGTCCTCGTGGTCTGGCTTTTTGGCACTCCCCTCCTCAAATTCATGGCCAAAAAAACCGAGGAACGGGGAGGGGTGACCCATGCGATGCTCGGCACGACACTTTCGCTTGTCATGCTGGCGGCCTGGTTCACGGACAGAGTCGGAATCTATGCGGTCTTCGGGGCTTTCATCCTCGGGGTTGCCGTGCCGAAAGGCTTTTTTGCGCAGGCCCTGCACAAGCACCTTGAGAAAATGACGACAGCGTTCCTGCTGCCGTTGTTCTTTATTTATTCGGGACTCAACACAAAGATCGGCCTCATCATTTCACCGAACCTTCTCGGGGTAACGCTGCTGTTGCTCTTCCTGGCCATTGCGGGCAAGGGAGTGGCCTGCGCAACAGCCGCATGGCTGAATGGAGAATCTCCACGTGAAGCGCTTGCGATCGGGTCGCTGATGAACGCGAGAGGTCTCATGGAATTGATCATCCTGAATATCGGACTTGAACGCGGGGTCATCACGCCCACATTGTTCACCATGCTGGTCGTCATGGCAGTCGTCACAACATTGATGGCCACCCCGGCATTCAACCTTGCCCGCCGAGGTGAGCCGGGAACCACGCGCGCGCCATGAATTCGGAAAACAACCTGACAGGTTCGATCCTGGTTTCCCACCCTTCGCTCCGGGACCCCAGGTTCCGGAGAACGGTTCTCTTTCTTTCGCATCACAGCGAGAAAGAGGGGGCAACCGGATTCGTGCTGAACCGGCCATTGGACCAGACCCTCCCGAAAGTTCCGGGAGTACCTGATATTCCCCTGTTCTATGGAGGTCCGGTCGAGGCGGAGCGGATCGTGCTTGCAAGCCTCCAGTGGAGGGACGATCCCACCGTGGTGGCCTTCCGGGCGTTTGTCGGTCGGACGGGGGAGGAATCGATTGACGGGGAATGGCTGCCCGGCCTCCGGGCATTCGCCGGCTATGCCGGCTGGAGCAGGGGCCAGTTGGAAGGAGAAATCGCGGAGCACGCTTGGATCGTCATTCCTCCCACGCGCGCGATCGTGGAAATGCCATGTCCCGACGAGGCCTGGAGGAATATCATGAGAAATTCGGGGCCGATGATGCATCTGCTTTCCGAAGCTCCAGACCATCCGGAGAAGAATTGAGTTGCCGGGCGTTCAGTGGTTCAGTGTTCAGCGGGCGAGAGCAACGCCCTCTCTCTGCTCTCCGCGAGAAACGGGATCCGTCACACCTGTTGGCTTTTTGCCTCGCAGACGAATTGCCGGACGAGGGGTTCATCCTTCGTTCGCGGGTGCAGCTCGACTCCGCTGGCGACATCGACGGCGTGGGGACGCGCAATCCGGACAGCTTGGCGCACGTTTCTCGGATTGAGACCACCGGCCAGGATGAAGCGCCTGTCCGTGTGGGCGGCAACGAAGTCGCGGACGGCGTCCCACTCCAGGCACCGGCCTGTCCCCCCGAAGGCATCGGGGGTCCATCCGTCGAGAAGGATATTTGGCGTCGGGAAAGAAAGCGATCGCTCGAACACCTCCGGAGCGGACACCCGAACGGCCTTGATCCAGCGAGGGAATCCCGCTCCCGCGCAAAAAGCAGGGCTTTCGTCCCCATGAAATTGAATGATTTCGAAGCATCCGGCTTTTCGGATTCTGTCCAACAAATCCTCCGAGGCGTTTACGACAACCGCCACCCGGTCCGCTTCGTCTCCGAGGTCGCGAATCCAGGGTATGGAATCCTCCGGATCGATATATCTGGAAGAACCGGGGAAAAAATTGAACCCGATGGCATCCGCGCCCGCCGCCAGGCACATGGCGGCATCCCCGGGGTTGGTGACGCCGCAGATTTTTACATGAACTCCGCCAGACTCGAGGAAGTTCATGGCAGGAATTTGATTGTCGGGATTTTTGCGCGGAGTTTCTCAAGCCCCTGCTTCGGGGGAGTCGGCGCTCCTGACAGGCCAACAACGCGCCCGCGACAGGGCAGGGTCGGACAACACGTCATTCAAGAGTGCGGGCATCGGCCCTTTTCATGGCCGGATGGTGGGTGATCGCATGGATCTTTCCATCACTTGTCCGGAAAAACGAACTCAGGATCCAGCTCACCAAGCTGATGATAATCGCTCCAAAAAAGGCGCTCCAAAATCCGGCCACGGAAAATGCCGGGATAAGTTTCGAGACCAAAAGGAGGAGCAGGGCGTTGACGACGAAAATGAACAATCCCATGGTCACAATAATAAACGGCAGGCTCAGAAGGAGCAGAACGGGTCGGACAAAGGCATTGATGATTCCCAGAAGGAGAGACGCACCGAGGAGAGCTTCCATCGGCTCGCACTGGATTCCCGGAACAACCTTCGTGGCCACAAAGACAGCAATGGTGGTCACAAACCACCGGATAAGGAACGCAGCCATACGGAAATCCTATTTCAATGGGAAAAAAATTGAAGATTTATTTTGCAACGACGCCCGTTTCGGTTGCACAACAGACTCACCATGTCCAAGAAAAAATCTGAAAAAGAAGCAAAAGAGAAAAAACAGTCCGCGAAGAAAGCGATTGGGCAAGCGAAGGCCGCTCCCATGAGCCCCGGGGCGGCAGCCGTTGTGGAATTGAAGGAGCCGAAAATCCGAAAATCCAAGGCCGCCGTTCCCCGGCAGAAGGTCGTCAAGGCGATCTCGAACGAGGATATCGCCTTGCGGGCCTATTTCATTGCCGAACGACGCCAAAAAATGGGGTGGCACGGAGACTCCACCGGCGACTGGGTGGAAGCGGAGAGCCAACTTAAAGCCGAGGCAGCCAAGAAAAAATAGCGGCGTTTTGAGCAGGCCCCGAAATCCCGCAGGAAGAATGTTCCGTCCATGAGTCCCATGGAGCCGGAGACCATCATCCTGACAGGTGCCAGGGGACGTCTTTCCTCGGTTTTGTCACGCCGGCTTGGGGGAAATGTGGTTTCCGTCTCCAGAACCGGCGGTGGGGGCTGCATCCTATATGAAGATTTGTTCCAATCCGGTCTTTTGGCGCGTCCGGGTGTCCTCCTCCACTGTGCATGGAGTTCGGTGCCTGCAACGGCGCAGACTCGTCCGGAAAGCACCTGGACCGAGGATCTTCCCCTGATGGCCAATTTGCTTTCCGAGATTGCCGGAGCACCGCGGAAATCGCGCCCGCATTTTGTTTTTTTCTCCTCTGGAGGAGCCATCTATGGAGAAAGGCAAACTCCGGCCATAGAGACCGACGAACCCTCGCCCCACGGGTGGTATGGCATCGGAAAACTTGCAGCCGAAAGGCTCCTGCAATCCTTTTCCGCGCAGTCCGGAATAGAAACCTGCTCGCTCAGAATTTCGAATCCCTACGGATTTTGTTTCACACCGGACAAACCGCAGGGAATTGTGGGAGCCGCGCTGCACGCCGCAAGGACCGGACGCCCGATGAATCTGCTCGGCGCCGGCGTCTCGAAAAAAGACTTCCTGCATCTGGATGATCTCGTCTCGGCGGTTCAAATTGTCACAAGAAAACGCCTTTCCGGGTGTTTCAATATCTGCTCGGGCAACTCCATTCCGACGGCGGAGATTCTTGCCCTCATCGAGACCACCCTGGGAAAGAAGATCCCTGTTTTGCCGGTTCCAGCAGCCGGATGGGATGTGCAATCCAGTCTCCTCTCACGTGAAAAATTTGAATCCGCAACAGGCTGGAACCCCCGGTGGGCCCTCGATGCGGGAGTGGCCTCCGTCGTGGGTGCTGCCATGCGGGAAAGGTGATCCCACCAAAGCAAGAGTTCGTGGGGTTTGAGTTCGAGGTATTTTCCACCGAACGAGTGGGTCTTGCCGGTACTGAAGTTGGTGAAGGACATCTTTTAAATGCCGCCGACCCGGGCCTCGATCTGATGAACTTTGCCGGTGAATCCGTTTGGCGGAAGCCACTTGGCCATCGCATCGGCATCCAGGAACGCGCGGTAAACCCGCTCCGGTGTTGCCCGGAGCACTCGGTGAAGTCGAACGGCGGTTGTGTTGTTTGGCATATTTTTCCTTTCAGGATCACGACGGACGGATCGGAAGCTTCAGGATATGGGAAAAATGGACCAGCCCCTCATCTTTCGCCGGCATTTCGATCTCGGCAACAGGCAAAAAGGGTTACCGCAGCTTCAACCACAGTGTCTGTGCGCCCTCCCCTTGGGGAAAATCCGGCAAAGGCGGCATATGGGAGATGTCTCCTCCCAGCTTCGCTGTCTTCACGACAAACCGGACGCCCCTTTCCAATGCCATGCAAGTGAGCTTCGCGCAATTGGTGGAGATCAAAAGAGAGGCTTGGGGAGCGGCCAATTCCAATGCGGTGCGCAGCAGATCCTCGATTTGCTCTTCCACCTGCCAGCGGCGGCCGCGGTTTCCCAAGGAAAATGTCGGCGGGTCGAGAATGATGAGATCAAACTTTTCGCCCCGTCGCTCCAGCCGCGGCAGGACATCGAGCACATCATCCGCCAGGAACCGGTGTCCCTCCAACGGCAGCCCATTCAGCTCGAAATTCCTCCGCCCCCGGTCGAGCGACTTCTTCGAAAGATCGATGCTCAGCGTTTGCGCGCCGGCCATCGCGGCGACAACGGAAAACGAGCAGGTATAGGCAAATGTATTGAGTGCCCGCCGGGGCGCAAGCTGCCGGACATGGCCGCGATTTGCCCGCTGGTCGATAAAGAGCCCCGCTGAATACCCCGCTCCAAAATCAATGCCGTAACGCACGCCCCGCTCGGCCACCACTGACTCCAACGGAGCCAAAGAATCCCCGCTCACGAGAACCGGCGCCACACGCTCCGCATTCTGCCTCGGCAAGAAACGGGAGAACACACGCGCGTGTTGGAAACCAGTGCGGGACTCCCATTCGCCCAGTCCCTCAAGAGCCCTGTCCCGCGCCGCATCGGTCTTGAACGAAACCAGAACATCCTTCCCCAACCGCTCCACCCAGACATCCGGTGCCGTGTACAACCGGTGCGCCGTGGTTTCCCCGCCCTCAAACGACTCGAACAATTCGGAGGAAATCCAGCGGTTCATGACATCCGAATCCAAGCGGTCGGCCTCACGGGTTTGCTCATGGGAAGGAACGTTATCCCCTCACCGTTCCCGGACTCAAGCACGCAGGTGTGGCCATATGTGGACAAGCTCGTGATACGAAGGTAGAAAATCCGTCACTGCTCAGCAAAAAACCCGGCGGTCGGATGTGGAAAGGGCAGCGGTTCCGAAAGATAGGAAAGTGCTGAGCCTCTGAGCGGCTCAGAGAAAGGAAAAGCGGCGGTTGCCGCTCTCTGAAAAGCGCTGCTGCGGCAACCCGAATTGCCGCTGTGTTTTGAAGGGGGAAAAGCACCGGTCCCTC
>JBAYWC010000065.1:0-15724 GCA_041674265.1 Terrimicrobiaceae bacterium
ACTCTCCTTCTGCAAGCACCGCATCACTTCGGCCAAAATTGAGGCTTTCAACAACATCGTCAGCAGGGTTCTCCACAAAGCCTGCGGAGTTTCAAACCTCGACTATCTGTTCCTCAAACTGCGGCAGGAATCACTGCCAATCTGAAAAAGAGCCTTGGAACCCGGCTCCGCTGGCTTAGGGTCAGACGTCCGGGTTTATCGTCCTGTTCCCCCCCAGCGACAGAATCAGGGTGAATCTTGTAAATGCCATCCATCCTGCCTTAAATCGGATTCCCTTCACTTACCTATGAAAACGAACATCACTTCTTACCTTGGCGACAAAGCGGATTACCTCTTGGGACATATCTCCAAGACCATTTCCAAAGACCTTCTCCATCTGCCGGGGCCGGACTTTGTGGACCGGATTTTCGCCGCGAGCGACAGGAACCAGCGGGTGCTGAACAACCTGAACCGGATTTACAACACCGGGCGTCTGGCCGGCACCGGATATGTCTCGATCCTGCCGGTGGACCAGGGGATCGAACACTCGGCCGGGGCGAGTTTCGCGAAGAACCCCGTGTATTTCGATCCAGAGAACATCGTCAAACTCGCGATGGATGGGGGCTGCAACGCCGTCGCCTCGACGTTCGGGGTCCTCGGTGCCGTGGCAAGAAAATACGCCCACAAGATCCCGTTCCTCGTCAAAATCAACCACAACGAGCTCCTCACGTATCCGAACGCGTTCAAGGAGATTTTTTTTGGAAAAGTGCGGGAGGCGTATGACATGGGGGCCGCCGCGGTGGGGGCCACGATCTATTTCGGCTCCGACGACGCCCATCGCGAAATCATCGAGATCGCGGAGGCCTTCGCCCTGGCGCACGAGCTTGGCATGGCAACCGTGCTGTGGTGTTATCTGCGCAATCCGGCCTTCAAGATCAAAGGCGACAAGGATTACCACGTTTCCGCGGATCTCACCGGCCAGGCCAACCACCTCGGTTGCACGATCCAGGCGGATATCATCAAGCAGAAGCTTCCCGAAAACAACGGGGGCTACAAGGTGCTCAATACCGGAGGCTCCAGCTACGGAAAACTGGACGAGCGGATCTACGCCGAGCTCACCAGCGACCACCCGGTCGATCTCTGCCGTTACCAGGTCGCGAATTGTTACATGGGACGAGCCGGCCTCATCAACAGCGGCGGAGCCTCGGGCAAGCACGACTTCGAAGACGCGGTCTTCACGGCCGTCGTCAACAAGCGCGCAGGCGGAACCGGCCTGATCTCGGGACGCAAGGCCTTCCAGCGCCCGATGTCCGAGGGCGTCGAACTCCTCAACGCCATTCAGGACGTCTACTTGAGCAAAGACATCACGATCGCCTGAGGCATCGATCGGCCCCTCCTTTTCCCGGCCTCTGTTTTCCGTTTGATGTTTTCCGCGAGATCGCGGAGACTCTGGACTTCCTCAAAGCACCCGTAGCTCAACTGGATAGAGTGTCGGCCTCCGAAGCCGAAGGTTGTGGGTTCGACCCCCGCCGGGTGCAGTTTATCCCGAATTCAGCGATTCCTCACGCAGAGGCGCAGGGAGCGCAGGGAAAAGCGGTTTTCGAGTTTATATTTTTCTTGCGAAAACAAGAAGGTGGAATACATGAGCTTCGTGCGCAAGCGATGGGGATTCCTTTTTTTGATTCTGGTTTTGGCCACCCCGGTCCGGGCCGCGAATCCCCTGTTGAAAGGGAATATGCTGCAAAGCCTGACTGTAACAAGCGCGACGGATGGGATCCCTTCCGGCTGGTGCGGGCGGGCGATGCTTTCCCTGTTGAACAAATCCGGGCTGGGAAGGGGGTTGAAACCCGGGAATGGGCAGGACTGGGAAAAGATCCTTGCCTCGGCCGGGTGGAAACCGGTGAAGGTGCCGAATCCGGCACGGGCCCCGCTCGGGAGTGTGTTGGTCTATTCCGGGGACCGGAGGCTCGGGAAAATGCCGAGGGGAACGCCGGGGGGGTATTTCGGCCATGTGGAGATGGTTTCATTGGCCCCGAGTGGCGGGAGGATCTATGTGGCCGACAGCCCGAGGCCGATTCCGGGAGGATCGGTTCCGGACAATTTCACCGGGCGGGCGTGGGTGCCACCGGGAACCTTGCTCGCCGCACAGCCTCCCGTGGAGGCCCAAGTGGAGGTCATCCTGCAACAGCGGCTCCAAATGGCCCAGACTTATTTCAACGGGCAACGAACCGAACATGCCTCGCTGCAGATGTCGCTGCGTGAGGCGCAGCAGGGGGATTTCTTGGGACCTGTAAAATATCGCTCGTCGGGTTTGGACGAGTGAGGGCGTCCCGCCCGCGATGGGTTTTCGTTGACGGGCAGGAGACCCGCGCCCCGCTTGCGGTCCTGTCGCCCGCAAACATTCCTTGCGGCCGGACTTGAAGGAGGCGGCGCACTCGGGTTGCATGGCGGTGGTGAGTGCCATCACTTGCGAGAGCCTGACGTGTTTGAAATCCGACTGGAACAATTCCGGTCCCGGTCGCGTGGAGGATTTCTCCGCCGTGTTCGAATGCGGGGAGTTCATCGGGTTTTGCGGGCAGGACCGATCCGGGAAAGGGCTCCTCCTGAATGTGATCGGTCTTCTCGAAAAGGCCGATTCCGGGCGGTTGGTCCTGCTGGGCCACGATGCCGCGGACTTTTCCGAGGAGGATACCGCGACCTTCCGGAACGAGGCCTGCGGATTTCTTTTCGGCCATCCGTATCTCCTTCCTTCATTCACTGTCGCGGAAAATGTGGCCATGCCGCTTTTTCGGATCTGCGGGGGCGGGGCGGTCGAGGCGCGGGAACGGACCCGCGAGGTTCTCGATTTTGCGGGCATCGGGGATTTTGAAACGGCGCGGACCGGGAAGCTCGACCCCGTCCTCCGGTGGCGCGCGGCCTTTGCGCGGGCTTTGGTGCATGACCCGCGGGTGCTCATTGCGATTTCTCCGCCCGACCCCGATCTCGTGCCGCTTGCAAAGCTCGCCGCGGACAAATTCCATCTCACGGTCCTCTGGGCGGGAGAGCGCGAAACCCTTGCCCCCTGTGCCGACAGGATCATTGAAATGAAAAACGGCCGACTCCTCGGACCATGACAGAGCTCGCCCCTGCCGGGACCGCCCGGAAATCCCACCTGGCCTTCGCGCTCTTGTGGCTGCCGGCGGACCGCCGCCGCGACGCCCTGGTCTTCTTCCGGTTCTGCCGGGCCGTGGATGACATTGCCGACGGGCCGGGCCGGGGCGAGGAGGAGAAGCGCCTGCTTTTGCAGGAATGGCTGGACGGCATCGAGCAGAAAACCCTGCCTGCCGGGCTCGAGGAGGTCGTGGCCAGGCACGGCATCGAAAGAAATCTTCTCGCGGAAATCGTTCGCGGCTGCGCGATGGATATCCGGCCCCCGCGGTTTGAAACATTTTCGGAGCTCGAAAAATATTGCTGGCGCGTCGCCTGCGCGGTCGGACTCGCCTCGATCCGGATTTTCGGATGCCAGGATCCGGCGAGCGGCGCCTACGCGGAAAATCTCGGCCACGCGCTCCAACTCGCGAACATCCTCCGCGATGTCGGAGAGGATGCCGGCAATGGGCGCATCTATCTTCCGCTTGCGGACCTGCGGCGATTCGGGGTGAGCGGGGAGGATTTGCTCCGTGGAAAGCCAACGACACCCGGATTCCTGGATCTGATGTTGTTTGAAGCAGGCCGCGCCCGGGCGCGGTTTCACGCTGCCATCCCGCCGACCGGTGACAAGCGGGCGCTTCTCGCTCCCGAAATCATGAAAGCGATCTACCTTCGCATCCTTTCCCGATTGGAAAAACAGGGGTTCCCGGTCTTCGCGCGCAGGATCCACCTCGGGCGGACCGAGAAAATGGCGACAGCCTTCGGTGTTTGGCTGTCGAAAGCCGGGAGAAACCAGTAGTCCGGAAAAATCACAGATCGGAATGCCCGCCCCCTCCCATCCGTATCCCTCCCTGTCCATCCGCGGTTCTTCCCTGCGGGATTTGCAGCGGGAATATCGGCGCGAGACCGGCTTCACGGCTGTCGAAGTCGATGCGGGTGGCCGATCGGCTGGCGGTCGTGGGGCCGGGCAGAGACGCCACTGGAGAAACCAGGTAATCCGCGAGGCGCTGCGCTGGGGAGAGGCTTGCGTGATGACCGATGACGACGGGCTGGCGGGCTGGGGACTTCCCTTGATGACGAACTCGCTTGTGACGGGTGGGCTGCTCGTGGAAAAGGTGCCGCTCGAGGGTGGCGAACCCGGAGAAATCTCGCAAAAGATCCGCGCGGCCGCCGGCCGGTTGCTCGATCTCATGGAAAAAGCGAATCTGGTCAACGCCGATTTCCTCCGCGCGCGCCGCGACGATTCGCAGCGCGAGCGCGAGCGGGCTGAAGCGATCCATGCCCTGAAGAACCGGCTCTATGACGGAATCCGCGATCTCTACCTGCGCGAGGAACCTGGGTTGCTCGCGGCCATCAAGCGCGGCGAGCGGCAGGCGGCGCGCGAGATTATCAACCGGGTGCTTGTCGGCATCTACCACACGGCGCGTTCCCGCCCGGAACTGCTCAAAAGCCTGGCCCTCGAGCTTGTGGTCGTCATGTCGCGCGCTGCGGTGGAATCCGGCGCGGATCCCTCGGAAGTGCTCGGGTGCAATTTCGAGAGCGCCACGGTCCTCGCCGGACTGTCGGACGAGGAGGAAGTGTCCTCCTGGCTCTGCGGGATGCTCGAGCGCGTGATGGATGCGATCCGCGACCACCGCAAGTTTCCCAATGCCGTCCTGCTCGGGCGCGCGGTGGCGTTCATGGAGGAACATCTGGGCGAACCGCTCGACCGGGATCGGGTGGCCCGGGCCGCCGGGCTCTCCGGCAGCCATTTTTCACATCTCATCCGCGAGAAAACCGGCCGGACGTTCACCGACCTCATGTCGCAATACCGGGTCGATCGCGCAAAAGCCATGCTGCGGCGAACCGACAAGAGCATCATCCAGATCGCCATGGACTGCGGGTTCGGGGACCAAAGCTATTTTTCCCGCGTCTTCAAACGCTACACGGGAACCACCCCGCGCGGCTACCGGGAACCCTGAGCCCGGAATTCAGCGATCCCTCACGCCGAGACGCAGGGAGCTCCTAACCCCGATGCTGTTCACTTAAGAAAGGAGCGCGGGCATCCTGCCCGCCACCGTTACCAGCGCGGGCGGGACGCCCGCGCTCCTGTTTACAGCAAAGTGAACAGCATTGGGGCTAAAGCGGTTTTCGGGCTGAAAACACTTTGGCGAAAAGCAGGCGACCGCGCACGATAATCCCAAACATTTGCACCAGATTGAAAGATTCCGGCACCCCGGCCGAGTAAAGTTCGGGCATGCGGTTCAACCCGCTCCCGAACCATGAAATACCATTCCCTCGCCATTGAAAAACCCGAATCCCTTGTCTTCGGATCCGCGCCCAACCCCCTGACCACCCGCGCCGGCATGGTGATCGGCGGAGGGCAGGTCTACCCGGAACTCAATTTCACCCTGCCTTCGATGGACATCACCGCGGGCACCATGCCGCGGGTCCGCGAGCATTACAAAGAAATCATCCAGGGCGCGCTGCTGAGGGCCACAGACCTGGAAGCCAACGGGGTTGTCATCGAGTTCGAGACTCTTCCGCCGATGACGGAATTTCCCGAATGGGGCCTCTCCATCGTCCGGATCCTTCTCGATGGAATGCGGAAATTCGAGGCTTCGCATGGGCTGAAATCCGTCCTCCGCATGACGCCGAACGACAACCGCGAGTTCGTGCGTCCGCCCACGATGCGCAGCGGATATTTCCTCGACCGGATGCTCCAGCTTTTCGAGAGCGCGGCAGCGGAAGGAGCCGAATTGCTGAGCATCGAGTCCGTCGGGGGCAAGGAACTGCACGATGACGCGCTGATCAACGGCGACATTGCCGCCGTCATTTTCTCCCAGTGCTGCGTCGGCGCGCGCGACATGAGCTATCTTTGGACGAGCATCCACGAAATCGCGGCCCGGCACGGGGCGCATGCCGCCGGCGACACGGCGTGCGGGTTTGGAAATACCGCGATGGTCCTCGCCGAGCAAAAAATGATCCCGCGGGTTTTCGCCGCGGTCGTCCGCGCGGTGAGCGCCGTGCGCTCGCTCGTCGCCTACGAATGCGGGGCGGTCGGACCAGGCAAGGACTGCGGTTATGAGAACCCGTTCCTCAAGGCGATCACCGGATTTCCGATGGCCATGGAAGGAAAAACGTCCGCCTGCGCGCATCTCAGCCCGCTCGGCAACATCGCCGCAGCCACCTGCGACACTTGGTCGAATGAGTCGGTTCAAAACATCAAACTCCTCGGCGGCATGGCCCCGACCTGCTACATGGAACAGCTCATCTACGATTGCCGCATCATGAACGAGGCGATCAAGGACGGAAAGGAGGGGGTCGCCACCTACCAGCGTTGGGTCGTCCGCTCGGACGCCGGCCTCGACCCGCAGGCCTACATCCTCACCCCGACAAATGTCATCCGCATCGCGAAGGCGATCGTCTCCGCCAAGGACCACTACCGCGCCGGATGCGCCGCCGCGCTCGAAGCGATCTCCGTCATGCGCGAAGGCAGTGAGGCGGGCTGCCTCCACATCCTCGAACGCGAAAAGGACTGGCTCGAAAATCTCGCGGAGACCGTCGGCGGCCTGCCGGAAAAAGAAGACGACTTCATCGCCGAACAACTCGCCCTCGCGGACGCGGGAAAATTTCTCCCGGCGGAATACGGGCTCTGACCGGGTTGTTCCTGGGAAAAGGAAGGCGTCCCGCGAAAACCGACCGGACATCTGCCGGGGGGCGAGGCATTCATGCTTTGAAGCCGGGCCGTTTTCATGGCAACACTTTCTCATGCCAGAAACCCGCCGAAGCATCCTTGTCATCCGTGGAGGGGCGATCGGCGATTTCCTGCTCACCCTGCCCGCCCTGCGGTTGTTGCGGGAAGGCTTCCCGGATTGCCGGATCGAAATCGTCGGCTACCGCCACATCTGCTCGGTGGCCGAGGGGAGGTATTATGCGGATGCCGTCCGATCGATCGAATACGCGCCCATGTCCGGATTCTTCAATCCGCGCCCGGCACTGGATCCGGAACTCTCCGGCTACTTCGAGGGTTTCGGACAGGTCATCTCCTATCTTTTCGACCCGGACGGATTCTTTGAAGGCAACCTCAGGCGCTGCGGGGTGAAGAACCTGATCTGCGGCGATCCCCGGATTTCCGGTTCCCAGCACGCCGTTCGCCAGCTTGCCCGGCCGTTGGAATCACTGGCCCTGTTCTTGGAGGATGCCTCGGCGGAAATTTTTCCCACCGATGAGGATGCCGCCGCCGCGGAGCGGTTGCTGGCGGGATTCCGTCCGCCATTCGTCGCCGTGCATCCGGGCAGCGGCTCGGCGAAAAAAAATTGGCCGTTGCCGGCGTGGAAAGACCTCCTTTCGGGATTGTGCGGCGCACAGGCGACAATCCTGGTCGTCTCGGGAGAAAGCGACACCGACCGCGTGGCGGAGTTGAAGGCCGCCTTCGGCGCACGCTTCGTTTTTCTCGGCCACCTCCCGCTTCACCTCCTCGGTGCCGTCCTGCAACGCTGCGCGTTTTATATCGGGCATGACAGCGGGATCTCCCACCTTGCCGCCGCGGCAGGCGCGGAATGTCTCCTTCTCTTCGGGCCGACCGATCCGGCGGTTTGGGCTCCTGCAAATCCGGACGTGAATGTCTTGCGCGCGCCCGCCGGGTTGCTCCAAAACCTTTCTGTGGAAGTTGTCAGAGCCCGCCTTCCCGACTTCCTGCAATGAAAGAAACCATCCTGGCCGTGGACCCCTCGCTGCGAGGAACGGGGTTTGCCATCCTCGAACGCGAGGGCGGAAAAACCCGCTGCCCGCATTTCGGGGTCATCAAAAATTCCCCGCGGCTCACACATTCCGGCTGCCTCGTGGCCATTCACGGGCAACTCGGCGATGCGATCGTCCGGTTTTCGCCGGAAGCCATGGCGATCGAAAGCGTGATTTACGTGCAAAGCTATCCGACGGCCATCACGCTCGGATCTGCCCGCGGAGCCGCTCTGCTGGCTGCCGCCCAGCGCGGAATCCCCGTCCACGAATACGCGCCGCGGCGGGTCAAGCAGGCGATCGTCGGGCGGGGAGGCGCGCAAAAATCCCAGGTGGCATTCATGGTCCGCGCGCTTCTGGGCATGACCGTGACCCCGCCGCCGGATGCCGCGGATGCGATTGCCATCGGCCTCACGCATTTCCAATCCGCCGACGCGGCGGCCCGCCGGAAAGTCCCGCTCGAACGGATATGAAAGTTCTCGAACTCGGTCGCATCGAATACCAGGCCGCGCTGGAAATTCAAAACCGGCATGTCGGGGATCTGCTGTCCGGGACTGGCGGCGAAGTTTTCCTGCTGCTCGAGCACGAACCGGTTTACACCATCGGACGGACCCGCGATCAATCCAGCCTGCGCGGCGGATTGCCGCACCCGGTCGTGGAGACGAACCGCGGCGGACAGGCGACTTTTCACGGCCCCGGCCAGCTTGTCGGATACCCGATCCTCGACCTCAACACGCGCGGGCGCGATCTCCACATCTATCTCCGGTTTCTCGAAGAATTCCTGATCCGGCTCTGCGCGGAATATGGCGTCGTTGCAAACCGCCGCAACGGCCTCACCGGTGTCTGGATCGGAGAAAAAAAGATCGCCTCGCTCGGGGTCGGGGTGAAGAAGTGGGTGGCCATGCACGGCTTCGCGCTGAATGTCCTCGAATCCTGCCTGCCCGCTTTCACCCATATTACCCCGTGCGGAATCGCGGGAGTGGAAATGACCTGTCTGGAAAAGGAATCCGGCGCGCCGATCTTCATGCCGGAGATCACCTCGCGGGCGGCGGGTGCCTTTCCCGCGCTTTTGGAGGAAATTCTCCATCAAGGACAAGAGCCGTCCGCCTCAAGACATTGATCGCCATGCTCGAAAACGGCGAAACATTCCCCTGATGCAGCCCCGGGCAAAAAACCGTTGACGAGTATCTGGCCGAGCCCCGTGACCGACCATCAGGCGGGCCTGCCGACGGGAGGATCGAACCACCGTCCGTGTTCGCGGATGAGATCCACGAGACGGCCAACAGCCTCGGACTCGGGAATGTTGAATTTGACCGGGGTCTTGCCGACGTAAAGGTTCACCTTGCCGGGCGCGCCGCCCACGTATCCGAAATCGGCGTCGGCCATTTCTCCCGGACCGTTGACGATGCAGCCCATGACGGCGATCTTCACGCCTTTGAGGTGGATGGTCGCTTCTTTGATGCGGCCGGTCGTTTCCTGGAGGTTGAAGAGCGTGCGCCCGCAGCTCGGACACGCGACATAGTCGGTTTTGAAGATCCGGACACCGGCGGCCTGGAGGATGTTGTAGGCGATCCGGAGCGATTGGCCGGGCGCTTCCTCTCCCTGCACAAGGACCGCATCGCCGATGCCATCGCAAAGGAGCGAACCGATGTTCGTGGCCGCGCTCAGGAGGTTCTCCAAAAACTCATTTTGTCTCCCCGCATTTCGCATTTCGCACTTCGCATTCGGGAATTGGAAGCTGTCCTTGAGCAAAACCGGATGCCGGGGATCGACACGCGCCGCCAGCATGCGGAAGGCCGGGATGACATCGAGATCGCATCCGTCCGGAATCGTGACGAGCCGGGATTCCGGACAGGCATTTGCGCTGGCAACAGCCGCATCCTCGCGGGGATCCACTTCAAGGATGCCGGCGTTTTCGTAAACGATTTCCGGCTGGAAGTCGCCGAGCGCGGAGAGTTTGTGCGCGAGTTTGTCGTGGGTTTCCCTCCGGACCGCCACGCGAACGGGCTGATCTCCGCCGGCCGGGATGTTCGCGGCGGAAATCTGATCGGACCGCCTTTTCTCGAAGGAGAAGGGATCGAAGGGGAGTGGCGGTTGAGGGGCGTTTTTTTCCCGGAGCGAGGGCTTCCCGCCCGCGATCGTCTTGCTCTCACAGGCGGGAGGCCAGTGCCCCCTGCTTTCCGCCAGTGCCACCAAGGCCATTGCCACCGGGATTTCATGCACGGAATCCTCCGTGAGCGAAACGCGGATCGTATCCCCGATTCCATCCGCCAGCAGGCTGCCGATGCCGATTGCGCTTTTGATCCGTCCGTCATCGCTGTCGCCGGCTTCGGTGACGCCCAGGTGGATCGGGTAGTTCCAGGAAAAATGCGAAATGCGAAATGGGGAATTCGAAATGGCGGAATCGTCCGTGTCGAGCGGGCCTTTCATCCCGCATTCCGCATTTCGCATTTCGCATTCTTGGAGCCTGGCGACAAGCAGGCGGTAGGCCTCGATCATGACCTTCGGGTTCGAGGCCTTCATCGAGAAGACGAGTTCGTGGTAATCGAGCTCGCGGGCGACGTGGGCGAATTCCAGAGCGCTTTCGACCATGCCCAGGGGAGTGTCCCCGTAGCGGTTCATGATCCGGTCGCTCAGGCTGCCGTGGTTGGTGCCGATCCGCATGGCCACGCCGCGTTCCTTGCAGAGCGCGACCAGCGGCTGGAACCGTTCCCGGATGCGTCCGATCTCGGCCTCGTATTGGGCGTCCGTGTATTCCCGCACGTTGAATTTTTTGGAATCCGCGAAGTTGCCGGGATTGATGCGGATCTTGTCCACCCATTTCGCGGCCTCGAGCGCCGCGTCGGGCTTGAAATGGATGTCGGCCACCAAGGGAACCGCGCAGCCTTTTTGGCGGAGTGCGGCGCGGATGTTTTCCAGGTTCTCCGCGTCTTTGACCGTGGGGGCGGTGATCCGCACGATTTCGCACCCGACCTCGACGAGCCCCAGCGTTTCCTTCACACAGGCCTCCGTGTTCATGGTGTCGCTGGTCAGCATCGACTGGACGCGGATCGGATGATTTCCGCCAACCGCCGTGCGGCCGATGCGGACCTCCCGCGCCGGCCGGCGTCCGGAATACGGGCGATAGACGGGCTCCATCGGCCTATTTCGATTTTTCCGCGACCGGCGGCTTCGGCGCAAAAATGTCGCCGACATCGTAGAATGTCAGGTAGAGCATGAAGCCGACCAGCGCGAGGGCGCAGGCGGTCTGGACGAATTCCAGCACGCGTATATTGATCGGCTTGCGGCGGATGCCCTCGATGATGGCGAGCGTGATGTGCCCGCCATCGAGGACCGGGAACGGCAGCAGGTTGATCAGGGCGAGGTTTACATTGATCAACACGCTGAATGCCAGCGCCAGCCGCCAGCCGTTCTCGTTCTCAAAGATCTGGTAGTAGAGGCGCATGATGCCGACCGGACCGCTGAAATGCGCGGCCTTGACATCGGATTTCGGTGAAAGAAGCGCGCCGACCATCCGGAAAATGCTGGTGGCGGCATCCCTGACCTGGCTGACGGGACCGGGGTAGACCAATGTCGTCCGGCCCCAATCGATGCCGAAGTTCACGGGCTTGGCTTCGGGGGTGGCCGGCGGAAGCGGGAGCATGAGCGCGACTTCTGCGCCTTTTCTCTCCACGGTGACGGCGAGCGATTTTCCGCGGTTGGCATCCACGAGAGGACCGATTTCCCTGAGATTGAAAATCGGTTGTCCGTCCGCCGCCGTGATCAGGTCGCCGGCTTGGAACCCCGCTTTGTCGGCGATGCTGCCGTGAATGACGAAGCCGATTCCCGGAGTCAAGCGGGGTCCGATCTGAACCTCCCGCAGGGCAGGGCGGCGCCAGCTCGATGTCTCGGGTTTTGTCCATCCGGTGGGAATGGTGATTTCCTGCCCCTCGCGCTTCACGGTGAAGGCGATGGTTGCGCCCTCGCTGCGAACGATCCTCCACTTCACGCTGTCGGTCCCGCTCGCGAAGTGCTTCACCGGCTGCCCGTCCACCGCGACAATGACATCACCCACGCGGAGTCCGGCCTTGTCGGCGGGACCTCCTGCTTCCACATAGCCGATGGTCGGGGAGTCGAATTCGCTCTGGGGCTTGCCGACAAACCAGACGACGCAGGCCATGACAAAAGCCAGGCCGAAGCTGAAAAGGGGGCCTGCGGCGGCGACGATGATCTTATCGAGCGGCTTCACCGGCGGGAGTTGGTCGCGCGACTGCTCGACCTTGCCTTCCAGCGCCTCCATCGGGGCGAGCTGGGGGATGGCCACAAAGCCGCCCGCGGGGATCGAGCCCAGCCGGTATTCGACGCCGTTGACCGTCTTTTTCCAGATCGGCTTGCCAAACCAGATCGCGAATTTTTCCACCACGAGCCCGCGCCATTTCGCCGCCAAAAAATGCCCGAGCTCGTGGACGACGATCAGCAGGTTGAAAATCAGGACAACCTCGAGGCAGATGAAAAGAAACTTCAAAATATCGAAAACCATAAAGAGTGCCGGAACCCTATTCCACGAACCCGCGCGAGGCAAGTTTCATGGGACCAAAGCATTTTCCCATCCCTCAATTATTTCCCTACCTGCGGAAGATCTCGGCGAGTTCGATACGGGGGCCCGGAAAGAGGGGGGATTCAAAAGCCGCGTTGTCGCGGTAGTGGGAGGTCGGCTCCTCGCACGTCGAGTCTGACCCGGCAAACAGATATTGCCGGAGGGATTTTTCTTCCGGGTCGGCGATCCAGTATTCCCGCACCCCGGCGGCGGCGTATTTCCGGCGTTTGCGGGTCAGGTCTCGGCGGTAGGTGCTTTCGGAGAGGACTTCGACAACCAAATCCGGCGCTCCGTGCAGGCCGTCCGTCCGCGCGATGAGTTCAAGCTTTTCCGCCGAGACAAAAACGACGTCCGGCTCGAAGCAATCCTCGTCGAGAAAGACATCCAGCGGTGCGATGAAGGCTTTTCCGGCGGGGTTGGATTTTTCCCAATTTCTCAGCAAGAGGTAGATGTTTCCGGTGATTTCCTGGTGATAAAGGTTCGGTGCGGGGGCCATGATCAGTTCTCCGTCGATGAGTTCGAAGTGCGGCGGACCCTCGGGCAATTTGCGGAATTGTTCGAGGGTCATGCGGTGAGGAAGTCGCGGCAACTCGAGTTGAGGCATGGCGATATTCTATTCCAAGGCCAGCCGCGAAGCAAGTGCCCGCGCGGTGCCGTCGGTTTGGATCACTTGCTCCAGATCCGGCCGGTCCGCATGCGGGCACTCAGCCATCACCTTGGCGACGATGCCCCAGATTTTTGGGAACCGGATTTTTCCCGCCAGGAAGGCCTCCACGGCGATTTCATTGGCGGCGTTCATTACTGCCGGAAGGGTTCCGCCGCGCGTTCCGGCTTCCAAGGCAAGGTCCAGCGCGGGAAAGTCGTCCCGCCGCGCGGCCTCGAAATCGAGCCGGGCCAATTGGGCGAAGTCCAGTGGCCGCAGCGAATTCGGAACCCGGTCCGGCCACGTCACCGCATAGTGGATGGGGAAACCCATGTCCGAATGGCTCAACTGCGCGAGCGTCGAGCCATCCACAAACTCCACCATCGAATGGATGATGCTCTGCGGGTGGACGATCACCTCCACCTGCCCGATGGGCAGCCCGAACAACCACCGCGCTTCGATCATCTCCAGCGCCTTGTTGAACAGGGTGGCGGAATCGACCGTGATTTTTTTTCCCATCCGCCAGGTCGGGTGCCTGAGCGCGTGCTCCGGGGTGATGGCCTCGAATTCCTCGCGCGGGGTGTGGCGGAAGGGACCGCCCGAGCAGGTGAGGATCAGTCTTTTGACGGTGGAAATATCGCGGCCCTCGAGGCACTGGAAAATCGCGTTGTGCTCGCTGTCCACCGGCAGGATTCGCACGCCGGCCTTCGCGGCGGCCTGCGTGACCGCCTCTCCGGCCATCACGAGGATTTCCTTGCTGGCCACCGCAAGGTCTTTTCCGGCTTCGATGGCAGCCAGGGCCGGCTGCAGTCCGGCGGTCCCCACGATGGCCACGAGCACAAGATCCGCGCCGGGCAGGGTGGCGAGTCCGATGAGGCGATCCATCCCATCCGGCCCGTCGGTGCGGACGCAACGCGCCCTGGGAAAGTCCTTCGCCGCGGCGGCGAGGGCGTCTCCGTTCCGGTGGGCGGACATCCCGACGATCTCCATGCGCTCCGGAATATCGCGCGCCACTTTGAGGGCGCTTTGGCCGATCGACCCCGTGGCGCCGAGAATGACGACCCGCCGCTTTCTCATGAGACTCCGAGGACAAGCCTCATGTAGAAAAACAGCAGCGGAGAAGTGAAGAGCAGGCTGTCGATCAGATCCAGGCTTCCTCCGATTCCGGGCAGAAGCCGGCTCGAGTCCTTCGTGTTGGTGCCGCGTTTGACGATGGACTCCGCAAGATCGCCGATGACGGCCGCGAAGCCCAGGAGGAGACCCAGCACGACGATGTCATCGAAACGGAATGCCGAGAGCTTTTCGGGCATCAGCGCATACAGCCAGCTCGCGGCGATCAGCGATGTGACCAGGGCCCCCGCAAACCCCTCCCACGTTTTGTGCGGGCTGATGTGCGGGGCGAACGGATGTTTGCCGAAGAGGCTCCCGAAAACATAGGCTCCCATGTCGCTGAATTTCGTCACCATCACAAGGAAGAGCACATAATATTGCCCGGTTGTGGCGCCCCCGGGCGTGCGCGGGGTCAGGTAGATGATCTTCGTGATGAAGCTGAAAAGCCAGGGAACATACAGCAGGCCGAAGAGCGTGTAGCTCATCGCCCGCAGCGGATCCCGGCGGGTCCCGCGGAACATTTGGCGCGCGAAGGTGACGATCAGGAAAAGGACGAGGACGACCAACTCGAAATCGTAGGCGTTTTCCGGTCCCTGTTCCTTCATCAGCAAAAACCCTCCCGCCAGCAGGACCGCCGCGCAGATGAGTCCAGTCAGCGTGAAGACCCCGATCCCGTCGTCCTCGAGCATCCGGTAATATTCCCACAACGCCACCATCGCCATGAAGGCCAGCAGGCAGAAAAACCCGAAATCGTAACCCGCGAAGATCGTGGCCAACATCAGTGCCCACAGGCCCACCGTGCTCGAAAGCCGGAGAATGAAGGTGAGCCGCTTGGTGTTCATGGGCGTCCCGAGAAACAATCAGACCGGCGCGACGCGGGCAATCCCGAATCCCCTTGCCCGCCAAAAGGGAGAAGCCCGCGTCGATCCGGGAGGGGGTCCGGGGGGAGGGACGTTTGTTCGTCGCCGAACGCAGTTGGTGAAAGAGGACGTGATGTTGCTTCCGGTAAAGGAATAGACAGGCTGCGGGGAAAATCCTCCAATCCCTAAAAATTGCGACGTCACGAACGAGTAGTCACCCGCCGGAACGCTGTTGGTGTAAGCGCTCGCGGCACTGCTGCCAAAGATATCCTGCGGGATCAGCGATCCATTGTGTCCATAGATGAAACGTCCATCGGAAAGATGCCCCCATCGTCGTGCCGTCCCAGCTCGTCGTATTTGGGAGACGGAGTGTTGTCCAAACCGCTTGGCATGGAACGGTGAGAACCGCAAGAGATGCAGTAACAACAAGCAATGTTTTTTTCATATTTATCCTTTTTCTTTGATTGCACAGGGAGTGTCGTAGGACAGCCTTTCCCCCGCATAGAAAAAGGACTACCCCCGCACGGACGCTACGCGACGCCGTTGTCCATTTCAGGACGGTGCGGTTTTCTCCGCCGGTTCGAACCCGGACTTTGACCTTTGCGCGACAGTGGGGGAATTTCACCCCGCTTTCCTAGGCCGACGGATTGGTTTGGTTATGAAAAGAACGAATAACCGGAGAATGCCCGGTCAGCATGATTTGGAGAT
>JBAYWC010000066.1:0-15521 GCA_041674265.1 Terrimicrobiaceae bacterium
AGATATAAAACAATACAATCAACAGTTATTTTGATTATTGTGGATATATTACTTGCTACATTTTCGTGTAGTTTCACTGATTTGCAGTCACTTAGAAAAAAATCAGGGGGAAGTTAGGTTAATTCCATGGGGATTCGCGCAATGGACCAGATTCCGGAGAATGATACAATCCTGGATGAAAATACCACGGCCCGGGCGCTTCTCCGTTCTTCGCCCACGATCCGTCGAAGGCAGAAAGTTCCCGTTCTGCGCGCGGATTGGGAGGCGAGGTCAGGAAGGGATGTGGTAGATCCCTGCGTGAACACAGGCAGTGGGCCGGACCACCTTCGCTTTCTCCTCTTCGACTTGCACACCCGCTCGGTTTTTCCCTTCAACCAAGCAGATGATGCGATATTGCGCGACTGTTGCATATGAAATGCATCAGGTTGCTGGATATTTCTTGCGCGAAAAAAATAATGTGTTTATG
Organism: Terrimicrobiaceae bacterium; assembly: GCA_041674265.1. Taxonomy (GTDB): domain Bacteria; phylum Verrucomicrobiota; class Verrucomicrobiia; order Chthoniobacterales; family Terrimicrobiaceae; genus QYQL01. The sequence goes on from JBAYWC010000066.1 coordinate 467, forward strand.
CTGCAGTCATGGTTGTTGTAGAAGCCAGAGTGCCGATGCCAATCTCCACGAGCTCCCTCTATCAAGGTCTGAAAGCGATTTGGGACACCGAGTTTCCAAAGACGTGCCCGAGATGTGGCCGGGTTTACGGCTCGTTCGAGGAGTATTTGATGGACACCCAGGCATTGCCCAACAGCAGTGGTTTGATGGGATATGACATTGGGGATCCCGGCCAGCAGGTGGGCCTTTTTCGGAACTGCGCCTGCGGGACGACGGTCATGGCATTCTGTCACGATCGGAGGGATTTGTCCGAAACCGGGAACAAGCGCCGCCAGCTCTTCGGGGAATTGATGAACCGCCTCGTGGACACGGGAGACTCCGCGATGGAAGCGCGCCAAAAATTGCTTTCGGCGCTCAAGGCCATGCCGGATGAGGACGCGTTTCGCAAGGCCGTGAAATCACCCCCCCAATAGTCGGGTCCGCGCGGTCCGCAGGGATTGACGCCATTTTTCCAGGAAGGAAAATTCCTCGGCGAGCAGGGAGACATCCTGCGGCGCCACATCCGGCCAGATCGCATCCATCGACCGGACCTTTTCTTCCAGCGCATGGATTTGGAGATCGATCCGGGCGAGGGCTTGGGAGATTTCCTTTTGGAGGGAAGCGGCCTCCGCCCGGGCGACCGCGGCGGCCAGCGGCGAGGACGCGCGCTTTTCGGAAATTTGCTCCGCCCTTTTGGCCAGCGATCCGACATGGGCGAACAACCCGAAGTCCGGCTCGAATATTTTCCCGGCCATTTCCGGGGAGGCGGTCAGGGCGAGGAGATGCCGGAGTCTCGAGGGAGCGGAGCCGAGAATCCCTCGCGCTTCATTCAGCCGGGCGAGCGGAAGCGGATCGCCGCCGCACTTGTCCGGATGCCGGACGGCCGCGAGTTCGTGGTAGCGTGACAGAAGCGCGCCGGGATCCAGCCACGGGCGCTTCTCCACACCGAACTCCGCAAAGGCATCGGTCACGCGGAAAAGCTTTCCCCGCAAGAACAATGGGCGACGGCATTCGGATTGGTGACTTTGAACCCGCCCTTCTGCAGGTCGCCGCTGAAATCCAGCTCCGAACCGCTCACAAAAAGCGCGCTCTTCGGATCCACGACGACGCGGACATGGTTCGAGTCCACGACGATGTCGCGGTTGGCGGGACCGTCCACGAGATCCATCTTGTATTGAAGGCCGGAACATCCCCCGCCGATGACGGCGACACGGAGCGCGCCATTGGCCCGCCCCTGCTTTTCCAGCAAGCCGCGGAGACGCGCGCTGGCGGCGTCGAGCACGCGGATCAGCTTTTCATTTCCGAAGCGGTATTGAATTCCCTCCATGACAAAAAAACGCGCGGGAGCGGGGCCCGCGCAAGAAGATCAGAACCACGCGCCCATGATGGCGGGATCATCCCACTCGCCGGGGAAGGCATAGGGAAAAGGGGCCGCTCCCCAGTAGTAGGGATCGCTGAAATAGGGGTGCTTGTCCCATTTGTCCCCGCCGGTTTGGGAGCGGCTGGTGGCCTCGTAGTAGCCGGCAGATTTGCCGAGATAATTGACAAGCTCGGACCCCGCGCCCGCATCGCCGAGCTTTTCGAGCTGGGAATTCGTGAGCCGGTAGGGCGCGTGTGTGCTCTTGAGGTAGGACACGATGGCCGCGTCCGGGATTTTATCCTGGACGAGCCCGAGGATGTCGGAATAGCCCAAAACACGCCCGGCATGGATTTTGGCATACGTGCGCGAATCCACGCCCGCCGCCGCCAGGCGTTGGAGGACGATCGGAGTGGGGGCCGGTCCCGAGGCGCACGAGACCAGAAGCAAACAGGCAGCCAGGAGAGCAGGAACGCTTTTCATGGCCGCAATCTACCCCGCGTATCCGTGGGATGCGATCAAAATCCTGCCGGGGCCTGTTCAAAAGTGGAATTCTCAATATGCGGCGCATGGGTGATATTTCCCCGGCAATTCTTTTTCTTGCAGCAGGCCGGCCGGACGCCTCTAATCGCCCGCCATGCAATCTCTGGACCAGTGGATCGCGTCAGCAGCCGCTTTTGTGTGGGGACCGTGGCTGGTATATCTTCTCGCGGGCACCCATCTTTTTCTGGCCTGGCGGACAGGGTTCATTCAGAGATACCTCGGGAAAGCCATCAAACTCTCCATCGCAAAAGATCCCGGATCGCCCGGGGATGTGAGCCAATTCGGGGCCTTGACCACGGCGCTTGCGGCCACCATCGGCACCGGAAACATCTACGGCGTGGCGGGAGCTGTTCTGCTCGGGGGTCCCGGCGCGGTTCTGTGGATGTGGCTCACCGGGGTGTTCGGCATCGCCACGAAGTATTCCGAGGCATTGCTTTCGGTCAAATACCGGATTGTCAACCCGCGCGGCCAGATGTCGGGAGGACCGATGTATGTCCTCGAACGGGCGCTGAATGCGCGTTGGGCCGGCGTGCTTTTCGCCATCTTCACAGCCCTGGCCGCCTTCGGGATTGGAAACATGGCGCAGTCCAACGCCATCGCCGACATGATCGTGGCCAAGAAAGACCTGTTCCATTTCGCCCTCGATGACGGAACGATCAAGCTGACCGTCGGGCTTCTGCTCGCCGCCGTGACCGCAGCGGTGATCCTGGGCGGCATCAAATCGATCGCCCGATTCTGCGAAGTGCTCGTCCCCTTCATGGCATTTTTTTACGTCGCGGGTTGCCTGGTCATCCTGGCATTCAATGGGGACAAGCTCGGCGCGACCATCTCCCTGATAGTCACCTCGGCGTTCACCGGCCAGGCCGCCGTCGGGGGATTTGTCGGCGCGGGGATCGCGGAGGCGATGCGCTTTGGGATCGCCCGGGGCCTCTTCTCGAACGAATCCGGCCTTGGAAGCGCCCCGATTGTGGCGGCGGCGGCCCGGACCAAGGACCCGGTCCGGCAGGCGCTGGTTTCGAGCACGGGAACCTTCTGGGATACCGTGGTCGTCTGTGCCCTTACCGGCCTGGTCATCGTGAGCTCGGGGGACTGGAAAACCGCGGGGCTGAGCAAGGCCGGGCTTTGCGACGCGGCGTTCGGGCACATCGGCGTGTTGGGGGACTTCATCCTCATCGGCGGGTTGCTGACGTTCGTGTTCTCCACCATCCTCGGGTGGTCTTACTACGGCGAAAAAGCCGTCGAGTATCTCGTCGGAATCCGGTCGGTGTTTTATTATCGTCTCGTTTGGGTGGCGGCGGTCTTCGTCGGCTGTGTTTGGAAAAGCGACGCCGTCTGGAATTTTTCCGACATGATGAACGGGCTCATGGCGGTCCCCAACTTGGTCGCCATGTTGCTTCTGAGCGGGGTCATCGCCTCGGAAACCAGGCGTTTTTTCTCCGATCCGCAGAATTTGAAATAAAACAATATAGTCAACAGACAGTTTGATATTAATTTTTCAATTACTTGCTACATTTTCAGGCGGTTTCGCGGCTTTGCAACGACTTAGAAAAAAGTCTGGGGGCAGTTAGGCTAACGGCCATTAGCGGTTTATCTCGAAAACCGATTTTCTCCGATCTCTGCGGCTCTACGTGGGAAATCGCTGAATTCGGGTTTATAGGTTCATCGATGTTGCTCCGCTGACGCTCCGGCGGGCGCCCCCCTCCACTTTCAACTTTCTCCCCGGCAGGCGCATGGCTCTGTCGGAGGTCCCGCGGCAGAAAACGCCGTGACTGCAAAAACCGGCGTCAGGCGGGCAAAAGGCGCCGGCCTGTGAGCTTCTCAAATGCCTCGATGTATTTGTCCGACGTCCGTCTGACCACCTCCGCCGGGAGCGGGGGAGCCGGGGGGGATTTGTCCCAGGCGACTGTTTCCAGATAATCGCGAACGAACTGTTTGTCGTAACTGGGCGGGCTGCCGCCGGGCTGGCAGAATTCCTCCGCCCAAAATCGGGAGGAATCCGGCGTCAGGCATTCGTCGATGAGGAGCAGTTCGTCATCCGCCACGCCAAACTCAAACTTGGTGTCCGCAACGATGATGCCGGCCGCGGCGGCTTTTGCCCGTCCATATTCGTAGAGTTCGATCGTGCGGGCGCGGACTTCGTGCGCCAGGTCATCCCCGAGAAGCGCGCGGCACTTCCTCCAGGCGATATTTTCATCGTGCCCTGTTTCCGCTTTCGTCGTCGGGGTGAAGAGCGTCTCGGGAAGCCGCGAAGCCTGGAGCAGCCCCCGTGGAAGCTCCTGTCCGCAGACGCTGCCGCTCTCCTGGTATTCCTTCCACCCCGAACCGGCAAGATACCCCCTCACCACGCACTCCACCGGCAGCGGGCGCACTTTCCTGACCAGCATCGACCGCCCGGCAAGTTCCGCTTCGAACGGCTGAAGCACCCCGGGAAAGGAGGCGAAATTCGCGGTGATAAAATGGTTGGGCACGAAATCCAACGTCTCGAACCAATACGCCGACATCTGCGTCAGAACCTCACCCTTGCGGGGAATCGCATTCGGAAGGATGCAATCGAAGGCCGAAATCCGGTCTGTGGCAACCACCAGGAGATCCCCCCCGAGATCGAACACCTCGCGAACTTTTCCACTCCTCAACTTTTTGATTCCGGGCAAATCGCATTCCAGAAGGTCCATGCCCCGTCCTTAGCACCCCTCCGCGCGCAGGGCGAGGCGGATTTCGCAGCCGAGTGAATTTTCTCCGCCACGGAAAAGTGCGGCTGGATATATTTCCCGGGACCCCGCATGATGCCGGCATGTTAGAAGCCATCGAAAAACTTCTCGCCCTCCAAGACAAGGACCAACGGCTCCGCGCTTTTCGCGCCGAGCTCGGCGCGATTCCCGCCGAAAAAGCCGCCAAGGAACGCCTGATCGCCGAGGCCGCCTCCCGGCTCGAAAATGCCCGCAGCCGCGCCAAGGAAGTCGAAGTCCAGAAAAAAACCCTTGAAGTCGAGGCCGCGGCAAAACGCGAACAGATCGCCCGCTACAAGACGCAGCAGATGCAAACCCGCAAGAACGAGGAATTCTCGGCGCTCGCCCATGAAATCGAAACGGTGGAAAAATCCATCACGCAGATCGAGGACCGCGAGATCGGGTTGATGGAGGAAACCGAGGCGCTCAAGCCGCAGATTTCCTCGGCGGAACAAACCTATGCCGCCGACAAGTCCAAATATGAGGCCCAGATCTCGAATTTTGGGGAACGGGAAACCAACCTCAAAATTCGAATCTCCGAACTGGAGGAAGCCCGGCAAAAATCCGGGGCCGAATTGGATGAAGACCTGCTGGATCGCTACAACCGGCTCTTCCAGACGAAGAACGCGGCCGCCGTCGTCGCTCTCGAACACGAGGTCTGCACCGGATGCCACATGAAAGTCACCACCCAGACCAGCGTCGAGCTCCGGGCCGAAAAATCCATCATCTCCTGCCCGCAGTGCGGAAGGATTTTGTTCACGCCCGCATAGGATATTTGACGCCTCCGTCAAAAAAAGGCCGGGCAGGGATTGCTCCCTGCCCGGCACAAATTGTCGAGCCCTTATTTGGACATTCCGACGCTGCTCGGAGCCGGAGCCGGTTTTGGCTTGCTCGCGCAAGCGCCGAGGCTGAGAGCTGCTGTGGCGATCGCCACTGCTGCTGCGATTTTAACAAAGTTCACGATGATTTCCCCTCCTTTCCTGGCATGTTGCCTGAGACCGACTCTCTCATATCCGGACCCTGCGACAACAACAAAGTATGAGATTCTTCGTGGCTGAGGCGGGAACTCCGCTTGGCTTTTTCCTGAGAATCCACAAGAACAATGAATCGCCCCAGGAGGAAGACTTGGCGGATATCATTCGATCGGCGGCAGGAATCCCGGATCAAAGGGCGCAAATTCTCGGCGTGGCCCCGTGGGTGATGAGCCCGAAAGTTGCCACCCGCTTCCAGGCGGGCCGGATTTTTTTCGCGGGAGACGCCGCCGCCCCGCCTGTGTCCCGCAGGCGGGATGGGCATGAACACGGGCCTCCAATCCGCGCACAATCTGGCGTGGAAACTTGCCGCGGTGATCCGGGGACGGGCGAGGGAATCCCTGCTGGAGAGTCACGAGAGAGAGCGGGGCGGACAACGGGGCGATCCAGACGGCGCTGGACGCCGCCCTGCGTTGACGATCCGGGGGCGGGAGTTTCTTGATCCGACCTGTTTTGCGAACTACAATCCCCTCGCATGCAAGCCAAACTCAAAGTCCGCCCCTCGGAAGGAGAGCCCTTCGAAGTCGAGGTGGGAAATACGGCCACCATTGGGCGCGGCAAGGACAATTCCGTCTGCCTGCCCACGAATCCGCATGTCTCGCGGCAACACGCCATCGTCCGCTGCCACAATGCCTGGCAATACCAGATCATGGACCTTGGCAGCCGCAATGGCACGTTTGTCAATGGTCGGCGGGTCATCACGCCCGTCCTCCTCGAACACGGCGCGATCATCCGGATCAGCAACAACGAAATCCTTTTTGAACAGGCCGAAGGCAACACCCCCGACTCCTCCTACGATGTCACGCTCGCCACGGGCACGGATGCGCACCACGAGGAATCGACCGTGGTGGCGATCATGGTGTGCGACATCCGGGGATTCTCGACCATGTCGGAGATCCTGCCCGAGGAGAGCCTGGCGCGGACCCTGGGCGAGTGGTTCCGCGAAGCCGGCAATCTGGTGCAGGACCGCGGGGGGACGATCGACAAATTCATTGGCGACGCGATCCTGGCTTATTGGGTCGGAGGTTCCGGGTCGGGAGAGGAAGTCGCCAAGGCATTTTCCACGGGAACGGGGCTGCTGGAAAAGTCGCTCTCGCAGCGCTGGCCCGGCCATCCCGACAAGCCGTTTCCAATTGCCGTGGCGCTGCATCATGGCACGGTGACCTGCGGCAACATCGGCCTGGTCGCGCAGCGCGATGCCACGATCATCGGCGATGCGGTCAACACGGTTTTCCGCATGGAGGGCCTCATGAAACAACTGGGGCAGAAACTCGCCGTCTCGGGGGATTTCCACGCGCTGCTTCCCGTCCCCGCGAAGCCGGCCTTTGAAGACCTCGGCGAACACCAACTCAAAGGGAAAAACCAGCTCGTCCGGCTGTTCGGCCTGAAATAACCCCCGTCTCCATCCCAGGGGGGGGACAGAAAATCAGCGCCACTCCGCCAAAAACTCATTGCCAGGGTCCGCGACAAGGCCCGAATATCCGGGCGGATATCCCATGAATTTCACCAAGATGAACGGAGCGGGCAACGATTTTGTCGTTGTGGACAATCGCAACGGTTCGCTCGGGCTTTCCCAAGCGGCGATCGAACGGCTCTGCGACCGGCACCGCGGGGTCGGGGCCGACGGGGTCCTCGCGGTGGAACCATCGCAGGCCGGGGCCGATTTCCGAATGCGCTACTACAATGCGGATGGCGGGGAGGCGGACATGTGCGGCAACGGAGCAAGGTGCTTCGCGAGGTTTGCCGCGCGCCTGTTGCCCGGGCAACCGGAGGCCCTTTCCTTCGAGACTCCCGCAGGCCTGATCCGCGCGAAGTTCTCCGGAGATCTTGTCACCATCAACATGAGCGAGCCGCACGGCCTGCGGGAATCGGAGGAGTTGGAGGTGGCCGGTTTAGGAACCTGCCCGGTGCATTTTCTCAATACCGGCGTGCCCCATGCGGTGGTATTTGTCGGAGATGTCGAAGCGGTGGATATTGGCAAAGCCGGGGCTTCGCTGCGCTGGAATCCCGCCTTCGCCCCACAGGGCGCGAATGCCAATTTCGCGCAGGTCCTTTCCCCGGGAAACCTGCTCCTGCGAACCTTCGAACGCGGCGTGGAGGCCGAGACACTCGCCTGCGGCACCGGCGTCTGCGCAGCCGCGCTCCTCCATCACCTGGCCACCGGAGCTTCTTCGCCGGTATCCGTGCAGGTCCGCGGAGGCGAGACGCTCGAAGTCGGATTCGAGGCCTCCGGCATCCCGCGGGATGTGACGCTCAAGGGACCGGCGGATTTTGTTTTTGACGGCGAGATCGGGGCCTGACGCAGCCCGGTTCCCACCGGCACATTCCTGCGGATTTTGTTTCCGTGGAGCAGGTTTCCTTGTAGGGATTTTTCCATGTCATTTGCAGGAACCCATACCGCCCTTGTCACTCCGTTCCGCGGAGGCAAGTTTGATGCAGACGCCTTCCGGGAACTCATCGAGGACCAGATTGCCGGGGGGATCACCGGGATCGTGCCCGTGGGCACGACCGGCGAATCGCCGACCCTGGATTACGACGAGCACAACGCGGTGATCCGCGCCGCCATCGAAGCCGCAGCCGGAAGGTGCCTCGTGATGGCCGGCACGGGATCGAACGCCACGTCGGAAGCGATTGCCCTGACCGTGGAGGCCGCGAGACTCGGGGCGGATGCGGCCCTCCTGGTCGCGCCTTACTATAACAAGCCCTCGCAGGAAGGACTCTACCGGCATTTCCGGGCGATCGCGGAGTCGGTGAAAATCCCGTTGGTGCTCTACAGCATCCCGGGCCGCTGCGGCGTCGAAATCGGGGTGGAGACGGTGGGCCGCCTCGCCAGGGATTGCCCGAATATCCGAACCATCAAGGAAGCCGGCGGCTCTGTCGAGCGGGCCAGCCAATTGCGCGCGGCTCTGGACCCCGATTTTGAGATCCTTTCCGGCGACGACTCCCTCACGATCCCGTTTCTGTCGGTGGGAGCCGTCGGCGTGATCAGCGTCGCCTCGAATCTCTTTCCCGCCGAAATTTCAAAAATGGTCCGGCTATGGCGGGATGGCGGCACGTCGGGAGCCCTGGACCTGCACCGGCGCTTCTATGCGCTTTTCAAAGACCTCTTCATCGAGCCCAACCCGGTTCCGGCAAAATACGGGCTTTCTCTCCGCGGAAAAATGTCCGCCGAGGTCCGGCTCCCGCTCTGCGAGATGTCCGAGGCCAACGCGTCACGTGTCCGCAGGACCCTGGAGGCCTTGGGATGACCCGGCTCCTGATCAATGGCGCCAAGGGTCGCATGGGAAAAATGCTTGTCTCCTGCGCGGCCGAGGACCCGGAACTCACGGTCGCCGCGGAAATCGATGCGGGGGATGATTTTCATGCCGCCCTGGTTGGATGCGACGCGGTCATCGACTTCACGCACGCTCCGGCAACCGCAGCCATCGCGGATGCCTGCGCGACTGCCAGAAGGACGCTTGTCATCGGAACCACCGGCCACACGGAGGAAGACCGCTCCCGGATCACTGCCTGCTCTCAAAGAATCCCCATCGTCTTTGCCCCGAATTTCAGCGTGGGAGTCAACACCCTCTTCTGGCTCACGCAAAAAGCCGCCGAGATTTTGGGCCCCGACTTTGATCTGGAAGTCGTGGAAATGCACCACCGCCTGAAAAAGGACTCCCCCAGCGGAACCGCCAGGCGACTGGCCGAGATCCTTGCCGAAGCGCGCGGCCTTTCCTACGAAAAGGATGTCCGGCATGGACGCGAAGGCATGGTTGGCGAACGCGCCAAAACCGAAATCGGCATGCATGCCATCCGTGGCGGGGACGTCGTGGGTGACCATGCCGTCCTCTTCGCCGATACCGGCGAGCGCTTGGAGCTGACCCACAAGGCCTCGAGTCGCGACACCTTCGCCAAAGGCGCCCTCCGCGCCGCCAAATGGGCGACCCGGCAGCCTGCCGGACTTTATGACATGCAGGACGTCCTCGGGCTCCGCTGATGGACTCGCACGAAGCCACGAAAGAACGAAGGGATAAAGAGGAGGTTACCGGCACCTCGGGACTCCGCGACAACCACAGCCGCGGGAAAGCGGGCGACTTTCTCCGGGCGCATATCGTTTCCGGTTCCGAGCTCTCGTTCGTATCCGCCTACTTTACCGTTCACGCCTACCATGCCTTGCGCGACGAACTCGAAAGCGCCTCCAAATTGAGGTTTCTTTTCGGCGAACCCAGCTTCATCCGCAGCATCGAAAAAGACGGCAAACAGCCGCGCCAATTCCAGCTGGCCGATCAGGGGCTCGCTCTCGCCAACCAGCTCTCCCAGAAAAAATTCGCCAGGGATTGCGCCGATTGGATCACCCGCATGGTCGAAATCAAATCCATCGTCCGGGCCGGCTTCCTCCATGGAAAAATGTATCACGTCCAGGATGGCAAAGTCGCCCAGGCCCTTCTCGGCAGCTCGAATTTCACAGTGCCCGGCCTTGGCCTTCACGCGTCCGGCAACAACATCGAACTCAATCTCGTCGTTTCGGATGATCGCGACCGCAAAGACCTGCTGGATTGGTTCAACGGCTTGTGGGACGACACCGGCCTGACCAGCGATGTGAAAGACCAGGTCCTGAAAGAACTGGCCCGGCTCTACTCGAATCAAACGCCGGAATTCATCTACTACCTCACGCTCTTCCATTTGTTCCGTCATTTCCTCGATGGCGCGGACGATTTGGACAAGGTGTTGAGCAAGACCGCGCTGCCGGATACCGGGATTTGGAACGCCCTGTTTTCGTTCCAGAAAGACGGCGCCAAGGCCGCGATCAACAAAATCCTGCGCACCAACGGTTGCATTCTGGCTGACAGTGTCGGCCTCGGAAAAACCTACACTGGCCTCGCCGTCATCAAGTTCTTCGAGCTTCGCAACGAGCGCGTCCTCGTTCTCTGCCCGAAAAAACTCCGCCGGAACTGGACGGTTTACCGCTCGAATAACACGTTCAACCCGTTTGACAAGGACCGCTTCCGCTTCGACGTGCTCTCCCACACCGACCTGTCCCGGACAACCGGCGAAGTCGGTGATCTGGATCTCTCGAACATCCACTGGGGTGCCTACGACCTCGTCGTCATTGACGGATCCCACAATTTTCGCAACAACAGGCAGGCCACGGCACGTCCGGGCGAAACCGAAAAACGCTCCCGGTATCAGCGGCTCATCGAGGATGTCATCCGCCCCGGTGCCCGCACCAAGGTTCTCCTGCTTTCCGCCACTCCGGTGAACAACCAGCTCGCCGATCTCCGCAACCAGATTTCCTTCATCGCCTGTGGTGACGTGACCCGTGATGCCGGCGCGGACACGGCGTTTTCCAACACCCTCGAGATCGCATCCGTCAAGGAAACCACCCGCATCGCCCAAACGCATTTCACCAATTGGTCGAAAAAGCGACCAGAGGAGCGCACCAGCCGCGACCTGCTCCAAAGCATCGGCGGCGATTTTTTCAAACTCCTTGACGGGCTGAGCATCGCCCGTTCCCGCAAACAGATCGCCACCTATTACAAGGACGAGATGAAACGCCTCGGCGGGTTTCCGAAGCGCCCGGCGCCGGTCGCCATCCACTCGCCGATTGATCTCAAGAATGGCTTTCTCTCCTTCGAGCAACTCGACAAGGAGATCAGCGAACTCCGCCTGGCCCTCTACCATCCGACCAGCTTCCTGCGCGAGGATCTTCCCGCCGAGATCGGATCGGCTTATGAAAACAAGATTCTCGGAGGGTTCACCCAGGAGGGCCGGGAGCGCATTCTCATTTCGATGATGAAGGTGAATTTCCTCAAGCGCCTCGGAAGCTCGGTGGACTCATTCCGCCTCACGCTTCACCGCACGATTGAGAAAATCAACACCCTCGAAGACCGGATTGCCCAATTCGAGGCCCACGCGGAGAACCATCCGGACATCGATTGGGACCACCTCAGCCCGGATGAGATCGAAGATCCCGATTCCGAAACCAGGGACTTCACCATCGGCGGGCGGCGGCGGATCCACCTTCGCCCACCTGAAACTCGAAGAATGGCTCAAAGCCGTCCGCCACGACCGCACGCAGCTCCAGTATCTTCACGAAAAAACCGAAAAGGTAAAACCCGAGCGCGACGCGAAGCTCGCCGAACTCCGCTCCCGCATCGCGGAAAAGGTTGCCACCCCGTCCATCAATCACGACGGGAAATCCATCCGGAAAATCCTCGTCTTCACCGCCTTTGCCGACACCGCAAAATACCTCTACGACCAGCTTTCCGGGTGGGCTCGCGGCACCCTCGGCATTCACAGCGCGCTCGTCGTGGGCGATGGCGACAACAAGACCACCCTCGGCACCACCGACTTCGACGACATCCTCACCAACTTTTCCCCGCTTTCCAAACGCCGCGCCGAACAACCCCGCTTCCCGCAGGACGGGGAAATCGATCTGCTCATCGCCACCGACTGCATCTCGGAAGGACAGAACCTCCAGGACTGCGACCTGCTCATCAACTACGACATCCACTGGAACCCCGTCCGCATCATCCAACGCTTCGGGCGCATTGACCGGATCGGATCGCGCAATGCCGCCGTCCAGCTCATCAATTTCTGGCCGGTCGCCGACCTCGACCGCTACCTCAACGTCAAGCACCGCGTCGAAGCGCGCATGGCCCTCGCCGACCTGTCCGCCACGCAGACCGACAACCTGCTCGATCCCGAGCAGATCGAAGATCTCATCAGCCGGGACCTCCGCTTCCGCAACAACCAGCTCAAGCGCCTCAAGGACGAAGTGCTCGACCTCGAGGATTTCTCCGGCTCGCCCAGCCTCACCGACTTCTCGCTCGACGAGTTCCGCATGGACCTCCTGAAGTTTCTCGAAAGCCGCCGCGAAGAACTCGAATCCGCCCCTCCCGGCCTCTACGCCGTCGTCCCTCCCGATCTGGAAAAATTCCCCGCCGCCCGCCCCGGCGCGCTCTTCTGCCTCCGCCGGGCAGGGACCGCGGGCGTCCCGGCCTCCACCGAAAACCTCAACCCGCTCGCCCCGCACTTCCTCGTTTACATCCTGGACGACGGCACCGCCCGTTTTTCCTTCGTCCAGCCCAAGGAAGCGCTTCTCCTCCTGCGCGGCCTAGCCGCCGGTCACCAGAACGCCCTGGAAAAACTCTGCGACCTCTTCGACGCCCGCACCGCGAACGGCCGGGATATGACGCATTTCGGCGGCCTCGCCCAAAGCGCCCTCCGCTCCATAGAAGCCACGTTCGAAAACCGCGCCGCCACCGCCCTCCTCTCCAGCCGCGGCGGCCTCCTCCCCACCCTTGACGAAACCCCCAAAGCCGACGCCGGCGACTGGGAACTCGTCACTTGGCTCGTCGTGCTCGACCTGAAATCCTGAGCCCTGCCATGAATGCCCCCCTCGATTCTCTCATCCTGACCATCCGAGGACAGAAGGTCATCCTCGACGCCGATCTTGCCGGGATCTACGGGGTTCCCAGCAAGGCGCTGAACCAGGCGGTCAAACGAAACATCGGGCGATTCCCGGAGGACTTTTGTTTTCAACTGACTCGAACGGAGGCGGCATCATCAAGGTCACAAATTGTGACCTTGGACGCAAAACTTCCTGCGGATGAGTGCAATGCCGATTCAAGGTCGCAAATTGCGACCTTGAAGACTGGCCGGGGACAAAACATAAAATACCTCCCCTACGCCTTCACCGAGCATGGGGCACTCATGGCCGCCAACATCCTCAATAGTCCCGAGGCGGCCAAGATGAGTGTCTATGTCGTCCGGGCATTCATCAAGCAGCGCGAGTTGCTCATGGCGCAATCCGACGTCCTGAAAAAACTCGCCCAGATGGACGCCAAGCTCCTCGAACACGACGACGCCCTCCGCGTGATCTGGCAGGAACTCCAGCCGCTCCTCAATCCCCCGCCCGTTCCACCCAAACCTCAGATCGGCTTCCACGCCAAAGAAGACAGCCCGGCCTACCGCACCCGCGCCACGAAAAGAAAGCGCTGAACCCTTTTTCCTTCCGCCTTCATACTTCATCCTTTAGAAAATGCCCGTCTCCGATATTCGTTCTGAGATCCTCGATGCTCTCGGCTCATTCGCCGGTCAGCCGCTCGCCGCCGCCGCTTCAGCGTTCTTCAAGACGCTCGGCTACAGCAGCCAGCGAAAACTTGCCATCCATTCGCTGGTCGAGCTGCAAGAACTCCTGGATCCCAACGGGTCCCTCACGGAAGAAACTGCATTCCTCTCCCGCTGGCGCTCCGTCCATCTGCTTTTCCAGCTCTCCGAGGCCGAAATCAAAGCTGGCACCGCTGGGCAGCTCGACCTCGGCATGGCGGCGCCTTGGGAGGCGAAGGATGTGAGCTCCTACGTATTCTTTGCCCTCGACCTCGCGCCGCGCGCCGATGGTTCCGCTCCGACTCGCACCGAGCTTTCGCAAATCACCCGTGCATTGAATCGGCTCGTCCCCATGCCGGTGCTCGTCCTGTTCCGGCACGGCGGCACCGTCTCGCTGGCCATCATCAACCGCAGAAAAAACATGAGGGACGGCACGCGGGATGTGCTCACCCGCGTCTCGCTCATCCGCGACATCGCCTGCGCCCTGCCCCACCGCGCGCACCTCGATCTGCTCCGCCGCTTCTCGCTCCGCAGCCTGCGCGAGGAAAGCGGCACCATCCGCACCTTCGCCGACCTCGACAACGCGTGGCAAAAGCTCCTCTCCACTCAGGAACTCAAGGACAGCTTCTATAAAGCCCTCGTGGACTGGTTCACTTGGACGAAAACAGAAATCAAACTGGCCCGCCTGCCGGACCACACCGAGGACACTGTGCGCAATCGCGATATTGCCACGCAGCAGTTCACCGTCCGCCTCATCTGCCGCACGCTCTTCGCGTGGTTCTTAAAGGAGATGCACCTCGTTCCCCCGGAGTTGCTGGAACTTTATGACGTCGCTGACCACCGCCGATGGTTTCTCCATCGAGGTCGGTGGGAAAAAGAAAGCCAGGCGCTCCGTCGAGGGACTCAACCGAATTTTCGACCGCTACCGCTTCACTGCCGCAGAAAATACCCCGCTCGAAGAAGACGTCGCCCTCGACCCCGAACTCCTCGGTCTCGTCTTCGAAAACCTCCTCGCCGAGATCGACGACAAAGACGAAGCCGCCGCCGAGAGCGCCCGCAAAGCCTCCGGCTCGTATTACACTCCGCGCCGCATCGTGGACTGCATGGTCAATGAGGCGCTCCACCTTCATCTCCGCACCGAGTTCGAGAAAAAGAACGCCACCCCCCGTCGGGCCAAGCTCACGCAAGGCCCGCCAAAAGCAGCCCACGTCGGCACTTGCCCCCAAAGGCATCTGCTGGCCAAGCAAACCGCAGAGGAATGGGATGCGTTTCGACAGAACTTTGCG
>JBAYWC010000067.1:0-15181 GCA_041674265.1 Terrimicrobiaceae bacterium
AGGGGCCCTCATCGCCCTCAAATCCCGCCTCGTCCCCGACAAATCCTGGCCTTTCATCCGGGAACTTTCCTCCATGAAAATCTCGCTTCCCTACAACATGATCTGCAAAAACCTCTTTAAATGAAAATGCCTTGGATGGACAGCAGCAAAGATTCGGGTGGACCGTCATGGCACACCGGCGTTTTGGAAAACATCGCCCGTGGTGCCCGCTTGGTCATCGAAACCGCCTCTCACCTCGCAGGCCCCGCCACCGGAAGGCCCCGCCCTCGGGAGGAATCGCTCACCACCGCTCTCGCCGCCGCGGAACTTGCCCGCAAGGAAGCCGAGGCGGCGAACGGCGCGAAGGACCGATTGCTCGCGGTCCTGGGCCACGAATTGCGCGCGCCTCTCACCCCGGTGCTCATGGCGGCCACCCACCTTGGAAAGGATGAAAAGCTGCCCGCGCATGTGCGGGATGCCATGCGGATGATCCAGCGCAACATCCAGATGGAGGCCCGGTTGATCGAGGATCTTCTGGATCTGACCCGCCTCGCCCGTGACAAAATGGAACTCCATGTCGAACCGATGGACCTCCACTCCGCCGTGCGCGAAGCCCTGGAGATCTGCCAAGAGGAGATCGGGACGAAAAAACATCGCGTGCAGGCCGATCTCGCCGCGATCGATTCCCGCATCACCGGTGATCCGGGGCGCCTCCGGCAGGTTTTTTGGAATATCATCAGAAATGCCGTCAAGTTCACCCGTGAGGGCGGGGAAATCCGCATCCGCTCCCGCAACGACGGACCCCGGATCCTCGTTGAAATCACCGCCTCCGGGATTCCGTCAAGCGTTCTGCCGTGGATTTTCAACCCCCTCGAACAGGACGACGAGGGGCTCCTGCGCGAGTTCGGCGGCCTCGGCCTCGGCCTGGCCGTTTCCCAAGCCGTCATCAGCGCCCATCACGGCATCCTGGAAGCCTTCGGTGACGGTCAAAATCCAGGCGTGACATTTGTC
Organism: Terrimicrobiaceae bacterium; assembly: GCA_041674265.1. Taxonomy (GTDB): domain Bacteria; phylum Verrucomicrobiota; class Verrucomicrobiia; order Chthoniobacterales; family Terrimicrobiaceae; genus QYQL01. Next base: position 991 of record JBAYWC010000067.1, read on the forward strand.
GTGGGCCTGACTAGCGATGGCTCCTGATTTTATCTGCGACATGTCTTCCTGTCCGTTGAGAATCTTTCTCGTGGAGAACCACGATGACTCCCTCGCCTGCCTCACAGGGTATCTGGAGAATTGCGGATACGAGGTCCAAGGTGCCAGAAGCATGGACTCCGCACTGCGGGTTCTCGCCGCCGGACAGGTGGATGTTTTGATCTGCGACATCGGTCTGCCGGATGGCGACGGATGGCAACTCATGCGGCGGGTCGGCGAAATGAAAGGCCCCTCCCCCTTCGGGATCGCCATGAGCGGGTATGGCACACGTTCGGACATCGAAAAAAGCCGTCTCGCCGGCTACCGGCACCACCTGGTCAAACCCTTTCTGCCCGAGGAACTGGACACCCTCATCAAGGCCGCGACCGCCCAGGCGGGGAAAAACAGGTCCCACCGGCAAGAAAGAAACGCGCGTCCGGACCCCGCCGCGCGATACCCCGACAAGACAGAATGAAAATCTATGCCCGGACGGGCTTCCATCTTTCCACCACCGCCATCCTTCTCTTCGTTCCTGAGATTCCAGTGAAAAGCGGGGAAGCGCAATGAACGATGCGAACGAGACATTCGGCACGGCGTTGCTGCCGCTCCTGCAAGCCTCGCCGCTCGCCTGCATCGTCACGGACCGGTCGCAGGAAATCCAAAGTTGGAACGCCGGAGCCGAGGCATTGCTGGGCTGGAAGGCCGATGAGGTCCTGCACAAGCCTCTTTCGCGAGTGCTCCCGGATGACAAGAGGGAAAACCGGCTTGAGATCCTGGGCGACACGTCCGGCTCCGCCCACGCGGATCTTTCCTTCCAAAAGAAAAATGGCGGGATTTTGAAGGTGGAAATCTGGAGTTCGGTCTTTCCCGCAGACACCCCCGTTCCATCGGGGCATCTTCTTTTGCTTCAGGACGTCACGGAAAAAAAATTCCTAGAAAAGGCCCTGCTCGAGGCCTCCGAGAGGGAACAGCGCCGCATCGGACAGGAACTGCACGACCATCTTTGCCAGCATTTGCTGGGCGCGGCCTTCGGCGCCAAGGCGCTGGCCGGCGCCCTGGATCGGGAGCATTCCCGCCACGCCCCCCAACTGCACGATCTCGCCCGCCTCATCAACGAGGCCGTCTTGCAAGTCCGCGACATTTCCCGCGGGCTGCATCCTGTCGAACTCGATGAGGCCGGCCTGATGTCCGCTCTCCAGGAACTCGCGGTCCGCGCCAGCCAGATGACATTCTGCGTGTTTCACTGTGACCGGCGTGTGCTGGTAAAAAATACCGGCGCCGCCTTGAACGCCTACCGGATCGCCCAGACAGCCGTCACTGCGGCGCTCCAACAAACCGGGGCAAAGAAAATCGAAATCGTCCTCTCGCAATCCGGCGATTCCATCTGCCTGCGCATCTCCGACGACGGAAAAAAGGAGGGCGAATTGACCGCGAACCCCGGGGACGTTGCGGCCAAAACCCTGCAATATCGCGCCGAGGCGATGCGGGGCTCGCTGTCTCTGGACTTCGATCCCGAAAATGGAACCTGCGTCACCTGCCTGTTTCCCCTATGAATGCTGGAAAAATGGATATGCCCGCCGCCGGAGCGAAAAAGCGCGTCCTCATTGTGGACGATCATCCGGTTTTTCGTCATGGAATCACCGCCCTTATCAACGCCGAAAGCGATTTGACGATTTGCGGCGAGGCAGCCACATCGCCTTCCGCCCTCGAGGCCATGCGGACACTGAAACCCGACATCGCCCTGCTCGACATTTCCCTGCCCGGAACCAATGGCATCGAACTGATCAAGCTCATGAAAGCCGAGCAGCCCAAGCTGCCGCTGCTCATGCTTTCCATGCATGACGAATCCCTCTACGCCTTGCGCGCCCTCAAGGCCGGCGCGCTCGGCTACGTGATGAAAGCCGAGGCACTCACGCAGGTGCTCGATGCCTTGCGCAAGGTTCTCAAGGGGGAGATCTACGTCAGCCCGCACTTGGGAGAACGCCTCATTTTTCAAGCCATCCAATCCACCGACGGAAGCACCGGCTCGCCGGTGGACAGGCTCTCTGACCGCGAGCTCGAGGTGTTCGTCTTGCTTGGTCGCGGCCGGGGAACCAAGGAAATCGCCTCGGATCTCCATCTCAGTGTCAAAACCATCGAAACGCATCGCGCGCACATCAAGGGAAAACTCGGATTTCGCGATGCGGGAGAAATGGTGCGTTTCGCCATCGACTGGGTCGCTCAGGAAAAAAGTTGAAACCGGAGTCCGCGGTGGCTCGCATACGTTATAGTTTTCTTTTCCAACAAGGAAAAATGCCGATCTTGACTTTTTACAACACCTCGGGGATGCAACACTCCGGTTGAGGTGGTTGTGCTCCTTCCCGATTCTCCGGCTCCTGATGGAGAACGGTTCGTGTGAGATGCTTGCGGCAGAAAGGGATTTCGGGACGAGATGGCGCAAACGTTACGGCTGGCGTGGCCTGTCACCGGGCACCTCGCCGGAAAACTCTCCCCGCCTTTTGAAATCGAGATACCGGTCGACAATCGAGCGGATGTAGGCGCGCGTGGCGGGGAAATCCATGATGCCGTGCAGGTCATCCGCCCCGAAGCTTCCACCGAGACCGGAGTCTTTTTCCCAGCGGACGACCCGCGTGCGCCCCGCGTTGTATTCCGCGAGGGCGAAGGGGACCGGATCATCCTTCCCGGACCAGCGCTTGAGGGCGTTGGCCAGATACCAGGTTCCCGCTTCGATGTTGGTTTTGGGATCCAGGAGATCCGCGGGCACGAAGGTTTCGATCTTTTCCGCACTGGCCCAATCCTGCGCCGCGCCTTCGGTGATCTGCATCAGCCCCCGCTCGCCGTGCGTGCCCAGCATTTCGGGTTGAAATTTCGACTCCCGCCAGATGACCGCCTTCACCAGCGAGGGGCTGACCCCGTAGCGTTCGGCCGACTGGACGATCCACGCGTCATAACGGTTGTAGCGGGCGCGGAAAACCAATTTCTGAAGCGCATAGTTGTCGTCGTGCCCCGCGAACAGCCATGCTCCAAAAGCCAGCGCCGGCAGGAGAATCGCCGCGAGAAGGGCAGGACGCGGAAACCGCATTTCCAAGGATACCGCGATTATCCGGCGACATCAACACCCCCGGCGTTTCTTGTTGCGCTTTTTCGGATGGTTGGTTGACTCCGGTGGAAGGCGCATCTGCGTTTTATCGATGGAGGAGCCCCCCCCAACACCGTCCCGCCCATTCGGGAGTAAGAATTCTTGTCGAACTGATCCAACGCGATCCGCGCCTTTTCGGCCGAGGCTTTTTTTCTGGACAGGTTTCGCTCCAAGGCCGAAGCCCTGCGCTTCGAGGGCCTGCACCATTGGACCCGCCACCATACCATCAACCTTCTTCTCGTGATGCTGAGCAGCCTGGGAGGGGATATTTTTCTTTTCGTTGGCGGAGTCCTCGCGATCCAGGGCCAGATTTCCTTTGGGTCATTTTTTGCTTTTTACGCCTACCAAGCCATGCTTTGGGGGCCGATTGGGATACTTCTCAATGCGGGGCAAACCCTTCAAATGGGGACCGCCAGCGCGGAAAAAGTCGAGGAACTCGGCGAAATGCCGCAGGAAGCTTACATCGGCAGGACCAGCATCTCCCCGGATTCCTTCGGGGGCCGGATCATCGCGGAAAACCTGTCTTTTTCCTATGGTGGCAGCGAGCCGATTCTCCGCGACCTGACCTTCTCCATCGAGCCCGGCCAAATGACCGCCCTCGTCGGGCAGTCCGGTTCGGGCAAGACAACGCTCGCCAGCATCCTGATGGGGATGTATTTGGAGAGCGACCTTCGCCAGGCTCGCGGGGACCTGGAACGGCTCGATATCGTCGCGCCGGGAAGCGGCGTCATCCTTTCCACCGCGAGACGGTTCCCCGGAGAAAAGGTCCTGGCGGGCACACCCCTCTTCAAGCTGACCAGCAACGCGGGAACGGAGCTGGGGCTCTATGCCACCGAGGACCGGGTCAATCGCATCCGGCCCGGACAGCTCGTCCGCTTCCGCGCCAGCAACACCCCCGACCGCCTCGCCCCTCTCGCGACAGGCCGTGTGTCCGAGGTCGCCCTCGACCGGGACCTCGACTCCGGCCAGGAGGAAAAAGCCGCCAACTCGTCCTACCGGATCAAGGTGGCTGTCGAGAAAACCCCCTACCCGATCGCTGTCGGAGCCACCGTCCTCGCCGAAACCGTCATCGATCGCCGCCCGTTCTGGAGGCTTCTCTTTTCAAGGCGGGCTCAAGAAATTGACCGGCGAAATTTTTTTGAAAAATCCGCAAGTAGGACAGTATTTGTCCTACATCTTCCTGCAGGATGTTCCGCGTTATGAACATCAAATCACTCCGCAAGATCCTCTGGAATTCCCGCCGTCCGGCCCGTCCGGTTCCTGTGCAGTTGGAGTTCCCGCTTCCGTCCTCGAAGCTCACGCGTTCCGACCTGGAGATCCTGGATGGTCTCCGGCGCCTGAGGGAAGACCTTTCGCGAGAGTGAGGGCGCTCGCGATCACGGTCACGGAACTCAGGCTCATGGCGGCTCCGGCGATCACGGGGTTCAGGAGCCAGCCGGTGAAAGGGTAGAACACCCCGGCGGCCAGCGGGATTCCGAGGATGTTGTAGATGAAGGCGAAGAAAAGGTTTTGACGGATGTTGCCCATCGTGGCGCGCCCGAGCCGGACTGCGGCAACCAGGGCGGCGGGGTGGTTGTTGAGGAGGAGGATGCCTGCGGATTCCTTGGCGATGTCCGCTCCGCCGCCCATGGCCGCCGCCACATCGGCCACGGAAAAGGCCGGGGCGTCATTGACTCCGTCGCCGGCCATGAGGACGGTGGCCCCCCCGGATTGGGCTTGGCGGATCTCCTTCGCCTTTTCGACGGGCGTGAGTCCCGCCCGCCAATGGGCGATGCCCGCCTGCGAGGCGATTCGTCCGGCCGCCGCCGGGCTGTCTCCGGTGAGCATGAGCAGGTCGAGTCCGAGGCGTTTCATGTCCGCGATGGCGGGGAGACTTTCTGCCCTCAGCGTGTCCTCGACCAGGAGGCTTCCCATCCATCGCCCGTCCGCGGCGACGAGAACACCCTCATGATCGGGCACCTCCACCCCGCGGGATTTGAGGAAGCGCGACGATCCCGCAAGAATCTGGCGGCGCCCGACCAGGCCCCCCACGCCCCCTCCCGCTTCGGAAAAAAATTCCCCCACCTTCTCCAGGGACAATTTTCTTTCTTCCGCGGCTCTCAAGACCGCCCCGGCCAGCGGATGCTCGCTGGCGCGTTCGACCGAGCCCGCGAGCCGCAGGGCCTCGTCTTCGGAAAATCCGGGCTGGACCTCGATTTTGACAAGCCGTGGCCTGCCCTCGGTGAGGGTGCCGGTTTTGTCGATGGCCACGACGGTGACCCGCGACAGCACCTGGAGGGCCGCCGCGTCGCGGACCAGAATCCCCCGCCTCGCCGCAAGGCCGACGCCGACTGTCACCGACATGGGAACAGCAAGCCCGATCGCGCACGGACACGCGATGATCAGGACCGCCACCGCATTGGGCAGGGCATGGGAGGGCTCCAGGAAAAACCACACGACAAATGTCGCCACCGCCACCGCCAGGACCGCCGGAACGAACCATTCCGCGATCCGGTCGGCGAGATTCTGGACGGGCATCCGGCTTCTTTGCGCCGCCGACACCATTTCGATGACCTGCCCCAGGGTCGTTTCCCGGCCGGCGCGCGTTGTGCGGACGACGAGTGTCCCGGTGCCATTCAACGTTCCCGCCAGAACCGCATGCCCCGATTCCTTCAAGGCAGGAACCGGTTCGCCCGTGAGCGAGGACTCGTCCACATCGCTCCTTCCTTCCGTCACTTTCCCGTCCACGGGAAATTTCTCGCCGGGGCGGATTCTGACCAGGTCGCCGGGTTGGAGGGAATCCACCGACACCTCCTCCTCCCGTCCGGCGGAAATCCGGAGCGCGCGTGGAGGCGCGAGATCCAGCAGGCCGCGAACCGCCGTGCCGGCGCGCCGCCGCCCGCGCACTTCCAACAATTGCCCGCCAAGCGCCAGGAGGATGATCATCGCAGAGGCTTCGAAATAAACCGCCGCATGATGCCGGGCCGGATCCCGGATGAGAGACCAGAGACTGAAAACCCAGGCCGCGCCCGTGCCGAGGGTGATCAGCGTGAACATGTTTGCGCGGCGGGCGAGTACGGACCTCCAGGCCTTCAGGTGAAAAGGAAGCCCCGCCCAGAGGAACACGGGAACGGACAGCAGCGCCTGGACCCAAAGCGCGGGCAGGCTCATCGTCCATTCTCGGAAACCTCCCCCCGGCAACCAATGGCTCATCGCCAGGAGAAAAAGCGGCGCGGTAAAAAGACCGGCCACAAGAAAACTTTGAAACAGGTTTTTTTCTTCCCTGTCATCCTCGGGAGCCGGGCCGACCGGCTCCAGCGCCATGCCGCAAATCGGGCAGTCCCCCGCGGATTCCCGGATGACTTCCGGATGCATCGGACAGGTGTATTTTCCCCAGGCATCCGCCCTGGGCGCCTTGGCGGCATGGTCGTGGCAACAGCAGGACATTCTTCCCACACACTGGTCTTTTGCCATCGCCGCCGCAACAAATTGTTGGGCAATGGGGTGGCCAAGTTCCAACAAATCACGGCTCGGGCGGAGTCTCGCCCGGTTGTCTCCGGGAGACGCTCAGGCGTGAACGGGGGGCTTGGCGACCCAGAAAATCGACTCGATCGCCGAGGTCAGAATGGCGGAATCCTCGTCAGGAAACTGGTAGGCCACCCGTCCTCCCACCAAAATCCGGTTCGGCGTGTATTCCGAGGCATCCGCATTCGTCCCTCCCATCAGCAGCGCTTCGCCGGCCCTTGCCGAGGATTTGCCGGGAACCACCTTGCAGAGATGGTGGTCGGCCATTTCGAAATGATAAGTGCTGTTCGCTGTCTTCACCACCAGCTTGTCTCCGTTTCCCAGGAGATCGAGATCCAATTTTTGAATCGACTGCACGGTCGGCGGGGAATTGGGAACGGCAGCCGGAGATTGTTCGCCGGTGACCGGTTGAAATGGCTGGGGAGGGATGGACGGGGGCCTGGAGACGGGGCGCAGCAGGGGAAGCGATATGGCATCGTGCTGCAAAACTCCGTTCTCAGATTGAGTCATCGCTGTCATAAGAACCTACCCTAACAGATGTTGCGGAAAACGCCACTTTTTCGCGCCTGCATGGCGGCGATTTTGAAAGAGGGAACAGCTTTTCCATTCGGAGATCCCGGTCAGCTTCGCTCGCCAGTCCCGGAGTTTCGGCGGCAGTCCCGCTTCCCTCACGGTCAGCTCTTTTCCCGCCTCTTCTGTCGTAGGTTGAATTTTCATCCTTCCAATCAGCCCCAGTTCTCTTTGAGTCCGCTTCGTTTCTGCCAAGGCCCCTTCGATCCACGGAGCTTCGACGCCGCGATTGCTCGCGTCGCCGTCCGCTTCTCTCCATGCTGGATATTCAGTTGGCATGATGAACACTTTTCACAGAGCGCTCCCTGGCCCATCATGGCTTTGACCAGCACCTTGACCTTGGGCGTGTGCCTCAGTTTGAAAAGATACGGCAACCCAGTTGCGCCATCCGCGCGATCTTTTCATTTTCCCTTTTAGGGTAAATCCTGTGAATCTCGCTTAAAATCGTTTTCGGGATGAATGATCTGCGTGGATGGTTGAAGCTGGGGTGCGGGGTTGCGCTTGCGCTGGCGGCCTGTCAGCGTCACTCGCCGCGGGACGTCCGCGGCCTGGAACTCCGCGTGTTGATGGAGCCCGACGGACGGGGGGCGTGGCGGGAACTCTTTGCCGAGTTCGAGCGGAGAAATCCGGATGTCCGGGTCGCGATGATCGAGGGTCCGGCGGCGGCGGACGCCCGTGAGGACATGTATATCCATTCGCTGCTGGCCGGGTCCGGGGATTATGATCTCGTCTATGCCGACGTTGTTTGGATTCCCAAATTCGCCGCGGCCGGATGGTTGGAGGATTTGACGGACCGGTGGCCGCAGGCGGAGTGGAAGGACTTTGTCCCCGCGACCATCGAAGGAGGCACATACAAAGGGCGCATCTATCGTGTGCCGACCCAGCTCAATGGCGGCGTCCTGTATTATCGCAAAGATTTGCTCGAAGGCATCGGCGCCGCGCCGCCGGGGACGTTCGGGGAACTGGAAGCGCTGGCAAAACGCCTGCAGGTCCCCGGCCAGCGCAGCGGCTTCGTGTGGCAGGGCAGGCAATACGAGGGCCTGACCTGCAATTTCCTGGAGGTGCTGGGGGGATTCGGGGGGGTTTGGATCCGGGAGAACACGCGCGAGGTGGGGCTCGATCGCCCCGAGGCGGAGCGGGCGCTGACGTTTCTTTGCCGGAGCGTGGGAACGATCTCCCCGCCCGGGGTGACGACCTACGCGGAGGAGGAAAGCCGGTTGCTTTTTCTGTCGGGCGGCGCGGTTTTTCTGCGCAACTGGCCGTATGTTTCCAACCTGCTGGCGGATCCGGAGACGCCGCGTGCGGGCGAGATCGGCATCGCTCCGATGCCCGCAGAAGAGGGCCGGCAGCCTGCGGCGACGTTCGGTGGGGCCGGGTTTTCCATCGTCAGGACGAGCCCGAACAGGGAGGCGGCCTGGCGGTTGATCGAGTTCGTCTCCTCTCCCTTCGCGGTGGAGTTCCTCAATGCGCGGGCCGGCTTGCAGCCGCCGCGAAAGTCGTTTTACGCGGGTTCGGGGGACCCGCGCCAAAAGGCGCTTTTTGAAGCGCTCCAATACACGGTTCCGCGCCCGGCCCTGCCGCAATATGCGCAGGCGTCGGATATTCTCCAACGGTACGTGAGCGCGGCCCTGACGGGACAACTCGCTCCCGGCGAGGCGCTGCGGCGGGCCGCCGCCGAAACGCGCGCGTTGCTGAAAGGAACCCCATGAAACGCTCATCCCGCGCGGCCTGGTGGTTGCTTTCGCCGATGCTCGCGATGGTCGCGGTCTTCGCGGTTTATCCGGTGGGGCGCATGCTGGTGCTGAGCCTCTTTGCGCAGAACCTGGAAACAAACCTCCTGCCGGTTTTCTCGGGATTCGACAACTTCCTCCGGGTGGCGGGCGACGGGCATTTTTGGCAGACGGTTTCCCGCACGCTGTTGTTTGCCGGGCTGGCGGTCGGAAGCGAACTGGCGCTGGGGCTGGCCAGCGCCCTCGCGATCCATCACTCCGCGGTTGGCCGGGGGCTGGCCCGGACGGTGGCGTTGGTGCCCTGGGTGCTGCCCACTTCGGCCCTGGCGCTGGCGTGGATTTGGATTTTCAACGATCAATTCGGCGTCTTCAACGACCTGCTGCAAAGACTCGGCGTGCTGCGCGAGCCGTTTCCCTGGCTGGGGCGGCCGCGCGCGGCATTTTTCGCGCTGGTGATGGCGGACGTGTGGAAGACGACCCCCTTCATGATGCTTCTCCTGCTGGCCGGACTCCAGACCATCCCCGCGCAGCTTTATGAGGCTGCGGCGATCGATGGCGGCTCGCGGTGGCAGCGATTCCGCTCGATCACGCTGCCGTTGCTGCGCCCGACCATCTTTGTTGCGGTCGTCTTCCGCGCGTTGCAGTCCTTCGGCATTTTCGATCTCGTTTATGTGATGACCGGTGGCGGGCCTGGCGGGGCCACGGAGACGGTGGCGCTCTACACATACCGGAATTTCATGCGCTATTTGGACTTCGGCTACGGGGCGGCGCTGCTGGTGACCGGTTCGGTCCTGCTGATGGTGCTTACCGGCGCGATCTGGCTGGCGCTGGGACGGGAAGGGAGACCGGCATGAAAGCGCCACGAAGGCTTGGCGGCCGGCCCTGGCTGGCCGTCCTGCTGGCCTGGTGCCTCGCGCCCCTGTTGTGGCAGGCCGTCACGTCCGTCAAACCGGACGCCGAGATCACGGCTCTGCCGGCGCGGTATTGGCCCGGGCAGCTCACCTTCGGGCATTATGAGGCGCTGTTTGTGCGCAGGCCGTTCGCGCATTATCTCTGGAACAGTTTTTTCATTTCCTCGTGCGCGACGGTTCTGTGCCTGGCGGTGAGCGCTCCCGCCGCCTACAGCCTCGCCCGCCTCAAACCGAAGGGAGGACAGGGGATGTTGGCTTTGTTGATCGCCATCTCCTTCTTCCCGGCGCTGACGTTTTTCTTTCCGCTGTACGAGCTTGTACGAGCGGCCGGGCTGCTCAACAATCCGATCTCGCTCATCGTCCCCTACGCCACCTTCAACCTCCCGCTCGGAGTGCTCTTCCTGAGGGCGTATTTCCGCACCATTCCCGCCGAGGTCGAGGAAGCGGGCCTGATGGATGGATTGAGCCGCATGCAGGTGATGACAAGGCTCGTGCTGCCCCTGGCCGCTCCGGGACTCGCCACCACGGCGATCCTGGTCTTCATCGCAAGTTGGAACGAATTTTTGTTTGCGCTGACCTTCATGCCGCGCGACGAGGCGCGCACGGTGACGGTGGGAATCGCCGGCCTGAGCGGTGGCAGTCTCTTCGAATTGCCTTGGGGATTGATCGGGGCGGCAATTGTGATCAGCGTCGCCCCGCTTCTGGTGCTCGTGGCATTTTTCCAGCGCCGGATCGTCGAGGGACTCACCCAGGGGGCAACCGTTGACTGAACCTGAAAACGGATTTTTAGACAGGATTCACAAGATTTGCAGGATTCACAGGGAGGAACTTTCTTCGACGCCCCCGAATGTCTTGCAAAGCCAAAACAAACGACGGAAACTGGCCGTCTCTTTCCTTTGTGAAAATCGCCCTGTTTATCCCCTGCTTCATCGATCAATACTATCCCGGCGCCGGGATCGGCATGGTGAGAATCCTGGAGAAACTCGGGCACACGTTGGAATATCCGGAATCGCAGACGTGCTGCGGACAGCCGGCGTTCAATTCCGGATATTGGGACGAGGCGCGGGCGGTCGCGAAAACGATGCTGGACGCATTTCGGGATGCGGAAGTGGTGGTCGGGGTTTCGGGATCGTGCGGCGCGATGCTCAAGGTTTTTTATCCGGAGTTGTTTCACGGCCAGCCCCGCGAGGCGGAGGCGAAGGCGCTGGCGGCGAAGACGCATGAGTTCTCCTCGTTTCTCGTGAATGTTCTGGGGGTGGGGGATCTCGGGGCGAGCTTTCCGGCGAAAGCGACATTCCACGACGGGTGTCACGGCCTGCGCGAACTCGGCATCAAGAAGGAACCGCGGGAATTGCTGAAACACGTGCGCGGGCTGGAATTGGTGGAGATGGGCGAGGCGGAGACATGCTGTGGATTCGGAGGAACGTTTTCGGTGAAGTTCCCGGAAATTTCCACGGCGATGGGCGAGGTCAAATGCGCGTCGGTTATCGAGACCGGAGCCGAACTGGTCATCTCGAACGACTCGAGTTGCCTGATGCAGATCCAGGGCCTGTTCGACAGGGGCGGACAAAAAATCAAAAGCATGCATCTCGCGGAGGTGCTCGCTCATTTTTAGGCGATGTCCGCGGAATCCGTTCAATTCCATCACGACGCGGAACGTCTCACCCGCGACCTGCGGCATCGGGCGCTGATCCGGAAGGCACTTGGCGGCTATTACGTCAAGCGCGACGAGGAAAAAGCGAAATACACCGACTGGCAACAGGCCCGGATCTCGGCGGCGGCCGCGAAACACGAGGCGGTCAACCATCTCGACAAATATCTGATCGAGTTGTCCGACAAGCTGGCCGCGCGGGGGACCAGGGTTTTTTGGGCGGCGGACGGGGACGAGGCGGCGGAATACATTTCTTCGGTGGCGCGGAATGCCGGTGTGAAGCGGATCATCAAATCCAAGACAATGACAGGCGAGGAGATCCACTTGCCCCGGGCGTTGGAGAAGGCCGGCTACGAAGTCGTCGAGAGCGATCTCGGAGAGTTCATCGTGCAGCTTCGCGAGGAGGCGCCCTATCACATCGTCTTTCCCTCCATGCATCTCACGCGCGGCGAGATCAGCGATGTCTTCGAGAAGAAGCTCGGCAGCCCGCCTGCGGACACCCCGGAGGAACTGACCATGATCGCGCGGGATGTGATGCGGAAAAAATATTGCGAGGCCGACATGGGGATCAGCGGGGCGAATTTTGCGGTCGCCGAGACCGGGCATATTTCGATCACCGAAAACGAGGGCAACGCACGGCTCAGCACGTCGCTTCCCGGAGTGTTGGTCAGCATCGTGGGCATTGAAAAAGTCGTTCCCAGGCTGGATGACCTGGTGGTCCTGCTCCCGATGCTCGCCACAGCTGGGGCGGGCCAGAACATGACCTGCTACAACACGCTGCTGGGCGGCCCGCGCCAGCCCGGCGAGACGGATGGCCCCGGGGCATTCCATGTCGTTCTGCTGGATAACAGGCGCACCGCGCTTCTCGCCGACGCGGAGCAGAGGGATGCGCTTCACTGCATCCGTTGCGGGGCCTGCCTCAATGTCTGCCCGATCTTCAAAAATATCGGGGGCCATTCCTACGGGACCACCTACCAGGGCCCCATCGGATCGGTCATCACCCCGCATCTTCGCGGGCTCCAATCCTGGAAGCATCTTTCTTTCTCTTCCTCTCTCTGCGGGGCTTGCACGGAAACCTGTCCGGTAAAAATCGACCTGCACCACCACCTCCTCCAAAACCGCCGGAATGCCATCGCGGGAAAGCCGGTCTGGTGGGAAAAGCCGATCTTTGCCGGCTTTGCATGGTTCATGTGCCGTCCGGCCCTCTACCGCCTGGCCGCCCCGCTCCTCCGCCTCGCGGGCCCCGTCCTGCATGCGATTCGCGGAAAAATCATTGATCCCGCCCGGCTCTGGACGGCGACCCGCGACCTGCCGCCGCCGCCGCAGCAGTCGTTCAAAGAATACTGGAATGCCCGCCGTGCCAAACGATAGCCGGGAAAAAATCCTCCGAAGGATCCGCGAGGCTTTGTCGGTCAAAGCTCCCGCCCGCCACCTGGTGGGAGCTGTCCCTTCGACAGCCGGGCACCAGCCGCAGGACTGGCTGCCACCTGTCCCGTCTTCGGAAGCGGAGATCATCGCGCTCTTTGAAAAAAACTCCCTTGCCCTGAAAACCGAGGTCCGGCGCTGTGCCAATGCCACCGTGGTGGTCTCGGAGCTGGCGGCTCTCGCCCGGGAAAACCGTTGGAAGTCCGTCGGCTCCCATCATTTCGCCTTGGGAAACGACCCCGTGTCCGCGTTGGGGCTTCCCGTGGTTTTCACCGACCGGCCGTATGAAACCGCCACCCTCGAGCGCTGCGACGCCGGGGTGAGCGGCTGCGACTGCCTGGTCGCGCAAACCGGCGGAATCCTGGTCACTTCGGCCTCCGCAGGCGGGCGGGTCTTGTCCGTGCTGCCACCGCATCATGTCGTCATTGCCTCGGCCACCCAGCTGGTCGGCGACCTCGCCGATGCGTTTTCCCTCCTCAGAAAAAACCATGAACCCCCGCCCGCCTTCGTCTCCTTCATCACCGGCCCAAGCCGGACCGGCGACATCGAGAGGATTCTTGTTCTCGGGGCTCATGGACCGAAAAAACTGACGGTCCTGCTCGTCGAAGACTGAAGGCCCGGTTTTTTGACCTATTAACCGTCTCATAATAGTATTGACATTCTTTTGGCCAAGCTTGTTCGTTGCTGCTATGATGTCGCCGGTCACTTCAAAATGCACCACCAGTGGTCACTTCAAAATGCACCACCAGTGGTCACTTCAAAGTGCACCACTCTGGACGGGGTGTTTTTAGTTTAAAAGGGCTGTCCATCTCAGTGCGGTAGATTCAAGATGTCGCGGTTTCGCTTCCGCCAGCCGACTCGAAATCCACAACTGGCAGTGGTCGCCGCACTGAGATGGACAGCCCTTCAGTTTAATGTTGGTGGTAATTGCAAGCTATCGGTTCTTGTTGGCGGCGAAGCCGCGATTTTCAGCCGGAGGCTGATGCTGTTCCCCTGAGAGGAGGGGTGCGGGGAACCGTGGTTCCCTGCGTTGTGATGGATCCCGGCCCTCAGGCCGCATTTCTTTTCTTGGCTGGCGGAGATTTGGGCGTTGGGGGCTCTTCGGGTTCGGGGCGTTCCCGGGCACTTTGTTGGAGGCGGTAACTGCGACCGGTGATGGGGATGATCTCGGCATGATGGAGGAGGCGGTCGAGGATGGCGCTGGCGGCGGGGACGTCGCACAGGAGCTTCCCCCATTCCTCGA
>JBAYWC010000068.1:0-15139 GCA_041674265.1 Terrimicrobiaceae bacterium
ATCAGTCCCTTTTTGACTCTCACCCGCAGGGTGAACAGATATGACCTCCGAAAGCTTATCCATTCGGCTGACTTTACGTCAGTTACGCCATCCGGGCGATCTTTTCATTTTCCTTTGTAGGATAAACCGCCCCGCGGCGCGCGAAGAGAACCGACCAAAACGCCCCGCGCACCTCACAGCGGAACGCCCAGCTTTTCCCGCGGTCTTTCGAGGCGAAAACGCGCGTGATGCCGCTCGAATACTCTCCCGATCCCGGACCGAAGAAGTCATGCGCGGCCAGGTATTCGCCATCGGGCAACACGAGAAAACTGGGCGAGCCGATGTAGCGTCCGGTCGCCGCGGGCGAGTGCGTGATCACCACGCCGGGAGGTGGCGGGACTTTCCAAACGGTCAGCCGGAGAACGATCCAGCCTCCGCAGGAACCGCATGCGGCGGCCAGGGGTTGGTCGCGGCGCCTTGTCCGGCGTCATTGATCCTGATTGAAATAAGGATGGAATCTTAACTTTAACATAACAATTGGTGAAGCCATTAGCATTGCTCCAATGATGAAAGACAAAATCAATGTGGAAGCTGACAAAACACCGTCGACATAGGCTCCGTAATACGCCCAAATGGCGACCGGGTAAAACAGAAGAACGGCCGTGCCTAATCCCGGAGAAAATCTCCCTTTTGTGGCCAAGAAAGGTAAGACGTGAAAAAATGTCGCGTTGATGAGCATCAAAGCGGGCAGGCTCAGAGAATAGGCAGGGAGTGACCAGGCGACCTCGGAGCAAGAAATCCCCAGAACGACCACAATGCCGTTGACAACAGCAAAATGAATCCAGTTTACAGGCAATTTCAAGACCTGGGCGGCCCAGTTCTTCCAGTCGAACGTATATTCTTCGACGATATGGATGGCATATGCGAAGGTCGCAATCCAAAGAATGTAAGCGTGGGCCATAGCTGGATTAATTGATCACCGAACAGGAGGGGCCCCTTACAAAGAAACGTTTTTTCAGCGCGCGCGATAGGGGCGATAATTGTCGGGACACTACGGCTGAAACGGCAAATTTGCAATATTTCTCTCCCATGCCGGGGGCGCCTCTCCGAAAGGTGCAAGCGCACAGGTCTGGCCGGGGGGCACGGGCGTCCCGCCCGTGTGCGGCGCAACCCTCCGATTCGAATTCCTGTCTCCAAACGGGCGGGACGCCCGTTCCCCTTGGACTCTGCACCTTTCGGAGAGGCGCCACCATATGACAACAAAACTGTTGCCTTGCCGTCAATCGGCGGATACTGGATAAAAAAATAATGGCCGGGAATGAACCAAAGGTTGAGGACCGGTTGACGGGGGGACCGGGGCTGAGGCATTGCAGTCCACGGACGGAGGAAAGCTATGCGCAAGGGAATCGGAGGCATGTGCTTTTTCAGGAGGGAGCGCGCGGGGCAATCACGAGTCCGCTGGACGATTCGTGTTTCCCATGAGATCGCCGCTCATGGATGCCGCGCCCATTTTTGTCGGGCGGGGGCTCACGAAGATTTACGCTGCCGGCGAAACGGAAGTCCGCGCTCTGGACGGCGTGGATATCGACCTCCGCGCCGGCGAACTCGTCGTCCTGCTCGGTCCATCCGGGAGCGGGAAGTCCACGTTGTTGAACAACCTGGGCGGGCTCGATGTGCCGACCGGCGGCGCGCTGGCCTATCGCGGGCGCGACCTCACGCAGGCGGACGAGCAGGAACTCACGCTCTTCCGCCGGGATTCCGTGGGGTTTGTTTTTCAGTTCTACAATCTCATCCCCAGCCTGACCGCGCGGGAAAACGTGGCGTTGATCACCGAGATCGCCCGCGATCCGATGGCACCGGAAGAAGCGCTGGCGCTGGTGGAACTCGGCGACCGGATGGATCATTTTCCCTCCCAGCTTTCCGGCGGCCAGCAACAGCGCGTGGCGATCGCCCGAGCCATCGCGAAGCGTCCCGAAGTCCTCCTCTGCGACGAGCCGACCGGGGCGCTGGATTTGAAGACCGGCATCACCGTCCTCGAAGCCATCGAAAAGGTGAACGTCGAACTCGGAACCCTCACCGTCATCATCACCCACAATGCCGTCATGGCGGAAATGGCCGACCGGGTGATCCACCTTTCGGATGGCAGGATCTCGAAAACCGACACCAACCCCACGCGCCGTCCCGTGCGATCCCTGCAATGGTAATTGGGCTGCTGCGCAGCAATGCGAAATTCGAAATGAGGAATGCGAAATGGGGGGAATGCGGGCCAAGCAACGCGGGACAACCGGAACGAAGCCGCCCGCAGGGCGAGCTTGCGGGGCAAATTCGATATGGGAAATGTTGAGCCGCGCCCCGCGCGGGATTTATTTCATTCCGCATTCCCCATTTCGAATTTCGCATTTTTCCCATGAGGGCGCTTGACCTGAAATTGATCCGCGATGTGGGAAGGATGAAGGGCCAGATGGTCGCCGTCGGCCTGGTGATGGCCTGCGGCCTGGCGATGATGATCATGGCCCGCAGCCTGATCCTCTCGCTGGAGACCACGCGCGCGGCCTACTACGAACGCCACCGGTTTGCCGATGTGTTCTGCGATTTGAAGCGCGCGCCGAATTCCCTCCGCGAGCGGCTGGCCGCGATCCCGGGCGTCGCGGCGGTGGAGACGCGGGTGGTCGCCGCCTTGCGCATGGATTTGCCGGGGTTGGCCGAGCCTGCCGACGGCACGGCCATCTCCATTCCCGAGGACCGCCCGATGCAGTTGAACACACTGTTCCTTCGGACCGGGCGGTTTCCGGAAGTCGGGAAAGCGAACGAGGCCATCGTCAGCGAGGCGTTCGCGAAGGCGCACGGGGTTCAACCCGGGGATTCGATCGAGGTCCTCGTGCGCGGAGGGAAGGAACGGCTGTCGATCGTGGGGGTCGCCCTCTCGCCCGAATATGTTTTCGAAGCGCGGGCGGGGCAGGCACTCCCGGACAACAAGCGGTTCGGGATATTCTGGATGAACGAACGCGAACTGGCCGTCGCCAACGATCTCGACGGCGCGTTCAACAATATCGTCGTGGATGTGGCTCCGGACGTGGATGCCGCGCCCGTCATGGCGGAGTTGGACCGCCTGCTCGAGCCCTACGGTGGGCTGATCGCCTACGACCGGCGCGACCATGCCTCGGCCAAACAGCTCGACGATGAAATCGCCATGCTGAACGCCATGTCCATCGCGTTCCCCGTGGTGTTCCTCAGCATCGCCACGTTCATGACCAGCGCGGTGCTGGCGCGGGTGATCCGCCTCCAGCGCGAGCAGATCGCGCAGCTCAAGGCGTTCGGCTATTCCTCCGGCCAGGTCGGGGGGCACTATCTCAAATTTGCGCTCCTCATCGTGATCATCGGTTTGCTGGCAGGCGGGACCACCGGGGCTTGGCTCGGGGCGAATGTGGTGACGATGTACCACAAGTTTTTCCAGTTTCCCTCCCTCACTTTCCATCCGGATCTGGCCGCCATCGGGGCGGCGTTTCTCGTGAGCTCCGCCACTTCGCTGCTGGGCGTGCTGGGTGCGGTGCGCCAGGCGATGCGCCTGCCGCCGGCGGAGGCGATGCGACCGGAACCCCCGGCCGACTTCAAGCCCTCCCTGCTCGAGCGGGTCGGCGTCACCAGTCTGGCCGGCCCCTCGATGCGGATGGCGCTGCGGAATATCGAGCGGAGGCCGTGGCAGGCGGCGTTCACCGCGCTGGGGCTGGCGCTGGCGGTCGGGATTCCGATCGTGCCGGGTGCCATGCGGGACGGGATTTATTTTCTCCTCGATTTCCAGTGGACCCTCGCGCAGCGGCAGGATGTGACGGTGACGCTCATCGAGCCGGGCTCGGCGTCGGCCTTCAACGACATCCGGCACCTGCCGGGGGTCATCCATGCGGAGGCGTTCCGCAGCGTGCCGGCGCAACTGCGTTTCGGGCACCGCAGCCATCGCCTCGCGGTCACGGGCGTTCCTGCGGGCACCCTCCTCAATCGCGCGCTCGACGAACACGGCAACCCGCTGCCCGTGCCACCGGACGGGCTGCTCGTTTCGCAAAAACTCGCGGAGATGCTCGGCGCGAAGCCCGGAGATTCGCTGGTGATGGAGGTGCAGGAGGGCCGCCGCCCGAAACGCGAGGTGCCGGTCCACGGCCTGATCACCGATTATGCCGGTCTTTCGGCGTACATGGACATCGGGGCCCTGCGCCGCCTCATGCAGGAAGGTCCGACGGTCAGCGGGGCGCATCTTTCGGTGGATGCGCGCCGGTGGACGGACTTTCTCGACAAAGTCAAGGAGGTGCCCCGCATTGCCAACCTCGGCATCACCTCGGCCTTGCAGCAGAGTTTCCGCAAGACGACCGCGGAATCGATCAACCTCATCCAGGGCATCTATTTCACGTTCTCGGTGATCGTCGCCTTCGGCGTGGTTTACAACAGCGCGCGCATCGCGCTTTCCGAGCGCAGCCGCGATCTGGCCACCCTGCGCGTGATCGGATTCACCAACCGCGAGGTGGCGGGAGTGATGATCGGCGAACTCGCCCTGTTGACCGTCGTGGCGATCCCCGCCGGGCTCTGGATCGGACGCCAACTCGCCGCCCTCATCGTCCGGGCCGCAAGCACGGAAACGATCCGTCTTCCGCTGATTCTGACCCACGAAACCCATGCCACCGCGATTTTGATTGTGCTCCTTTCCGCGGGCGTTTCATTTTATGCGGTGAGCCGCCGGATCCGGAATCTCGACCTTCTGGGCGTTCTGAAAGCCAGCGAATGATGAAAACCTCAACGACAACCGGCGCCGGCCGGACCGCAAAACGAAAAAGTCTCTGGCGCAAAGCCGTTCTCTACGGCGCGGGACTCGCCCTTGTCGTGTTCATTGTGGCCGGCCTCCTCCCGAAACCCCTGCCGGTCGAGATGAAACCCGTGACGCGCGGACCGCTCACGGTCTCCGTGCTCGAGGAAGGAAAGACGCGCATCCGCAACCGCTACGTCGTCTCGCCGCCGGTGGCGGGCTTCTTGAAGCGCGTGCCGGTGCGCGCCGGCGATCCCATCGTCGCCGGCGAGACGCTTCTGGCCGTGATCCAATCGTCGCCATCGGACTTTCTGGATCCGCGCGCGCAAGCGCAGGCCGAGGCGGCGGTGCATTCCGCCGAGGCGGCCCTTCAGCAGCGCAATGAGCAGGCGCAAAGCGCGACGGCCGAACTGGACCTCGCCCGCAAGGAATTGGCCCGGGCGGAACAGTTGCGAAAAAAGGGCGCCATCGCCGTCCAGGAATTCGACACGGCCGCCAACCGCGTCGAAATGCTCGGCAACCAACTCGGTTCGTCGCGCTTCGCGCTGAAGG
This sequence comes from Terrimicrobiaceae bacterium, assembly GCA_041674265.1. Lineage (GTDB taxonomy): Bacteria > Verrucomicrobiota > Verrucomicrobiia > Chthoniobacterales > Terrimicrobiaceae > QYQL01. The sequence continues at coordinate 5,321 of JBAYWC010000068.1, forward strand.
TGGCCGAGTTCGAACTCGAGCAGGCCAAAGCCGCCCTCCTGCAAGCCACGGGGGAATCCACCGGAAGCGGACGTCCGATTGAAATCCGCGCGCCCGTCTCCGGCTTCGTGCTCAATGTTCTCGAGGAAAGCGCCCGGCCCGTGACGCCGGGGCTGCCGGTCATGGAAGTCGGCGACCCGCGGGATCTCGAAGCCGAGATCGAGTTGCTCTCCAGCGACGCGGTGAACGTGAAGCCGGGCGCGGATGTTTCCATCGAACAATGGGGTGGCGGGGAGCCGCTGCGCGGAAAGGTTGCCTTGATCGAACCGGGGGGATTTCTCAAGGTGTCCGCGCTGGGGGTCGAGGAGCAACGGGTCAAGGTCAGGGTGAATTTCACGGACCTTCCCGAAGGTGTGCTCGGCGACCGTTACCGTGTCGAGGCCCGCATCGTCACATGGACGGGCGACAACGTGCTGCAAGTCCCGACCGGGGCGCTCTTCCGCCGCGGCAACGAATGGATGGCTTTCGTCGTGGGAAACGGGCGGGCGAAGCTGGCCAGGGTCGGAATCGACCACAGCAATGGCATCGCCGCCGAAGTGACGGACGGACTTTCCGAGGGCCAAAAAGTGATCCTCCACCCGCCGGATACGGTGAGCGACGGCGTCGCTGTGAAGCCGCGTTCCGAGTGACCGAATGATCTGTCGCGGGTGGAATCGAACAATGATCGGGCCGCATCGGCCAGGTCTTCGACGGCGACTCGATCACCGATGGATGGCAGGGAAAGGGAAAGGAAATTTGGGCGGAGGCGATCCGGCCGGTGATCGACAAGTTTTTTCCCGCCAAGCAATAATTTTCGCCCGGGGATGGAGCTGTGTTTGAATAAAGCTCCGGCCGAGCAACCGTTGTGGTCGCCCCGCTCTGTCGGGGCGTCTGGGCGACACGGCGACAGAGCGCCTTGGCCACATCAACCTATAAACCGCTAACAGCCACTAAAAACCACTGAAACATGAAGCTGGAGAGTAGCTTCTGCAAACCCGATCATTCACCCCGCAGGGGAATGGTTGGTTATTTCGCAACACTCTGTCAATTAGCGGATTTTAGTGGAATTCAGTGGTTTGACTGCGGAATTTAGGATCAAGCGCCCGAAATCCCGGCGCCACCGGACGGCTACTGGAAGAGCCGCAGCCCGAACGTCAGCCAGAGCGGGATGGTGACGAGACCGACAAGAGAGGTCCCCAGAACGACGCGGAGGGCGGTCGGCATGTCCCCGTCGTGGATTTTGGCGAGCACGATCGGAAACACAGCGCTCGGCATCGCCGCTTGGACGACGAGCACGGCGTGAAGCGCCGGATCGACGGGGATTGCCAGGGCGATCAGCAACAGGAGCACCGGCAATATCCCGAGACGGATTCCGATGCCCAGCAACATGGCGGGCCATCCGCTGCGCAGGACATGCGGGGTCGCGTGATCCGCGAGAACGGCCCCGGTCAAAAGCAGGCCCAGCGGGACAGCGCAAAGCCCGAGCATGTGCCACGCGGTATCGACGGAAGCGGGAATCCAGTTGTCGGCCCCCAGAAAGTTGAGAACGATTCCGGCGACGACCGCCAGGATCGGCGGGGTCAACAAGGGCGCCCACCAGCGCTTGCCGGCCTGGTGGCCGGAGATCGTGGCCACGGCGATGCTCCACATGGCCACCTCGACCCCGAGGTTGAACGCGAAAAGAACACCGACAACCTCGCGGTTGAAAAGGGCCTGGCACAACGGAAGCGGGATGTATCCGTAATTCTGGAGCCCGGTGGCGCATGCGAATGTCCTCCGGCTCGTGGCGTCCCTGATAAAAATCCGCGCGGCCAGAAGCGAGACCCCGAGGCCGAGAGCCACGGAGGCAAACCCCGCGAGCGGCGGCAGAACCAGGTTGGTCGGCCGCATCAGGGCTTCGTTTCCAATGATCACATCCAGGGCCAGGCAGGGCACGAAGAGCTTGATGAGAACCCCGAGAAGCGACTGGTCCGCCTCCTCGGTGAGGATCCTGGTGCGCCGCATGGCATAGCCGGCGCCGATGACGAGGAACACCGGCAGGACGATTTGCAGGAGGCGGAATGTCTCGTGCATCAGCGCCCGAAAACCATGTTGCAGATGATCACCGCGGCGGTGATGCCGGCGAGATCGGCGCACAGGCCGGCAGGGACGGCGTGGCGGGTGCGCCGCACACTGACCGAGCCGAAATAGACGGCGAGCACGTAAAACGTCGTCTCCGTTCCCCCCATGATCGTCGCGCCCATCTGCGAAACCAGGCTGTCGGGCCCTTGGCTTTTCACCAGCTCGGCAAAAAGCCCGGTCGCGCCGCTCCCGCTCAAGGGCCGGATGAGGGCGAGCGGCAGCAACTCGGAGGGAAAGGAAATCGCAGCCAGCGCGGGACCGAGGGCCTTCGCGATCAGGTCGATCCCGCCGGCCGCCCGGAACATCGCCACCGCCGAGATGATCGCCACCAGGTAGGGGATGATTTTTATCGCCACCTGAAACCCTTCCTTCGCCCCTTCCACAAATTCCTCATAGACCTTCACCCGGCAGAGCGCGGCGTAGAGCGGAAAAAATCCCACGAGGAACGGGATGGCAAGGTAGGAGACCGACTCCACCAGCCGCACGAGCGGTTGGCGGGCGATCTGGTCGGGCAACGAGGCGTGCTGCCAGCCGAAGTAAACAAAACTCGCCGCGAACAGGAGGAGCGCCCAGTTGCCCCACCAGACGAGGCGCGGCACCTGCCGTTCCCCGACATCCGACCCGATCGGCGACGGGGCGGACCCGGCGGGCGGGAGCGCGAACATCGGAAGCTTCTCGAAAAATTTCACGGCCAGGATGCCGGCCGTGGTCGAGCAGCACGAGGCGAAGAATGCGGTCCCGATGATCTGAGCCGGATTTTTGGCTCCGGCCGCCGCGAGGATCGCCACCGTGGTGGCGGGGATCAACTGCACCGAGGCCGTATTGATCGCTAGAAACGTGCACATCGCATTGCTGGCCGTGCCCGGACGCGGATTGAGCTTTTCCAGATCCTGCATGGCCCGGAGCCCGAGCGGCGTGGCGGCATTGCTCAGCCCGAGCATGTTCGCGGCGATGTTCATCACCATCGAACCCATCGCGGGATGGGTTGCGGGCACATCGGGGAAAAGCCATTTCAGCACCGGTCGCAGCGCGCGCGCCAGGATCTCCACGAGACCGGACTTTTCCGCGAGCTTCATCAGGCCCAGCCACAGGGCCATCACCCCCGCCAGCGGAAGGGCGATATTCATCACGGCCGCCTTGCAGGCCTCGAAAGCCGCGTTCGACACCTCCTGCAGATGCCCGGAAAACCCTCCCATGAGGACCGCCAGCAGCACGAGGCCGAGCCAGATGTCATTCAGCATCCGCGCAGGATGGGGAGTTCCCGCAGGAAAATCAATCGCGGGAAAAATTGCCGCGGGGCCAATTCCTCAAAATCGATCTTTCCCGAGGGCGCGCTGAAGATCCTGCCCGCCGCGTCGGAGAGCGCTCATGTCGGTGCAGGTGAGGACGCGACCCAGGTCATCGAACGTTCGCGAAATATTAGCACTCCCCTCGGCCACATTCGTCGGATTGCCTTCGCCGTCATATGTCCACGTGGTCGTGCCGACGCCATCGGCCCGGGTCTTGATCCGGCCCATGCCTTCGTAGGTAAGGGCGGTTTGCTGGCCGCTTGGTTTTTGCAGGGTGTGCGGGCGGCCGGCCAAGTCCCGGTCCACGATGTTTCTCCGCGGGCGGCTTCTCATGCGGGGAGGGGGAAATTATTTCTCCTGTTCGAGCACGGCCTGCGCGGCGGCGAGGCGCGCGACCGGGACACGGAATGGCGAGCAGCTCACATAGGTCAGGCCGACCTTGTTGCAGAACTTCACGCTGTCCGGGTCACCGCCGTGTTCGCCGCAGATGCCGAGCTTGATTTTCGGGTTGGTCTTGCGGCCCTTTTCGATGGCGATCCTGATGAGCTGGCCGACGCCGTCCTGGTCGAGGGTGGCAAACGGGTTCTTCTTGAAGACCTCGTTTTCGGTGTAGGCGTTCAGGAACGAGCCCATGTCGTCACGGCTCATGCCGAGGGCGGTCTGGGTGAGGTCGTTCGTGCCGAAGCTGAAGAACTGGGCGGTCTTCGCGATCTCATCCGCGGTGATCGCGCCGCGCGGGACTTCGATCATCGTGCCGACGAGGTAGTCGAACTTGATCTTTTTCTCGGCCATGACTTCCTTCGCGACGCGGTGGACGATGTCCACCTGGAGGTCGAGTTCCTTCTTGAATCCGACGAGCGGGATCATGACTTCCGGCTTCACCTTGATCTTCTTTTTCGCGACATCCGCGGCGGCCTCGAAGATTGCGCGGGCCTGCATTTCGGTGATTTCGGGATAGGAAACCCCGAGGCGGCAGCCGCGGTGTCCGAGCATCGGGTTGAACTCGTGGAGATCCTTGACGCGCTGGGCGATTTTGTCGGCGCTGACGCCGATCTTCTGCGCGAGGGCGTTCTGCGAGCCGTGGTCGTGCGGCAGGAACTCGTGGAGCGGCGGATCGAGGAGGCGGATGGTGGCCGGGTGGCCGTTGAGGGCCTTGAAGATCCCGGTGAAGTCCGCGCGCTGATACGGGAGGAGTTTCGCGAGGGCGTCCTTGCGCTCGCTGGTCTTCTCGGCGAGGATCATCTCGCGCATGGCGTCGATGCGGTCGCCCTCGAAGAACATGTGCTCGGTGCGGCAGAGGCCGATGCCGGTCGCGCCGAACGCGATGGCGTTTTCCGTCTGTTCGGGATTGTCGGCGTTCGTGCGGACTTCCAGGCGCGCGACTTTCGAGCACCAGTCCATGAGCTGCTTGAAGTTCTTGAACTTCTCGGTCTTCTGCGCGGCCTTGTCGCCGTGGAGGAGGCCGGAGATGATCTCGGACGGGGCGGTCGCGATCTGGCCGCCGTAAACGGTGCCGGCCGTGCCGTCGATCGAGAGGAAGTCCCCTTCGCTGAAGGTTTCGCCCGCGACGGTCACGGTCTTCTTGTCATAGTCGATGTGGAGCGCGGAAGCGCCGCAGATGCAGACTTTGCCCATCTGGCGCGCGACGAGGGCGGCGTGCGACGAGACACCTCCCTTGGCGGTGAGGATGCCTTCGGCGGCGATCATGCCGCGCAGGTCTTCCGGCGAAGTCTCGGTGCGGACGAGAAGGACTTTTTCGCCCTTCTCCTCGGCGGCGGCCGCGCGGTCGGCGTTCAGGTAGATTTTTCCGGAAGCCGCGCCCGGCCCGGCGGGCAGGCCGCTGGCGAGGAGCTTGGCTTTCCTGATCTCCGCGGGATCGAAAACCGGGGCGAGGAGCTGGTCGAGCTGGTCGGCCGGGTTGCGGTGGATCGCGGTCTTCCAGTCGATGAGCTTCTCGCGGACCATGTCCACCGAGAACTTGAGGGCGGCGACGGCGGTGCGCTTGCCGTTGCGGGTCTGGAGCATGAACAGCTTGCCTTCCTGGATCGTGAACTCGAAATCCTGCACGTCCTTGAAGTGGCTCTCGAGCGTCCGGCGGACTTTTTCCAGCTCGGCGAAGGGTTTCGGCAGTTGCTTCTTGAGGAGAGCGACCGGCTCGGGGGTGCGGACGCCGGCGACGACGTCTTCGCCCTGGGCGTTGATGAGGAACTCCCCGTAGAATTCCTTGACGCCGTTGGCCGGGTTGCGGGTGAAGGCGACGCCGGAACCGGATTTTTCACCGGTGTTGCCGAAGACCATCGCCTGGACGTTGACGGCGGTGCCCCATTCGGCGGGGATGTTGTATTTCCGGCGATAGACGATCGCGCGGTCGTTCATCCAGGAACCGAAGACCGCGCCGACCGCCCCCTTGAGCTGGTCCCAGGGGTTCGCCGGGAAGCTCTTGCCGGCGCGTTCCCTGACGAGGGACTTGAACCGCTTGACGAGTTCCTGCTGGTCTTCCGCGGTGAGTTCGCTGTCCACAATGTCGGCATGGTATTTTTCGTGTTTGAATTCGTGGATGATGGTTTCGAAGGGCTCGTGGTCCTCGCCCTCGCGTTTCTGGACGCCCATGACCACGTCGCCATACATCTGGACGAACCGGCGGTAGCAGTCCCACGCAAAGCGCTCGTTGTTCGTCGCGTTCGCGAGCGCGATCACGGATTCGTCATCGAGGCCGAGGTTGAGGATCGTGTCCATCATGCCCGGCATCGAGTCGCGGGCGCCGGAGCGGACGGCGACGAGGAGAGGGAACCCCTTCGGGTCGCCGAATTTGCCGCCCATGATTTTCTCCATGTTGCGGATGCCGGCTTCGATCTGGCCCTGGAGTTCTTTGGGATACGCGCGCTTGTTGGCGTAAAAATACGCGCAGACTTCCGTCGTGATGGTGAAGCCCGCGGGCACCGGGAGGCCGATGCGGGTCATTTCGGCGAGGTTGGCGCCTTTGCCGCCGAGAAGCGGTTTCATCCTGCCATCGCCATCGGCCTTGCCATCACCGAACGTATAAACATATTTGCCTTTGCGGGGCGCTGCGGACTTCATGGATTTGGTTTTTTGAGACATAAAGGGAAAAATCGGATTGCCAGAAATAACAGCCGCCCCCGTCCTGTCAACGCGTTGATGGCAGGAAAATGCGGGAAGGATTCGGCATCGCCAGCCGGCAGGCGGGTATGCTAGGAAGTCGGTTTCTCTTTGAACTCCACCCCGATCACAGCTACTTATTGACAATGGCCCGCCGCAAGAATTCCTCCATCCGCCCCCTCTGGTTGCTCGTGGCCGCCGGCCTGCTCCTCGTCGCTTTTTTCGGTTCCCGGTTTTTTCTGTCCTCGGGGTCCGACCCCTACCGGACCATCGCCCAGCTCGATGTCCCCTCCTACATGGAAAATGCGAACAGCCTGCGCGGGAACGTCTATAAAGCCGAGGGCGAGGTGTCGAACTCGCTGGCCTGGTCGCCCACCTCCGGGCGGCTCATCGCGGTGGACGTGGAAAAGGACACCCTCCCGGTGCTGGTGACGCCGGAGTTCAATGCGATCAATATCCAGAAAGGGCAGAAGTTTCGTTTTGTCCTCGAAGTGGACCCGAAAGGGGTTCTGAAAACCAAGAAAATCTCCCAGCCATGAGAACCCTCGTCCTTCTGTTTTTCCTCCTTATTTTTGGCGCGGTGACAGCGCGTCCGGAGGACCAGGTTCCCCCCGGGGCCGGGGACTCCAAGGCCGCCACAGGGGGGGCGCGGCCCGGCCAGATGAACGAGGGGTTCATCGGCAGGGATGTCCCCCATTTCGATCCCGGAAACGACACGGTGGCCTACGACGGGAAGCTTTGGAACATCAACGACAACCGGCTGTTCCGTGCCCGATTCGAAAAATACCTGAATGCGGCACCGGCGGCCGCCGCCGCCGATGTGGCCTACCGGGAGACCATCGGCAAAATCATGGAGCTTCTCTCGCCGGGAAATGCCACCCGGCAGAACCAGGACGCGGCATTCGCTCTCTTGAAAAAAGCCTCCCAATACAAAGACGACGCCAACCTGTGCAACACCCTGGCCGACGCCATTTACGCCGCCCAGAACAATTTGGCGGCTGTCGAGAAATTGAAACGGGACAACGTGACCCTGGAAAGACAGCGCTCGACGGCGGAATGGAACAACGAGATTGCCGCGAAGAATTCCGCCCTGGGGATTTCTTCCAGCGCCAAGGATTCCCCTTTTCAGCAGGAGAACCAGAAGCTCGAACGGGAGGCCCGCATGGCGAAGACCAAAAGGGAGCTTTCCGAGGTCGGGCAGACCATCAAGAACAACAAAGCCCGCATGGCCATGTTCGAACTGGCCGCCAAGGGGCACCTCCAGGGACTGATCATGCAGTTCTTTGCAACACGCCGCTTCGAGCATGTCATCATCGCCAACCGCTTCTACCGGGCACTCTACACCGACGGGGACAATTCCATCGAGGTCTTCAAGAAAATGGTGGACAAGCTGCCGGTCAACAAGGATGCCGGGCAGGCAAAAATCGAGGCGGAACTCGATCCCAAGGTTTCCGGAAAAGCTCAGGGGGGAGGATATGTCGCGGGTGGCACCGGAACCAATGGAGCCGGCGTGGGGGGAGGAACCTATGTTCCCTCCGGGCAGTCGTTTTCCGCGCAGGGCATGAAGCTCGGTATCCAAAACCTCGGGGTGGAGAGCCTCGTGGGCGGTGCCGCCACAGCCGCCCAGGCCGTGAGCAAGCTCATCAGCTCGCTGAGCCAGCTCGACGGACTCGCCAACGAGGCGATCCGCGATGTCAACGAGGGGATCGAGGCCTACAAGTTCCTCCTTTCGAAAAACGAACTGAAGAGCGCGACGGAGCGGCTGGCGGAAACCTTCGCGCTGGGGGAATTCCTTCCCTCCGTGCGCCTGCTGAGCCGGGAAGACAAGCGCCGGGCGCTTGAGTTCTCACAAAAAGGCAACGAGTTGCTCGCCGCCCTGGAAGTCAACGACCTCACGCGAAGCGCGAGGCTGGTGGAGGAATTGCAGCGGGTCGCCGTCGATTTCGACGTGAGCAAGCCGCTCGCAAAAATTGAGACGGCGAAGACGGTCAGTTCCATGCACCTCGCAAAAGCCCGCAACGCGGCCGCGAGCGGAGACAAGGCGGCCATGGAAGCGGAGCTGCGGGCCGCCGCGGAGATCTGGCCGAGAAACCCCGCGCTGACGGAAGTGGGGGGGATGATCTTCAGCCAGTCCGACGTGCAACAAAGGGCGATCACGGATTTCGACCAACTGCTGAGCCAGAAAAATTACCGGCAGATCTTCGACGACAAGATGAAGTTCATCGCCGCGACGGCCATGTTTCCCGAGAAGCAGGAGCAACTCCGCAAGGTCCTCGACGACATGGCCCTGGTCGAGGCCGCGATCATCCGGGCACAGGAGGTCGAGAAGCGCGGGGATTTCGCCGGGGCGTGGGAGAGCGCGGAAATGGCCTACCGCCAATTTCCGGATGACAACAAGCTCAACCAGATCCGGGCCAATTTGACCACGCGGGCGGCAGACTTCGTCCGGGCGCTCAGGCAGGCCGAGGAGCAGGAGAAGAAGGATCAGCTGGGATCCTCCCTGGCCTGGTATTTGAAGGCCCAGAAGGACTACCCCGCCAGCGACTTTGCCCGCCAGGGGATCGAGCGGATCAACACGCTGCTTCTTCCGGACGCCCAATAGCCGGAAACGCGCGGACCGCGATGAAACAAAAAATCCTCATCGTCGACGGTCACAGCATGATCTTCCAGTGGCCGGAACTTTCGCGGAACTATGCGTCCGGGGGGGCGTCTGTCCGGGAAACCCTCGTGCGGATGTTGACCTCCCTGCAGGATAATTCCGATTGGACTGTCGCGGTGGTTTTTGACGGAAAAGGGGCCAAAGCCTCCAGCGAGGGGACCCCGGCCGGGATCAAAGTCTTCTATTCCAAGGACGGGCAGACGGCCGATTCGATCATCGAGCGGCTCGCCGCGAAATACGCCGCCTATTGCGATGTCACGGTGGCCACGGACGACCATCTGGAACGGACGACCGTCGAGTCGTTCGGTGCGATCTCCATTTCCTCCCGACAACTGCAATCGGAGATCGAGGCGGCGGAAAAAGACATTCAGGTGGCCATCCGCCGGCTGTGCGGGAAATAGTCTTCCGCCGCGTGCCGGGGAGAGGTCGAATGTTGCAAACCGGCGGCTCTCTTGCAGGCAGGGCAAACGCAGTCAAAGACCCCCGGCAAAGCCGGGGGCTTGAAGATTAGCCTAACTTCCCCGACGGAAGGCCTGAAGGGCCGATAAACACAGAGGGTCCGATATTTTTCGGGCTACAGCTGTGCGCCGGAGGGGAAGGCGGCCCACTTGGGAG
>JBAYWC010000069.1:0-14921 GCA_041674265.1 Terrimicrobiaceae bacterium
CGGTGTCGGTGTCGGTGTCGGTGTCGGTGTCGGTGTCGGAGAAGGTGCGGGGGGGGCGACAGGTGTTTCCGGGGTGAGCCTGCGCAGAGCCTCATCCAAAATTCCGGGGGCCAGCGGTGCCGGGAGGAATTCATGCCCGGCCATCCTTTCGGCATGAGCAGACGCATCGTGAATCGAGGTGAAAATGGTTTTCATCCCGGGCAGATGCGGTTGGATGGTTTCCCGGAGGGTGAAGCCGTCTGCCGGTTGAAGGAAAACCTCCGTGACGAGAACGTCGCATCCTCCGTGCCGGTTGATCCATTCGACGGCGTCATCGGAGTTGGTTGCGGCGCCGACTCCTGTCCAACCGAGAGTTTGGAGAGATTGCGTCAACGTTTCCGCCACTCCGGGCCTGCCATCCACGACCAGAATTTTCATTGGGGTTCTTGCTTGAGGTAAAGTGGGAGCGGAAACTTCTTGGCCAGATTTCCCGGGTCGGCCCGTGTATCCTGAAGCTCGCTATTGTAATAAATGCCGACGATGGAACCCACGAATGTTCTTCCGGGGGAGCCGTTGGAGGCGGCGCTGCCGGGGAGGGTGCTGTCGGGAAGAATATAAGTCACATCGAGCAACTCCGGCTCATTGTCTGCCCAGTTGACCGGCGGGCTGATCCATTGGGAGACGACTTTGGATTCCGTCAGCTGGATATCTTCCGCCTCGTCTTTCTCGTAGAAGAAGACATGCAGTTTCATCTGCCGGGTGTCCACGGTTGTTCCCGGGCGGGCCTTGATGGCCACGCGCAGGACTTTGGTGCCGGGGCTTCCATCGCGCAGCCTGGCGTCCACGATTCCCAGACTGGCGCCGGGTTGCAGGCCGGTTTCCTCACGCACCTCCGATCCGCTTTGCGAAGAAGCATCGTCGATCTCCTGATTGGCGGCCGGGCTTCCCGAGACGCTGCCGCCGAGCTGGGCGAGCTTGCGTTCGGCTTTCGTGCGAACATCATCGGAGAGGCCGGGGAGAGCGGCGACGCGCGCATAATCGGACGCGGCATCGGCGGGTTGTTGCATGCTCTCGAAGAGGCGCGCGCGACGAAGGAGAATTCCCGGATCGTCCGGGAGCAGGTCGGCCGCCTCATGGATCCCTTTCAGCGCGGCTTCGAAATCTCCCACGCGATAGGCGCGGTCGGAATCGGTGACCAGCCGGTTGATTTTTTGAACGAGGGCCGGGGCCGGTTGCTCGCGTTCGGGTGCGCTGACTGTGCCCGTCTGCGCCGGGGGAGCCGGGTTTTCCGCCGCGGGCGGGATACTGGCCACGGTGGCGCTCTCGACCACCTTTTCCCTCAGGATCGGCAGGAAATACCAGGCGACGGCGAGGAATTGAAGGACGAGAAAAAATCCCAGGATGCCGACGGCAACAGCGAATGTCGCGCCAATCGGCTGGCGGGGAATCGGAGGGGAGGCTTGGGTGGAAGGAATCACAAAGTCGGCAATTTATCTGTTTCGGAAAAAAAACAAAGTTCTATTCGCCGGGCTGTTTTTCTATCGTGACGGGGATCATGAGATTCCGGGTCTCGCGGACGATGCCGACGGCGACTTTCCGTCCGGGTTCGGTTTCGGCAACTTTCTTGCGGAGGTCGTTGTAATCGGCAATCGGATGGCTGTCATACGAGAGGATGACATCCCCCGGCATCAAGCCCGCCCTTGCCGCCGGAGAATTTTCCATGGTCGCCTGGACGAGGGCTCCTTTGGAGTCCGGCAGGCCAAGTTGGGCGGCCAGAGCGGGAGTGATCGGCAGCATGACGACACCGAACCACGGGCGGATCACATGCCCGAACTCGCGGATGTTTTCATAGACTTTGCGGACTATGTTTGCCGGGATGGCGAAGCCGATGCCGTCGGTGTTTTGGATCACGAAGTTGTTGATGCCGATAATCCGGCCATTGAGGTCCACGAGCGGCCCTCCCGAGTTTCCGGGGTTGATCGGGGCGTCGGTCTGGAAAAATTCATTGGCGGTCTCGCTCATCATCTTGCGGCCTTTTCCGCTGACGATGCCTTTGGTGACGGTTTCCTGAAGACCGAAAGGATTTCCGACAGCGATCACCGTCTGGCCGATGCGCACCGCGTCGGAATCCGCGAAATCCAGCGGCTGGAGGTTTCCGCCGTCGATTTTGAGCACGGCCACGTCTGCGATCCGGTCGGCGCCGACGAATTTCGCGGGGAGCGAACGTCCGTCGTTGAGATGAATCTCGACCGAACCGGCATTTTCAATCACATGCACGTTCGTGACAATGTAGCCGTCCTTGGAGACGATCGCGCCGGAGCCGAGCTGGGCGGGTGGACGGGCTCCCGGCCCCGCGCCAATCAGTCTGCGCAGGAGAGCCGTTCTCGGGTCGATGGCATCCGCCGGAAGCGCATTGATGCTGACGACAGAGGGAAGGACGTTTTCGACGAGCGACGTGAATTCACGTTCCATCTCCGCCAGCCGTCCCGGCGGCACCGGCGAAGCGTCGACCGGGACGGATGTTGCGGGGGCAAGCGATTTCCAGAGATAAAGGCCTGCGACGACGCAGGCGGCGACGGCGACAAAAACCAGAAAGCGCAGCAGGTCCCTCATGGAGCGGGTTAGAATCCGGGATCGAGTTTCACCGAGGCCACGACTTTCTCCCGGACCGCCTCCTCCTCGGCGGGCTCCTCCACCGGGGCCTGCCAGGCAAAGAAGTAAAGCGTGCCGGTTTTGTCATTTGGGATCGCGATGTTGACGGCGCGCATTTTGCCCTTGTCGCTTTCGAAGGCGTATTCCGACCGGAGGGATGGGAGGCCGTTGAACTGGCCCTTTTTGGTCGGGGAATTCGGTCCTTCGTCCTGCGACATGTCGATGAGTGCCGCGGCATAGGCCGATGGCGACTGGGTGGTGCGGTCCGGAACTTTTGTCGTGACGCTGAGTGTGATGGCCAGGGGATCTGGCCCGCCGGCCTGTCCGCCCTTTCCGAGGTGGTAGACAAAGACTCCTTCGTCACTCTCGGTGAACGATGTCCACCCCTCGGGGATTTGGATGGTGGCTTTGACTTCGGGCAGAGGTTGCTCGTGGAGCGCGATCTCGGCCGCCCATGCGACCGATGCGGCGAAGAGGACAAGGAATGCGGTTCTCATGATTTGGTTTTCGGGGATTTTGGGGATTTCTGGAAATCCGGATATTTTTGCCGGAGTTCCGCAAGGGTTTTTTCCGCCTCGAAGCGGTTGTCTGCGCGACGGTAGGCATCGGCTGCTTTTTGAAGGGCGCGCGGGGTGATCACCGGGTCATCGAGAAGCACGGCGACCGTCCTATACGCGCGCGCCGCGGCCTCGGGGGTCCCTTGGGAAAGCAGGATGTCTCCTTGCAAAAGCCTTGCTTCCGCGTTCAGGCGTCCCTCCGGCTGGAGGAGAAGAATCTCTTCCACGATGGGGCCGGCCTGCGCGGGATTTTTCATTCCCAGGTGGATTTGGGCGCTGGCCATGAGCCCGCGCGCGCGGGTGGCCGGATCACGGGCAGTCTCGAGGAATTTGTCGATCGGGCCGCGGGCTTCCGGGAATTTTCCGAGACGGATTTCCGACTCGCCGAGTTGGATCCAGGCATCCGGGGTGAGCGCCGCGGGGTTGCTGGCAAGAGGGAGCAGAAGGGCCTCGGCCCTGGCGTAATTGCCCTCGTCCACGAGATGGGACGCCAGCCAGAGGGTGATTTCGGCGGGAAGATTCCCTCCCTTGTAATTGGCCGCTTCGCGGGCAACCGATCCCCGGTCTTCCATGTAATAATAGGACAGGATGATCCGCAGAGAAGCCCTCTCCCCGTATTGCGCCGCGTCCAGCGTGCGTGCGGCGTCCAACCTGGGAATCGCCGTCTTGTAGTTCTTCTGCTCGAAGGCCGCCCATCCGAGCCAGAAATTCGCCTGGGCGGCCGCGGCGCTCTTGGGAAATTTGTCGAGCAGTTTTTCGAACGTCTGCGCCATCCCGGGGTAATTTTTCTGTTGTCCGAAGATCAGGGCTTTCTGCTGGAGGGCGAGTTCGTGTTCTTTCGTGCCGGGATACTTGTCCGCGATGGCGTCAAAATCCGCGATCGCCGAGTCGAAGGCCTTGTTTTCCTGCTTCGAGAGAGCCCTCTGCGCCAGCGCGGTGGAGGCGAGTTTGTGGTCGGGAAACTTTGTCAGGAATTCGGAGTAGACCGAGGCGGCGGCGGGGTGGTCTCCCGTGGCGGCCAGACACCATGCGAGCTTGTAGAGCGCGTCGGCGCGGAGCTCGTCGGCGAGCTCCCGGCGGAGCAGGCCCTCATAGACTTTGCCAGCTCCCGCATAGTCGCCCTGCTTGAACCATGTCTCCGCTTTCAGAAGCAGCGCCTGCGTGCGTTCTTTCGGGTTCGTCGTCTTTTCCAGAAAGGCGTCCACTTCCGCGGCCAGATTTTTGTCTTTCAAGGCGTAGAGGCTGACAAGCCGCTGGAAGCGGGCGTCCCCGGAAGGCGCGGAGTCGGGAAATTCCTTGAGGATCCGGTCGTAGGTCCGGCGGGCATCCAGGTTGTTCCCGAGCTGCCGGTAGGAAGCCGCGAGGATCTGGAGCGCTTCCGGGCGGGTCTCCGCGGGAAGCTGGTCCGCCGCGGCGGCCATGTCCACGACGGCCTGGTAGGAGGAGGCCTGGTAACGGAGCCGCATGGCTCCGATGATGGCCACGGGCTTCCAGTCTCCCGCCTCCGGATTGCCCATCGCCTTTTCAAACAGGGCGGCCGCCTTTTCTTTTTGGCCGAGATCCACCGCCAGTGCCGCGCCTTTCACCGCGGCCTCGGCGGCCATCGCGGTTTTTCCGGGTGTTCCCAGTTCCTCGTAAGCGGCCAGGGCGCCTTTTTTTTCTCCGCCGCGGGCATCGATGTCCGCGGACGCCAGGCGCGCATGATCGCGGTAGGGGTTTTTTCCCCCGACCGCCAGCACCGCCTTGTATGCCTCGCGGGCTTCCTTGTCCCGTTTGAGGTAATCGAGGCTCCGGGCGGAAAAATACAGGGCGGTCAGACGAACCTCGCCGTCCTTGGACTCGCGGGCCGCGTTCTGGAACTGCGTGTTCGCCGCCTCGTAATTTTTTTCGCCGAACAGGAATTCTCCGAGGCGGTAAGCGCCCGCGCCGGCGAATTCGCCCTTCTGAAACTCCATCACCAGCTTCTCGTATCCCGACCGGGCCGAGGGGATGTTGCCCAGCATCCGGTGGCATTCGGCGAGGCGGAACAGGGCGGCATCCCGGCCTTCGCCCGGATTCGAGGAGATCAGGAACATCTCATATTCCGGCACCGCAAGGTCATACATTTTCCGCGAGTAAAAATTGTTCGCCCGTTCCAGGGCCTCGCGGGCGTGATCGGATGCCTGGCCGGAGGAAGGGGCGATGCGGATGGTCCCGTTTTCATCCGGTTGTGGCGCGACCTCGACACGTCCTGTGGGCCGGAACGGTTGTACGTCCGGGGTGGGGGAGACGGATGGCGGGGGAGTCGCCGCCGGGGTCCTCACCGCAACCGGCCTGGCCATCGGAATCGGGGTGGCGACCGGGATCTCGCGTCCCCCGGAGGCGGTGGACGGCACGCGATCCATCCACTCCGGACTTTCCGTCGGAGCCGGCGTATTGACCGGCAGCGCCCTGCGGATTTCGGGTTCGCCCTGGACGGGCTGTCCGGAGGCCGCGAGCAGTCCGGTGAAAAAGGAAAGCGCCGCGAACCGGGCACTGATTCGTCCGCGGGAGCCCTTGTGCCAAGGGCCAGCCGATGGGCGATTGGCACAACCGCCCCTGCAAATCGTCGAAAAATTCGTGGGGGGCACGCTCATTCGCGACGGGCGGACGAACCCACGCCCAGCAGCGCGATCAACTGGGTGGTGGCCGCCTCGAGATCCGAGATGCGCGCCTGGACGCGTCCCCGGAAAAACGAGTAGGCTGCCATGGCGGGAATTCCCACCAGCAACCCGGCGGCGGTCGCCACAAGGGCTTCCGAGACGCCATGCGCGAGCAGCATCGGCCGCGAGGTGGCGATATCGCTTGCGACAGCCGTGAACGACTTGATCATCCCCAGCACCGTGCCGAAGAGCCCCAGCATCGGGGCAATGGTGCCGATGTCCGCCAGGTAAGTGATCTGTTGGTTCAACGCGCCGGCCAGGCGCGTGCCCTCGGCCTGGGCGATTTCGCGGGCTTCGGCGAGGGTTGCGCGCGGGTTCTTCGTCAGAAAATCAAGCGTTCGCTGAACGATCCGGGCCACGGCTTCATTGTGACGGTTCGAGATCGCCAGGAGGCCAAGGTAATCCTTTTTTCGGATGAGGGCCTCCGCTGTCTGCATGTAACGCGAGGTCGCCACCGCTCCCCGGCGCAGAGTCACGAGATACACGAGAACGAGCATCACGGTAATGATCGAGAGCGCGGCCAGGGGGATCATCACATACCCGCCGGACACCGCGATCTGCCAGAGATTCGTTTTGAAGGGCACGACCACCACTTCCTGGGCGGACGCCGCCGGAGCCGCTCCCAGGACCAATGCGCACGCCAACAAGGGCGCGGTGAAAAAAAGCTTCCGACGGTCACGACATGGGATACCCCCGATATTCAGGTGCATAAGAAAACCATTACAATAATGGTCCCCGCCGCGCATGCAAGGGCGGTCTTTCGGCACCTCAGCCCTCGATGGTATTGATCTCGACCGGCTCGACCTTGATGCCCTGCTCCTCGAGCCATGCGATGGATTTCTTGATGTCCTCCCTCTCGCCGTCGAGCTCGAGGGAAACCAGGCCGATCTCCTCCGTCACGCTTGCCTGCCGGATATTCGTCACCACCGGAAAATTTTTCGCGAGTTCCCAGAGGATCGGTCGCGTGATCAGGCGGGCGGGAAACATGAGCCAAAGTCGGGTGATTTGCATGGAAGAAGGCTAGCCGCGGCGGCCCCCGGCGGCCAAGGGAAAAGGCGGGGCTTCCGGGGATTTATCCAGTTCCTTACTCTGCGACCCCGCGTCCGCGTTCGGCATTTTCTTCGATGTGGCGCTCGAATTCGCCGACGGATTTTTCCATGTCGGAAATTTTCGCGGTTCCCGGCGAGCTGGACCTGTAGAGGAGATAAACGAGGCCTCCGATGAGGCTCCAGAAGACAATCATGAGGAATCCGGAAATCGAGATCGACATGGCGATTTCCTTCGGGGTCCGGTAGAGGTCGCCGAGCAGGGTGATGAACAATCCCTCGCGCACTCCGGCACCGCCGAGGCTGATCGGAAGCGCGGTGACGGTTGAGACAACCGGCATGACACAGAAGACACTGATCGGGCCGAGCCCGGCGCCGAACGCCTTTGCGGCGAAGTAAAAAGTTGAAAAAATCAGCAGATGGGCGGGGAGCGAAAGCAGGAACGCCCGGCCGACCGCTCCGCCGGCCTTGGCGTATTGGGAAAAAGCGGCCGCGGCCTCCGCGATTTTCGCATGCATCGGCAGCCAGTGCGGGAGTTTCGAGGTGAGGTGGAGCCGGTCGACCAGCCAGGCCGCGAAGATGAACCCGAGCGATCCCCCCAGGATGAGCGCCACCGTGAGGACGCCCCAGGGAGCGGATTTCATCAGGTCTTCCCAGCGCGCGAGGATGACGGCCGCCGAAACGGTGGCCAGGGCGAGCATCCCGACGACACGGTCGACAAAGACACTGAGAAGGGCGCCGGCTTTCTTGTCCGGAGTTTCCCGCATGATGAAAAAGATCTTGATGACATCCCCGCCGGTCGATCCGAGGAGGAAGAGGTTGAAAAACATCCCCGAGAGCATGATCCTGAGCGCCCGCCAGAATGAAATCGTGATATTCTGGACACGGAGCAGAATGATCCACCGCCGGGTCTGGAGCAGGAGGGCGATGCCGAGCGCGGCGAGGCCGGGGAGAAACCACCACAGCCCGCCATCGGCCTGCGCCTTCCCGATCGCTTCGAGCATTTTTCTGTTCTGCTCCGGATCGCGGAATATCCAGCACAGCAGACCGATGGTGATCAGGATTTGGGCAACCGGCAGCAATATTTTTTTCATTGGGCAAACGTTTCGATCCACCGTTCCCTGGCGGAGCGGACTTCCGTCACGGGCGTGCGCGGGGAGAGTTCAAATACCATGACGCAGGATTTTGGGAAGAGAGGAAGAAGGTTTTTGAAATCGACTTCTCCGGCGAAGGGGGCGCAGTGGTCGCGGAACGGCCATTTGACATCATGGACATGGCAGCCGAGCGCGAGCGGCGCGGCGGTCTCCAGCCATTGCCGGTGGTCGATGAGACCGAGGTTGTGCTTGATCTGGGCGTGGCCGAAATCATGCCAGTAACCGGCGCGCGCGGAATCCAGCCGGCGGAGAAAAGTGACCAGTTCGCGCTCGGTCGGCACCGCTTCGTAGTGTTCGCGGTTTTCAATCCCGATCCGGATCCCCTTTGTGCCCGCATAATCGACGACATCGGTCAGGCATTCCAGAACCCGCTGGAGATAGATTTCGGCGACGCGCTCCCGTTTTTGCACGGCTGCGAGTTTGCGGCGGACATATTCCCGGCCCAGGTATTTTCCATCCGTCACCAGTTCGCGGAGCCCGGCGGTTATATCGAGCGAGCGGATCCGCCCGCAGTGGACGACGACGAACGGGGCCTCCAGCTTTTCCGCCCAGTCGATTGTCCGGCGGGTCAGGCGGACAGCGCGCTCCCGGTCGCCGGGGCGGTGGGAGGTGAATTCGTAGCAGTCCGGATCGTCGGTCCGGATCTCCACCGGCGAGGGCAGGAAATTGTGGACGCTGCCGATGGAAAACCGGTGTTTTTTGCGGGCCTCCAGAACGCCTTCGAACAACGGGGCCGGCATCCCGTGACCGAGTTCGATGCGCTGGAAACCGAGGGCGAGGATCTCCTCGACCATGTCGAACCCGTTTTTGTGGCGACGGGAATTCCAACAGGTGGAGAGCGCGGGCGTCATCGTGCCCAGGTGATCAGGCGCAGTTCGTGGTCCTGCGTGAGGTGCGGGTGGGTCGGGATCACCCGCACATTCAGCCCGTAGCTCCCGCTTTCACTCGCCGGGATGGGGCCCGAGAACAGGTAATTCCCGTCGTCGATGTGTTTTTCCATCGCGAGGTCGGTGGACATCGCGGTCGTGATCCGGTTTTTGTCCACCGGTCCGTAATAGGCCTGGACGCGGACATGGCCCGGCTTCACCGGGCCGAGATGGACGCGGGCGGACACGGTCATCTGTTCGCCGACATAAAAGACCTCCCGCGCTGTCTTGCCGTCCGGAATTTGGCAGGCGATCTCATAATCGAGGATGCGGATTTGCGGCCATTGGGAGCGGATTTCCGTCTTCCAACCGCTGAGGGCGACCGCGTTGGAGCAATGGTTCGCACTGAGGGCGGCAAAGGCCGCCGCCGAAGGTTCGTAGAGGCGTTCGTTGTACTCCGACACCATGCGGTGGGTGTTGAAAACGGGAACGATGGTCCTCATGGACTCGCGCATGAGCTGGATCCATGCGAGGGGGAGTCTGCCATCCGGCTTCGCGTAGTAGAGCGGGATGATCTGGTTTTCGAGCACATGAAAAAGGCTTTGAATGTCCACCTGGTCCTGGAGCGTCTCGGAGCCGGACGTGATATCCGATCCGATGGCCCAACCATTCTTACCATTCCAGCTTTCCAGCCACCACCCGTCCAGCACGCTGAAATTGAGCCCGCCATTGGGAGGGAGCTTCATGCCGCTGGTGCCGCTGGCTTCGAGGGGACGGAGCGGATTATTGAGCCACAGATCCACACCTTGGCAGAGACGTCGGCCGACATTCGTGTCGTAGTCCTCGATAAACACGATCCGTCCCTCGAATCGGGGATCGCGCGAATGCTGGTAAACTTCCTGGATCAGCTTCTTGCCCCCGTCGTCGGCCGGATGGGATTTTCCGGCAAAAACAAACTGGACCGGACGCTCGTGATTCGCGACCAGTTTCAGGAGGCGTTCCGGGTCGCGGAAGAGGAGGGTTCCCCGTTTGTATGTGGCAAAGCGCCTGGCGAAGCCGACGGTGAGGACCTCGGCGTTCAAGAGCCGGTTGGCATGCCGGACCTGTTCCGGGGGCTCGCCGTTGCGGAGCCGTTGGGCGTGAATCCGCTCCCGCAGAAAGTCGATTGTGCGTTGCTTGAGGAGCTGGTGGAGGTTCCAGAGAACTTCGTCCGGGATGTCGATGACCCCGCGCCAGAAATCCACATTGGTCAACTGGTCTTCCCAGTCTTTCCCGAGGTATTTTTCATAGAGGTCGTGGAATTCCCCGGCGGCCCAGGTTTTGATGTGGACCCCGTTCGTGATGCTGGTGATCGGGACCTCCTTTTCCGGCACGTCCTTCCAGACATTCTTCCAGAGCCCGCGGCTGACCTCGCCGTGCAGTTTGCTGACGCCGTTTGCATACCGGCTGGTCCTCAGGGCGAGGACGGTCATGCTGAACGTGTTCTCGGGATTGACGGTCGTCTGGCCCAGCGCAAAAAGGCGGTCGAATGGGATCCCCACCTGCTGGGGATAATCCGCGAAATATTTCGCCATGAGAGCGTGGGAGAACGCGTCGTTTCCCGCCGGAACGGGCGTGTGGGTTGTGAAGACGCCCGATGCCGCGACGACCTGGAGAGCGGAGTTGAAATCGAGACCCTCGTTCCGGACGTATTCCCGCATGCGCTCCAGGACGAGAAAAGCCGAGTGGCCCTCGTTCATGTGGAAAACCTGGGGGTGGATTCCCATGGCGCGCAGGGCGCGGAATCCGCCCATTCCAAGAACGATTTCCTGCCGCGCGCGGAACTCCTGATCCCCGCCGTAAAGTTGCGCGGTGATGAGTTGGTCTTCGGGAGCGTTCTCCGGAAGCGCCGTGTCGAGGAGATAGAGGTCGATCCGCCCGACCGCGAGCCGCCAGACTTTGGCGCGAACCTCCCGGTCGGGGAAGGAAACGGAAACCTTGAGGGGAGTTTCGTCGAGCTTCACCTCCCGGACCGGAAGGTGGTGGAAATTCTGATTCAGGCTCACGGCTTCCTGCCAGCCGTCTTTGTTGATCTGTTGCTTGAAGTATCCGTCCCGGTAGAGGAGTCCGACCGCCACGAAATTCAGGTCAAGGTCCGAAGCGGATTTGCAGTGGTCCCCGGAGAGAATGCCCAGCCCGCCCGAGTAGTTGGGAAAGGACTCGTGGAATCCGTATTCCGCCGAGAAGTAGGCCACGGGGTTTTGGAGCGGGGTGGTCTCACGCCGCAGCTTTCCATAGGTGTCCTTCCTCTCCATGTAGGCGTGGAACCTGGAATAGACCGATTGGAGGTCCTTGAGAAAATGCTCGTCGTCGGCCACCTCGGTCAGGCGGGCCTGACGGCATGTCTGCAACATTCTCAGCGGGTTGTGGTTCGTGGCATCCCAGAGCGGAATATCCAGAAAGCGGAAGAGGCGCCTTGCGGAGGGTTCCCATGTCCACCAGAGATTGTAGACCATTTCCCGAAGCGGCTCGAGACCGGGCGGGAGTTTGGGAATGACGTTGTAGGTAAGGATGGGTTCCATAAAAACAGATCATCCCTACCATCCGCCGGCGTTTTCGGCGAGAACGGATGTCAGGCCCGGTGATTGTTCCCAATTGTGCTTTCCGACGCGCCAAAGCTTGTTTTTGGATTCGAAAAGTTCTCCTTACGTGGTAAGGAGTCCGTTCCGTCTCTCGAAAAGCACGCCTGACGTGATAAGCCGCCCGTTTTCGGCGTTGAAAAGGGCGCCTGACGCGGTAAGGCATCCGTTGGGAGACTCGAAGAGCCCGCCTTACGCCGTACCCAGGCGACGACATTTCCGAACGCATCGTTGATGGTGCCCGTCGTGCCCGCTGGCGAAATCACAGCCTCCAGCCCGCCCGCGCCATTGAGTGAACCAAATGCCCCGTTCAAATCCGGTCCGTTGACACGCCAATTCTGTGCGCCATTGATATTGACCCCGACTTCCAGAAATTCCGCCTGCGGGTCGAAGGACGAATCGACGACAAACGCGCCTCCTCCGTCCGGCGTGTAGCTTGTGCGGAGTCGCCTCCCGAGGCCATCATATGCCGCCGTCCATGTGTGAACGGCTCCACGCCGGTTTGAACGACTTTTGTGAGCCGTCCGAACGCATCCCATGTGAGGGCTTGAGCTTTTCCACCGCTCCACGTGCGGGAGGTGATATTGCCAACGGCATCGAAGCCTTGAGCAATTGTCTGGGGCGTTCCGGTGACCGTAAACGAGCTTGTGGCCGGAGCACTCAACCAGCCGCTTGGGTGAACGCCTCTCGCTGTAAGAGTATGCAAGCCGGGGGTGAGCTGCAAATTCGCCGTCCAGTTTCCCGTGGTATCCTGCCAGCCTGGATGTGTGGCGGTGGGACCGGGAACCCCGTCCGCTACCAGTTTCACAGACGCGGCTCCGAACGAAGCTCCCGATGTCGGAACCGTGCGCGTGCCTGTGTTGTCCGAAAATTGCGCGACCCGACCGAGCGTGTTCAGTTGTGTGGCGTTGAAATACCAATTCGTGTTGCCCCCGGCCCCCACCTTGGCGGCTGTGCGGATGCCAAGCTTGTTGGCGCTGAACGTGTAGTTGAGCGTGGCGGTCGCCCCCGGTCCAGGAGCGAAAGTTTCCGTGAGAACTTGCCCGCGCGCGTCATAGCCGTAGGCTCGCAATTCATTCCATGCCCCGTCGCGGGCGGCCGAGTAGGTGTCGAGCCGACTGTCAGCCAGCCATGTGTTGGTTTCCGACAAGGGAGTTGCAGATCCAGCGGTGACGACTTGGGTCAGGATGCGACCGGCACCATCGCGGCCGGTCACGGTTTGTGTGCGGAAGGGATTCGCGCGGGAACTCAGCAGACCGGCGGTCGTGGGTTGAAGAAAATGCGGAATGCCAAATGGAGAATGCGAAACGCAGAGTATCAGCAGCAGGAGAATTCCCGGCACGGGAAGCGCTTTGCCAAACGCCTTATCAAGAGCGTGCGTGGGATTTTGCCGGGCAAGGGAAGTCATCGAAAGGAACGCTTGTATTCCCTTGCTGTCGGGGAGTAAAGACTTCCCTCACATAGCACGCGCAAGCCGCGGGTCTCAGCCATTTTTATAAGAAACGCCACGGTGAAAATCCGCCATGGCGTTCGCGGGTTGGTGGCAACAGCGGTGGTATTGGTGACCACCGGAGCCGGGGACGGCTCGGGGGAGGCTGCCGAAGGCAACCCGAAGGGCGAGACTTGCGGGAGCAAGCGAGTCAATCCGGCCGTTGACTCGTCGGGAGATAATCGAAAGCCGTTCCGCCTTTGGCCGAGCGTGAGTAGGAAGACAAAAGCAACGCTTTTGAGACGAGGCTGCCTGTCTGCCGTAGCCCGAAGGGTGGAGCCATGTGGCGGAATCAACATTCGCCGTGACGCCCGTTGCAAATTTGTTGGCATCGCTGGTGCTATGGTTGGAATAGTCCTGCGCAGAGCAAGCATCCATCAGCTTTTCATGTCGCCTGACCCCGAGGGTTTTACTTCTTTTCGTAATATGTCCCCTCTGTTGAACCGATGATAGTTTTCCCAGCTAGGTTGCGTTCAACGGAAGGGCTTTGCACGAACCCTGTTGTCTTTTCAATATTGGGATTGATTTTGCCGTCAAAACTAACGGAATTATGAAGCCCTACAAAACTGATACGCCCAAAAGATTTCTCGTATTTCCAACTTCCGGTTGCAGCAAATATTCTTCCATCTTTGAGAGTCACACGCTGATCGCACACGCCGTTAGGTTTTAATTCCAGGACTTCCACTCCTCCATCGGGGAGGGTTCCTTCATATGTTCCGACAAGCTCCTTTTCGGTAACAGGCCGCAGGATACAGCCGCCCAGCGCCATCAAAGCTGCAAGACCAATTAGACACGCAGCCAATCGCCGGAAACTTACTCTTCTTTGCAGGATCATCTTTATTTGCGCAACTTTTCCTGGTCAATGGATTCCGTCCAAGAAAACAACTGCTCAACGTTGTGCATCGGACCGGTGGTTCCACGCAGATTCGGCACTACATGCAAGAAAAATGAGTTGGCACCCGCCACATTCCTCATGTTGTAAGTAGCGGTTCCGTCGTTGTTATTGGAGATGCTCGCCCCACCAAATCCTCCTACTTGCATTGAGATGCTGTGCCAATTCGCCGTGCGAGGATCGGCAATGGTTTCCGCATATGCCCTTATCGTTCCATAATCGAGTCCCGTTTGGGTCTGAGCGTTTTTGGCATAAAAGAAATTCCGTATATTCTGCACTCCCGGCGATGTTTGCATGTCGCGCGCCTGAACAGAGTTCTGGCCATAGCTGATGCTAGTCGGAGCGTTTCCTGTGAGCCAATCGCCAAAAAACTGCGCATTTCTCTCACCGATCACCGCTTTTCCGACAGAGCTAGTTACGGCATAAACTTGATTATCCCAAACCCTTCCCATCGGCCCTTGGTTGGCTGCCGTCCAACGATCAGCGGTGAATTGCAGTGTATTTCTCGATGCATCGTTAAAGAAGTTTCCCACCGGATTAGAACCAAAACTGTTGGCCCCAGTTCCTATCGTTCCTAACCCCATGCTGGCAGGGATCAATCCCGTCGAAGCATTTGCAACGCCAAGGTTGAACGACTGCGCCCCGTAGCTATACGCCGTGCTGACCCCACTCGAAATCGAACTATAAGCCTGCTTGCCGAACCTGCCATCGGGGTCGAGGTTGTTGACGGGATCGCCGTTAGCGTAGTCGTAGAGGGACACGCTGGCGGCGTGGCCCATCGGGTCGGGCGAGAGGAACACCCCTCTTTCCGGGTCGTAGTGCCGGGCTCCGAGATTCACCAAGCCGGTCGGGTCCACCCGTCTTGTCCGCCAGGTCGAGCTTTCGATCAGCGACGCCCCGCCTTCGAGCGTGGGCGCCGTGTATTCCGGCAACGGGCCGTAGCTTCCGATCTTCACCGGGTTCCAGGTCACGGTGTTGTTCTGGGCC
>JBAYWC010000070.1:0-14823 GCA_041674265.1 Terrimicrobiaceae bacterium
CAGATGAGGCTTCGGTTGCAGCGAAGCCGATGGATTTTGCCATGAATGTCCCGCCGCCAATGGCCTCCGCTGCTCCGATAAGCATGCCCACTGCCGGGCTAACCGCCGGCGACAGCTTTGGAATAGAACGGCGGGCTGGAGATTCCACAGTGCCCATGGTGGCAACAGCCTCTTCGGCTCCGATGCCATCCACTGTGCAGCAGTCGCAGTTTGCGTCGCAGGGGCAACCACAAGAACGAGAGACTTCCGACCGCATGGCCTCGTTTGAAGCACCGCGAGCTGGAGGGACGACCGCCGTGTCGTCCGTGAATGAAGACGGACCGGACAGCGCCGGTCCCTCCAGCAGGCGGGAAGCTTTGGGAGAATTCCCGGCGATGCAAAACGGAAAAAATTTATCGGATGCGCAGGCGGGCGCCATAAGAGCCTTCACAGGCGGTTGGGGGAAAGGGAGTGGATCGGGAGGCGGAGCGGGAGATGCAGATTCCCGCCTGGCAAAGCGGGTGGTGAGTGATTTGAACGTCCCGGGCAGCGCAACGGCGCAGCTGGAAATCGCAAAGGCGGAAAAAGCCGAACTTTCCGATAGGTCCGACAAATCAAGTGAACACAAGCTGGCAGGAGCAGACACGTATTCGCGCGGGACGATGAAATTCGGCGATGCCTCTATGTTCAGAGGGGCGCAGGTCGTTGGGGACACGAAAGAGTCCGGCGAAAAAAGCGCAGCAACCCCGGTGCCGGGAGATGTTCCGATCTCGGGGAAGTCGCTTTCTTCCAAAGACAAAAAAGACCGTGCGCCCGCATTCCAGGACGAAATCAAGACCGCCAAGCAACCGTTCTCGACGTTCTCGCTGCATGTGAGCGATGTGTCGTTCCAGTTGGCGAAGGATGCGCTGGCGAAGGGTGCGATGCCCGATCCGGAACGGATTCGCGCCGAGGAATTCTACAATGCATTCGACTACAACGATCCGGCACCGGCGGACGGCGAGGAAGTCGCCTGCCGGATCGAGCAATGCGCGCATCCGTTCGCGCAGCAGCGAAATTTGGTGCGGATCGCCCTCAAGGTGGCGGCGACGGGCCGTGCCGGCGGGCAGCCGCTGCGGCTGACGATTCTTCTCGATACCTCGGGCTCGATGGAGCGGGAAGATCGCGCCGCTTCTGTCCGCCGGGCGCTGAAAGCCTTGGCCTCACTGCTCGGCCCGAACGACCGCGTGACGCTCATTGGATTTGCCAGGACCCCGCGCTTGCTGGCCGGGCAGGTGCCGGGAGATCAGGCCGAAAAGCTCGTCGGGATCGCGGCGCGCACACCATCCGAGGGCGGAACGAATCTCGAACAGGCGCTCGTGCTCGCGTCGGAACTGGCGCACAAACAATACCTGCCCGCCGCACAGAACCGCATCGTCCTCCTCACCGATGGCGCGGCCAACTTGGGCGATGCGAATCCCGCCCGGCTCGCCCGCCAGATCGAGAAGACCCGCCAGCAGGGGGTTTCCTTCGACGCCTGCGGCGTTGGCGCGAACGGATTGAACGACGAGATGCTCGAGGCCCTGACCCGCAAAGGCGACGGACGGTATTATTTCCTCAACAGGCCGGAGGACGCCGATGCGGGCTTTGCGCGGCAGTTGGCCGGCGCCCTGCGTCCGGCGGCGGAGAACGTGAAAGTGCAGGTCGTGTTCAATCCGGCGCGGGTCGGCCGGTACCGGCTCATCGGTTTTGAAAAACACCTTTTGAAGAAAGAGGATTTCCGCGACGATAAAGTCCAGGCTGCGGAACTCTCCGCCGAGGAAGCCGGAGTGGCGCTGTATCAGGTGGAAACGCTGCCCGGGGGAGACGGAGAATTGGGGGAGGTCTTCGTCCGCTTCCGCGATCCAGCGAACGGCATGATGGTCGAGCGTTCGTGGACGATGCCCTACGACGCGAAGGCTCCTGCCTTTGAGAATGCCACGCCTTCCATGCAACTGGCCGCCACCTCCGCGCTGCTCGCGGAAAGGCTCCGGGGAGATTCGCGGGTGGACCTGAATGCGCTGGCCCCGGTCGTCACGAATTTGCGCGGAAGGTATTCCCACCAGGCCAAGGTCGGTGAACTGATCCGGATGTTTGAACGGATGCGGCGGTAATTTCTTACAAACTTTTTACAAATCCCTGACACATCGGAATTCTGTCCCAGCTAACAAAACCATTGTATGAACACCGTCCTCTCATTCCTCCCATGGCAAACGCATCAAAATGATGCGGCGAATCGCTATCTTCCGGGGAGCATACCCGTCCCGGGTGTGGTTTCCGGCGTCCCCGCCGGAAAATCTGGAAAAAGGGCTCGGCGGGACGCCGACCCCCACACGCGAGACGCGTGTGCTCCCCGGCAAATCGGACTTGCGCTTGCCCTGATTCCCATCCTGTTCTGCCTTCTACCCATGACGGGATTTTCTCAAACCGAAATGCGCGCGGACCGGGCCGGCATCTCCGCCCAGTTGGCGCCCGGAGACGGGCACCTGGTCGTCGAGGCCCGCGGCGTGATGCCGAAATCTCCGCTGTTCTTTTCCGCGACGTCGGAAAACGTGACCCGCCTCGGCGCGGACGAGATCACCGGCGAAATCAAGGTGGCGATCCGGGTGGTGCAGGGACGTCCGGAGGTGATCACGCTGGGCCTGAACGGCAGCGGAGAGGTGGTGGAGGTGAAGGGGGACGGCCTGCGCGACTGGTCGGTTCGCCAGGCGGAGGGAAAGCGGTTCCTGGATCTGCGGCCAGCGCTCGAGGACGGCCAGGCCGGACCGGGGCAATGGAACCTCACGGTAAAGGTGCAAATCGCGAAGCCGACGGTTTACGGAGGCGTCTCCCTGCCGACATTGTCGCCGGGTGATGCGGTCGGGTTTGCCTCGCAGATCAAGCTGGCGCCGGGAGAAGCGGTTGATGTGCGCGTCACGCGCGCCGACGGCCTGGTCCCGCTCGGCCCGGATCCCAAACCCCACGGGGAACAGCAATTTTACGGGACCGGAGAAACCCATTTGGAAGTGATGCTGGTCCAGCGTGGCGCGGCGATCGCGGATGCCGATCTGGTCGGTGCCCAGCTTGCGGGAATGCTCGATGCGGCGGCCGGCTGCGTGAATTTCCGGCTGCGAGGCGAGGCCCGGGTGCGTGTGGCGGGAGCGAGGTTGCCCCTGCTTTCCGGGCGGGCTGCGTTGTCCGGGGCCGCGTCCGGCGACGGCTGGCATGTCGGGCTGAAGGACGGCCAATCGGAGTTGGTCTTCGACCGGTCCGGAACCTTCCCGATCGACCTGGTTTTTGCCGCGGCATTGCGCGATGGCGAATGGAAGACGCTGGATTTCCGCATGCCCGCCGGGGCGGTGGTTCCCATGTCGATCGAGGGCCTGCCGAAGGAAGTGTCGTTCGATCCGAATGCGTCCGTCGTTCCCGACGGGGTGTCGCGAAAAGGATTTCTCGCCGCCGATGGCAATGCCTCGGTGGGCTGGAGGCAGACGAGGGAATCCGGAGTCGGCGCGCTGTCATTCACCAGCCACGAACAAAGCGATGTGCGTGTGGGGGCCGGGTTGCTGCG
Organism: Terrimicrobiaceae bacterium; assembly: GCA_041674265.1. Lineage (GTDB taxonomy): Bacteria > Verrucomicrobiota > Verrucomicrobiia > Chthoniobacterales > Terrimicrobiaceae > QYQL01. Next base: position 3,548 of record JBAYWC010000070.1, read on the forward strand.
TCAAACCTCGCAGATCGATTTCCGGGTTCTCCAGGGGAAACTGCCGGGCGTCCGGGTGAAGCTTGACGGGCCGGGGGAAATCCTCGGCGTCGAGGGCGCGAATGTTCTGGGCTGGAAAGTCGCGCCGGATGGCAGGCAACGCGTTCTCGATATCCGGCTCAGCCGGCCTTTTGAAAAGAGCGGCTCGCTCGTCGTCCGAAGCCAGTCGCCACTGGGGAATTTTCCGGTGCGGGCCGAGGCGCTGCGTCTCACTCCGGAAGGCGGAGTGAGGCATTCCGGATTTGTGCGGATTGCCAACGATGGCGCGGTGCGGATCGAGGTTTCCGATGTGGTGGGAATGATGCAGCTTGCCCCGTCGCAATTCCCGGGCGACGCGGTTGAGGAAGGCAGCCGGCAGGTTTTTGTCTATCGCTTTCCCTCGGCCAGCCACACCTGCCGCATTGTGGCGAACCAGATTTTGCCGGAAGTCGGCGTCTCGCAAATCGTCCTTTATCAACTCGGCGACACCGACCGGGTCATCACAGCCGACCTCGAGATCGACATCCGCGAGGCTCCCCTGCGCGAATGGACGCTCGGGATTCCCGAGGATTATGCCGTCGTTGCAGCCGGCGGAGGAAATGTCGCTGACTATGTCGCGGAGACAGAAGCGAAAGAGGGATCCCGCGTGCTGAAAATCCTCTTCAACAAGGCGGTGGACGGACGGCAGTTGATCCGCCTGCGACTCGAGAAGAACCAGGCCGCGGCGGCGGGCGAGTGGATACTGCCTCCGCTTTCGTATCCGGGCGCCAAATCCGTCCGCGGCCACATCGGCGTGGTTTCCACCCCCGGGTTCCGCATCCTGCCCGGAAAAATGGAGAAGCTGGTGGAAATGCCGCTCAGCTATTTTCCGACCCAGGTTACCGGCCTTCAGCAAGCCTTTCGCCAACGCGAGGCCGATTGGTCGGCCACGCTGAATGTCGAGGCTCTGGGACAAAGCGTGCAGGCGGATGTCTTTCATCTCTATTCCCTGAAGGAAGGGGTCGTTTATGGCAGTGTGCTCCTCAATTATTTCGTCGTGGGGGCTCCCGCCAACGAGTGGCGGATCGAGGTGCCGGAATCGGTGGGGAACATCGATGTTGTCGGCCAGAACGTCCGGCGCGATTGGCGGCGCGAAGGCAATCAGGTGATCGTTTCCCTGCATCAGCCGGTGCTTGGCGCGGCGACCCTGCTCGTCACATTCGAGCAACCGATGAGCGCGCGGGGAGGAACCATCAAGCCCGGCGAAGTCCGCCCTCTCGGGGTGCAGGGCGAGCGCGGATTTGTCCGGGTGGTGAGCCCGTTGCAGGTGAAATCCCGGGTCCTCAAGGCCGATGGGGCCTTGCTGAAGCTGGATCCGTTGGAGCTGCCTGCGGAGTTCCGGCTGCTGAGCACTTCGCCTTCGCTCGCCGTCTATCAATACACGGCCCGCCCGTTCGGCCTGGAAATGGACATCAAATGGTATGCGCCGGCGGAGACGGTGGACCAACTGGTCGATTTCGCGAAGCTTTCCAGCCGGATCTCGCGCGACGGCCAGGTCGTCACCGACGCCCGGTATTTCGTGAAGACCCGGGGTCGGAAGGCCCTGCGCATCGGGCTTCCCGAAGGCGTGGAATTGTGGGAGGCGCGCGCCGACAAGGAGATCGTAAATGCGCGGATCGACGGCGACCAGACGCTCATCCCGCTTCCCCCGAAGCTGAATCCCAACGAGCCGGTCGAGGTGGTTCTTCGTCTGGGACAGACGGCGAAACGCGCCCGTTCGCCGGTGCTGGTTTCTCCAAAGACCCAGGCCCCCACCGTTATCAGCGAATGGACGGTCACCGGCGATCCCGGGCAGCTTCTGGTGCCGAAGGGCGGAACAGCCCGGCTCAATGCCCCGGTCCTGACGGAAACCGGTTTCGAATGGCTCTCCGCCCGCGCGGCAGGCGGCACCATCCTGTTGTTGATCGCGATGGCGGCATCCGGATTCTTGCTCCGGAGCGGCACGACCTGGAAGGCGCTTCTGGGATTTTTCATCGCGGCGATCGTGGCGTTTTCGGCATTCAACCTGGCGCTCGCCGCCACGAAGGATCGCAGGCACAATCTGGCCAGGCTCACCTATTCCGCCACGGTTGTCCCGGCGGGCGAAACCGTCACCATTCAGATGGCGAATGTCGGAGCCAAACAGGCGATGATTTCCACATGGGGCATTTTTGCGGCGGCGGCAGGCCTCGGCCTGCTCGGGTTCGCGGCATTCCGGGTCCGGTGGGGTGCCGGGCGCGGAGGCTGGCAGGTGCCTGCCGGTGCGGTGTTGTTGGCGATCGGAATTCTCGCCCAGCGCGGAGGTGCCGCGGCGTTTTTCCTCCTCATCGCGCTCGGGGTGTTCGTAATCCTGCTGCTCCCCGCATTCATTCGCTGGATGCGCAAGCCGCGTCCGCCGGTCCAGCCGGTCCCGGCAACCGCAATGCTGCTCCTTGGTTTTTCCCTGCTCCCGCTGGCACCGGTTCAAGCGCAGGAGAACCAGCCCGCGGAGTCGATGGTCCAGACATGGAAAATCCGGGACGGACGGTTGTTCGGCGAATTGGATTTGCAGGTCCGCGGGGCCGTTGGCGACAGTTTTCTCCTGCTCCGGCCTCCGGCTGTCCTGAGCGGTTTCAAGGGGGACGACGGCCTGCGCGTCACAAAAACCCAACGGGGAAACCAGACGCTGTATTTTGTCGCTCTCGAACGCGCGGGGGCCTTCCGTGCCCACGCCAGTTTTGAAATGCCGGCCGACGATTTGAGCAAGGGGCTTCCCTTTGCCACAGGCCCTGCCGCCGTCCAGCGGGTCACCGTCCAGCTTGACCAGGGCGGATGGGAGTTCACCTCGCCGTCTGCCGTGAGCGTGCAGGCGCTGGCCGGGCTGCCCGGGAACGAGAGCGGAGCAACTCTGGTGCTGGGCGCATCCGATTCCCAGGTCATCAATATCCGGACCCGGGTGCGGGACACGGCTGCCGAGAAAACCCAATTCTTTGCCGAGGCAGCCAACCTCTTCGTGCCCGGCCCCGGGGTTGTGAACGGGTACTGTCGCATCACGATCCGTCCTGTGCAGGGCCAGGTCTCATTCCTCGAACTGGAAGTCCCGGAAGGATTCACCGTGGGGGACGTGCGCAGCGGGCCGGTCAGCGCCTGGCGATTCGATCCCAAGATGCGCAAGCTTCGCATCGAGATCGCGCCCGCCCAGGCGAGCGCCTTCCAGCTTGATGTGGAGACCCAGCTTGGAACCGCGGATCTGCCGGTGGATCTCACCTTGGAGCCGATTCGCGTCCTCGGTGCGGAGGGCGAAGTCGGCATGATCGCGCTGGCATTTGGCAGCGATGCGCAACCGGAAAACGTGCGCGGTCTCTCGCCGGTCAATCTCGAGGATTTCGATGCCGGATTGATCCCAAAATCCAAGGAGGGCCAGCCCTTGGCCCTGCTCCAGCAGGCTTTTCGCTACGGGCGCGAGGGCGGACGCGTGTCGCTGAAAGTTGCCGCCGTGGCTCCCGAGGTGCGGGTTGTGAGCAGGCAGGTTCTTTCGTTCGGCGATGGCCGCATCGTTTTGGCCGTGGATTTGAATGTCGCCATCACACGTTCCGGACTTTTCAAGCTGAGCTTCGCCTTGCCCGAGGGGCTGGAAGTCGAAGCGATCAGCGGTGCGGCCCTCAGCCAGTGGGCCGAGGCCGTTGAAGAAGGCGGGCGCATCATCACATTGCAACTCAACGGCCGCACGATCGGCGAACAGAGCTTTGCGCTCACCCTGGTGGGTTCCGCTCCGGCGGCCCAGGAATCGTGGCCGGTTCCCCGGCTTCTTCTCCGCGAGGCGACGCGTCAAACCGGAGAGTTGTTTCTCGTGCCGGAAAAGGGAATCCGTCTCCACGCCGTGAAACGAGAGAGTGTTTCCCAAATGGATTCACGAACCGGCGGTGAGACGCACGCCGGGGCCTTGGCGTTCCGGCTGCTGCAGGAAAACTGGAGCTTGAATCTCGGCATCGAGGCGCTGGAGCCTTGGGTGACGGTCCAGGCCCTGCAGGAAATCACGGTGCGCGAGGGGCAAACCCTCACCCGCCTCGGCCTCCGCTACCGCGTGGACAATGCCGCCGTGAAGCACCTCCGGCTGCGCCTGCCCGGCCTGGGTGAAAGCCAGGCTCAAACCGTTCGGGGCACAGGCTCTGCCGTGAATGATTTGGTGAAGGTGCCGGACGAGAAAGACCTCTGGGAAATCCGCTTCCAACGCGGCATGGCCGGTGAAACCGACGTGCAGATCGAGTTCCAGGGACAGACCGCCCGCGAGCAGGACAAGGAATCGATCCGGACTCCCACATTCGAGGGTGCCCGGCAGATCACACAATTCGTCTCCGTTCGCGGCAGCGGCCGCATCGAACTCGACGCCAACATCCTTCCCCGCGGCTGGCAGCGGGTGGATTGGAGCGCCGTCCCCATAAACCTCCAGGATCGGTCGGATCGCAGCGTTCCCGTCCTTTGCTTTCGCGTCGCCGAACCCGAGGCCCCGCTCGCCGTCAACATCCGGCGTCACGATGTGGCCGACGCCTTGAAACTCCGCGTCACGCAGGGCGACCTCACCACGTTGTTCTCGCCGCTCGGTCCCTCGCTCACCGCCGTCCAACTGGCCGTCGAGGTCGTCGAGAAAAGTTCCCTGCGCGTCAACCTGCCCAAGGACGCCCGGATCTTCAGCGCATTTGTGAATGAGGAAAGTGTCGGCGTCGTGCGTGAGGGAGATGCCTATTTGATCAATGTCTCGCCGAACACCGACGCCGACCGATCCGCCAAGGTCCGGCTGGTCTATTCGGTCCCCGACGCCCAGCGCCGGGGCATCGAACTCATCGGTCCGGGCCTCGATGTCCCGCTGGTGAATGTCTCGTGGCGGATCATCGTTCCGCCCGGCCACGCGGTTTCCAGTTATCGCGGAGCCCTGCGGCTCAGGGAGCAGAAATCCGCCGGGCTCTTCGGCCTTCAGGAATACGTGAACCTCGCTTCCACCACGCGAAACATCGAGGCGAAGAAGGCCGCGGCTCTGATCGACCAGGCGAACACCCTGCTGCGCAAGGGCGAGCAACAACAGGCGGGCGAAGTCCTCAGCAAGGCGGCGAACACGTTCGCCCTGGACGAGGCTTCGAACGAGGACGCCCGCGTGCAGTTGAAAACTCTCAAGACCCAGCAGGCCGTGGTCGGGCTCAACACCCGCCGCCAGCGGCTCTACCTCGACAACAAGAACAACGACACCACCCGCAACGAGCAGCTCGAACAGGCGGCCAATGCCAATCCCTTCATGCAGGGCGGAACGAACTTCGACCCCCAACAAATGGACCAGTTGCTCATGGGCAACACCGCCGAGGAAAACTCCGCGCTCCGGGGAATTGCCGGACGCATTGTCGAGCAGCAGCTCGCCGCCGAGCCCGCCCCCGGGGCCATCGGCGTCACCATCCCGGAAAGCGGCAAGGTCCTGACCTTCACCCGCAGCATCCAGGTGGATGGCGAGGCTCCGCTCAACCTGAAACTCAGCCTCACGGACACGCGCGGGACCAACGGTTGGTTCGTCACCGCCCTGCTGCTCACTGTGGCCGCGGTATCCACGGTGGCGTTCCCACGCCGCACCGAGGGCTGAGTAGCACACTCCCGAAAACCGCTTTTCTCCGCGACCTCTGCGCCCCTGCGTGAGGAATCGCTGAATTCGGGTTGAAAGAACGCGGAAATTGGAAAGACTGCCGGCATGAAATGGCTCCCGACGCTTGCCCTGGTGGCATTACACTCCGCCTCCTCCCCCGCATGGGAAGTGTCGGGAACGGGGGAACTGGGAAATCTTCCCGGAGGCGGCTTCGTCCGACGGACAGAACTCAGCGACAACGGCGTCAGCGCGCAGCTCACCGCCATCGTTTTTCCGTCCAAATCCTATTCTCTGCGGGTGGTGGACAGCAACTCCCCGGGGCACACGAAACTGGCTTCCGCCCTGTCGGAAACCGGCTGTGTCGCGGGTGTCAATGGCAGCTATTTCAAGGCGGATTTCCGCCCGGTCGGGCTCATGGTCTCGGACGGCAGGAAAATCCATCCCTTCGAACAAGCGAAGCTCCTGGCCGGCGTTCTCGCCGTACGCGGGACACGGCTGGAAATCGTCAGATCCTCCAAGTTCGCCAAATCTTCCGACCTCCGGCAGGCCATCCAGTGCGGGCCCCTGCTCGTCGAGGGAGGACATGCCGCCACCGGCTTGAACGCCGATCGCTCCGCCCGCCGGACGATTGTCGCCACCGACGGCCACGGTCGATGGGCACTGGTTTACCTCACGTCCGTCACCCTGGCCGATGCGGCGCGGATTCTCACGACTCCCGGCGCACTCGGAGACTGGGTGCCCGCCACGGCGCTGAACCTCGACGGGGGGTCGTCGAGCGGGCTCTGGGCGGCGACGGCTCCCGCGCCGGTTTCCCTCCCGGAATTCGGCCATGTGAGGAACTACATCGGCATCGCGCCCCGCCAGTAAGTCGCTGCCCCCCGTCAACGCTGTTGGAAATTCAAGCGGTCCTCCTCGACAACCACGCGCAAAGCCCCGCTGGAACGGGAGCGGAGAACGGTCCTCCAAATCTCCGCATCGCTCATCGCCCGGAATGCGGCGTCGTCCGGACGGGGCCGGAGATAACGGCGGACGGATGCGCGCCAGGCGGCCCGTTCGACGGGGTTCGCCTTCGGTCTCCATGAGGGAAACGGAAAATCCCCGCGATGGACCAATGCGCTCCCGGGAGCCACCGCCTGGAGGCGCACGATGCCCCTCGGATCGAACGGCTGCCAAATGAGGACAACCCCGGGATTTTCGCTGGCGATTCGAATGGAAGATCGAGCCAGACGCGGAAGGCTCGTGGCGGGAAGCCAGGCCTTTCGCGTCTCACCGGGTGCCAAGGCAATGGCGGGGAGGCTGTGCGTGTAGGAAGTCGCCGGGTTGTACCCGTTCGAGAACGCGACAAAATACGTGGGCGCACACCCTCCGAGACAGGCGAACAGGGACAGAAAAATGAGGCGGCGCATCCGGATTCCAAATTGTCACGGCTTCGAATCCGCGTAAAGTCCCGCCATGAAGCGCAAATGGATTTTTCCCCCGCCCGCGGACCCGCTCCTGGCGGGACGCCTTCTCCGCGAGCTGGACATTCCCCCGTTTCTCGCCGCATTGCTGGTCCGGAGGGGACACGGCGAGATCGGCCGGGCGCAGGAATTTCTTCATCCCAAAATGAAGTCGTTGCAGCCACCGGAACTGCTGCCACAGATGCCGCTCGCGGCCGGACGGGTCTGGGAAGCGGTGAGGGCCGGGCGCCGGATTGTTTTGTACGGCGACTATGATGTGGACGGCGTGACGTCGCTGGCGCTGCTCTCGAGGATTCTGAAAGTGTTCGGGGCCGATGTGGAATGCTTCCTGCCGCTCCGCGTCGAGGAAGGCTATGGCCTCAGCCCGGCGGGCGTCGAGCGCTGCTGCGAAATGCACCGTCCGGAGCTTCTCATTGCCGTGGATTGCGGAACGACATCGGTGCGCGAGATCTCGGCCCTGCGGGCGCGGGCGGTCGAGGTGATCGTGCTCGATCACCACGAACCCGGCCCGGAGAGACCGGGTTGCACGGCACTGGTGAACCCCAAGTGCGGCCAGGATTTTCACGGCCTCTGCAGCGCGGGCATCGCCTTCAAGCTCGCCCATGCGATGCAGAAGCTTTCTCCGGTCGGAGGACTCGATCTCAGGAAGTATTTCGACCTCGTCGCCCTCGCCACCGTGGCGGATATCGTCCCCTTGTCCGGCGAAAACCGGATCTTCGTCCGGCATGGCCTCCACCAGATGGCCGCGACGCGCTGGCCGGGTGTGGCCGCCTTGATGCGGGTCGCCGGGGTGACTCCCCCCGTGCGGGCGGGCGACGTGGGTTTCCGCCTCGGACCGCGCATCAATGCGGCCGGACGGCTTGGCCCCGCCCAGGAGGCGCTCCGGCTCCTGCTCACGGATGATCCTGATGAAGCGGCGCTCCTCGCCTCCAGTCTCGATGCCCACAACCGCGAACGCCAGGGCGTCGAAAAGGCGGTCGTCCATGATGCCGAGGAGTGGGTCGAAAAAAATTTCGAATCCGGGCGGGACACGACGATCGTGGCGGGCCGGCGCGACTGGCATGTGGGCGTTCTCGGCGTGGTGGCCTCGCGGGTCATGCGCCAGCATCACCGCCCGACATTCATCGTGGGCTTTGACGAATCGGGGCTCGGAAAAGGCAGCGGGCGGAGCATCGAGGGGCTGCCGCTGGTGGATCTCCTGCGGGGGTGCTCCGAGCATCTCGAAAAATTCGGCGGACACGATATGGCGGCGGGACTGACGATGAATGAAAAATCCTTCCCGGCCTTCCGCGGGGCTTTTGAAGCGGCGGCACGGAAACTCGCGAATGAGGACATTCTGACTCCCCTCCTCAAGCTGGACGCCGAGATCGAACTTCCCGACCTCGAGATTTCGATTCTGGAGGCGCAGGATCTGGGGGAACCATTTGGCGCGGCCAACCCTCAACCCATCCTCTACACCCGCGCGATCAGCCCCGCCGCCTCCCCCCGACCCATGAAAGAAAAGCATTTGAAAATCGACTTCTCGGCCGGTCGCCGCCGGATCCCGGCGGTCTTTTTCAACGCGAAAATCGACGATCTTCCGCGGCCTCCCTGGGACGTCGCCTATACCCTGGACTGGAACTGCTGGCAGGGCCGCACGGAAGCGCAGATGCGGATCGTCGGTGTGCGGAGGGCGGCATGAGCGGGCTTCCCGCCGCAACAAGGCTCGAGGAATTGGAGTGGGTGCCCCGCCAGCGGATGCCGGCGCTGCGGCGGCTCGGATTGCAGACGTTGGGCGACCTGCTGCGACATTTTCCCCGCCGATACGAAAACCGCGTCAAATTCGACCGCTTCCCCGATGGGGAATCCGAAACACCCGTTTGCCTTTTCGGCATCGTCAGAAAGACCGTTTACCGAAGATTTGGCGCCCGCAGGATTTTTGAGGCGAGAATCGAGGACGAGTCCGCGGGGGTGCTGGGGTCTCCGCTGATCTGCCGGTGGTTCAACATGCCGTGGGTGCAGAAGATGGTCGCCGGCGACCAGCAAATCGTCGTCTTCGGCAAACCGCGGGTCCGGGGAAAGCAGGTGGTCATGGAGCATCCGGAATTCGAGATCATCGAGGAGGATGCCGAGCGCTCGATTCACTTCGACAGGATCACGCCGGTTCATCCCGCGGGCGATGGCGTGACTCCCCGCGCCTTGCGGGTGTTGATCCACCGCGCGCTCGAAGAAACCGATCCGGCCACGATCCCACTCCTCTGGCCCGGAAATACCGTCTCCGAGCGCGTCTGGCGGGAAGTGCATTTTCCGGAAAACTTCGAGGAACAGGGAAACGCGAGAAGGCAGCTTGTGCGCGAGGAATTTTTCGGCATCCAGCTTGTTGTCTGTGCCCGCCATGCGGCGGCGCGCAACGTGGGTGGCGCGCCCAAGCCGGGTCGTGGCGACCTGTGGAAAAATGTGGAAGCGGCGCTGCCGTTTGAACTGACGGCGTCCCAACGCAGGGTCATCGCGGAAATTTCCGCGGACCTGGCCTCGCCGCACCGGATGAACCGCCTGCTCCAGGGCGATGTGGGCTCCGGAAAAACCCTGGTCGCCCTGCAGGCCATGTTGCAGGCCGCGGAGTCCGGCTGGCAAGCCGCGCTCATGGCTCCCACGCAGATTCTCGCCGAGCAACACTATTTGAATTTCCGGAGGATTCTTGACCCGCTCGGGATTCCGGTCGTTCTGCGCACGGGGGCCCGGAAGGAATCGTCCGGCGGGCCGGAAGAAGGAGCACACGCGTCCCGCGTGTCGGATCCGGCGTCCTGCCGGATCCCGCCGCTGGTCGTCGGCACCCACGCCCTCCTCTTTGAAAACGCCGGCCTCGACAACCCCGGCCTCGTCGTGATCGACGAACAACACAAATTCGGCGTCCTCCAACGCTCCCGCCTCATCGCCCGCGGAGACGCGCCCGATGTGCTGGTGATGACGGCCACGCCGATTCCGCGCACCATCACCCAGACGCTTTACGGCGACCTCGATGTCTCGATCATCCGCGAAAAACCCGCGGGCCGGGGCAAGGTGATCACCGCCGTGCGCGAGCCCTCGAAACTTCCCGAGATCATCGCCTTCCTCCGGCAAAAGCTCGCCGAAGGCCGGCAGGCGTATATCGTTTACCCGCTGATCGAGGAGTCGGAAAAGCTCGACATCAAAGCGGCCCGCGCGGAATTTGAAAAATGGACGGAACTCCTCGCCCCGGCCAAGGTCGGACTCGTTCATGGCCGGCTGGACCCCGAAGAGAAGGAACTCCTCATGCGCCAATTCCGCGAAGGCGCGGTTTCGGCGCTGGTGGCAACGACCGTCATCGAAGTGGGTGTCGATGTCCCCAATGCCTGCATCATGCTGGTGGAGGAAGCCGGACGTTTCGGGCTCGCGCAGCTCCACCAGCTTCGCGGACGCATCGGGCGCGGCGCGGAAAAGTCCTACTGCATCCTCCTCCAGGAAGACCCGGGGGCACAGGCAAGGGAAAAACTTTCCGTCCTGGAAAAAACATCCGACGGATTTGAAATCGCCGAAGCCGATCTCCGGCTGCGCGGACCCGGAGACATGCTCGGCACCGCGCAAGCCGGCCTCCCTCCCCTGCGTCTTGGAGACCTGCTCCGCGACGGAGAACTGATGGCCGAAGCCCGGCAGGCCGCCCGCGCCGTGCTGGAATCGGACCCCGCCCTTTCACAGCCCGGCCACGAGCGCTACCGCGAATTCGTGGACGATACCGGCGCACGACTTGGCATGAGCGCAAGCTGATTCCCCTCGCCCGGCCGCGATTTGTTCAGGCACCCCGGGTCCGCCACTGCCTGAAATCGAGCAAGCTGCGGATGATGCCGGTACCCCCTGGTCAAGCCGGCAAGAACCTTTTGGGCGAGCAGCGCCTCTCTCCAGGCAGCAACCAAACCTTTCGTGTCAAGATACCGCGGATGCAGTGTCCATAATCGCATGGGAAATGATGTGCGAACGCCGCCTGGCGAAAACAAGATCCGCTACAGGTGGAGCAACGCGCCAAAATTATCAAGGCCCAAAACTCGCGCCCTCAGCCAGCCCCCAAGGCATTTCTATTTACCTGGCTCAAGCAGGCGGGAGCATGGGGGAAGCAAAAAGAGCTAGACAAAACGGGCTGCGGCGATAGCGTCGTGGTGGGATGAACAAAAAAAACGAAGTTGGCG
>JBAYWC010000071.1:0-14798 GCA_041674265.1 Terrimicrobiaceae bacterium
CCCCCCCTTCAACCGCCAAAATCATCCGCGAGAACTCCTCCCCTTCTCCGAATGGTAAGAGGGAAGAACCGGTCCATTTTCCCTGAGGGGGCGGGCGAGACTAATGTTACGCCGATCTCCGCGCTCATTTCCACATGGGCCTGGCTGCCGTAGTCCGTGTCGGCAAGAAGGATTTCCGGCATTGTCTCCATGCGTTTCTGCTGCTCGTAAACCGGTTCCAACTGCCGGTAGCTATCCACGGTGCGCTCACTGATGTTTTGGTTGTCACGCGGCAGGTTCAGCGCGAATTGCACGGACGCGCCAAAGCACCGCGCGCTGGCCGTCTGCTCCACGCTCCAGTTGAGGGGATGGATCGGTTGCTTTCATCACGCCAACAGCACGCGAGTGTTCAACAAAATGCAAAGGCACATGAGGGAGCGCATGGGACGATGGCTGTGGAAGAAACACGCCAAGACCGAAGCGCGATATGGGAACGCCTATAGCAATGAACGCCTCCACGATCACTACAGCTTGTTCCACTTCCCAGCTTTTCAATGCCGCAAAAAGACCGCGGTGGTCAGTGGCTCAGGCGGAGAATCCCGCGGGCGAGCTGTCCGGGAGAGGAGAAATCCCCCCCGGCAAACACCGCCCCCTCCAGGCCGGTGCCGAGGGCTCTGACCCTGCCGTTCAGGGTCTCCGATTCCTTCCCGGCCTTTGCGACAGTTCCATCCACGTTGAGACGTGCGACGCCGCGACGGGGTTGTCCATAGAATGTCGTGAAGCTTCCCCCGACAATGATGCTGCCGTCGGGCTGCAAAGCGAGGGCCGAGACCGAACCATTGGTGGCAACCCCTCCCTCCATGGCCCCGAACTCCGCGTCGGCGGTTCCGTCGGGCTTGAATTTGACGAGATCGCCGCGCACGAGATTTCCCGCCGTGGTGAAATTGCCCCCGGCGATCACCGATCCATCGGGGAGAAGCAACAAGGCCGCGACAGGACCGTTGGGCCCCTCGGCAGCCTGGGAAATAAATCCGGCATCGAGGGTTCCGTCCGCGTTCAAGCGCGCGAGGTTCTGCCTCGGCACGCCATTCACCGCCGTGAAGGAGCCTCCAAGAACAATCTGCCCATCCTTCTGGGCCACCAGCGCCAGAACCTCCCCCGTCACCCCTTCCCCGTTTCCAAATGCCGACAGGTCCTGGGCCGGTAGCAGGCAGGATGCGAGGAGGAGACCGAGAGGGACGAAAATGTGCTTCATACCGGCATCAGTGGACCGCCCCGGAGCGGAAAGATCAAGCTAGAGTTCGTAGCGCTCCTGAAAAATCCTCGAACGATCGGAACTGAATTCCGCCGCTGTCCCGTCCGGAAGCCCCGCCACGAACAACCCTGTGGGGGAAGTGGTGAAATGCGTGACCTTGTCCAAATTGACGATCGTCGAACTGTTGACCCGGAAAAAGAACTCGCGATCCAATCCGGCTTCCATGTCGCCGAGGCGATGGGGAACCACGACACTGTGATTCCCGAAAAAGATCCGGGTGGACCCGCGTTCCTCGTGGAGGTGGGTGAAATCGAGGACATGCACCATGTGGATTCCATTCCGGTCGCGCAGAAGCACGCGGCTTTCGGAACCCGGTTGGAAAGTGGAGGGTTGGGAGTTGGATTTGGGGGCGTCGGCAATCGCCTTCATTTGGGAATAAGCCCGGCGAAGACGTTGCTGATCAACCGGTTTTAGCAGGCATCCGATGACCCCGAGCCCGAAGGCGTCCAGCGCCATCATCGCGTGCGCGGTGACAAGGACGGTCGGAGGAAGCGGCTTCGGAAGACGCTCCAGCATTTGGATGCCACTCATCCCCGGAAGCTCGATATCCAGAAAAATTCCATCAAAATTCTGCGGGCTGTCGTTTCTCCGGGAGCCCAGCAGTTCGAGGGCCTCCATCGCGGTTTGTACCCCGACAATCTCCATTCCGGGATCAATTTCCAGAAGCGAATCTCGCAGATCTTCAAGAGCCACCGCTTCATCTTCGACCACAAGGACAGTTTTCATAAAGAGGAACGCAACAAATCATGCAACAGCAGGCGTCGCTTGCACAACACTAATCGCATCCAGAAGACAAATTTCCTCATCCCGCCATCGTGGAGCGTTCGATTCCCTGCCTGTCCGGTGGATCTGTCCGCACGCCATCGGTGTGAAACCGTTCGTCGAATGGCAAAAGAACGATCGCCTCGACACGCGGTCCCGGGATTTCATGGATTTCGAAACTCCCCCGCCCCTCGGTGGCCAACAGGATTCGCTCGCGGGTGTTGATGAGTCCCTGGCCGCTGTAGGCTTTGCTGTCATTCTCCCCGATCGTGAGACTGCCATCGTTCACCACGAAGACCACCAAGGCGCCCGAGTTCGGAGCATGTGCGACAACGACCTCGATCCCCCCCCCTTTCTCAAGCTTTGAAACCCCGTGTTTCACGGCATTCTCGACCAAGGTGAGAACAAGCATTCCGGGCACCCGCTGCGAAAGCAAATCCGGAGGGCATTCGATTTTGTAGCGCAGGCGATCCCCGAACCGGATGGCCTCGACTTCGAGGTAATCCCGAACGATCTCGATCTCTTTCTGCACCGACTGGAGCTTGGCATCCTTGCCCGCCAGAACCTCCCGGAGGAGGCTCCCCAACGACGTGATCATCGATTTGGCCTTCGTGTCCTGGCGTCCGATCAGTGCCCTGACGCTGTTGAGGGCATTGAAAAGAAAGTGCGGGTTGATCTGGCTGCGGAGCGTGCGGAGCTGGGCCGCGGTCTCGATCGCCGTGATCCGGTTCTGGACGGCCTCGCGCTCGCTCGTGATGTCGCGCATCACTCCCGCCACCGCGGCGATCTCATCGTTGGCCGTGCGACGGACCGGCTTGGCGTCGAGTTGGATCCAAACCCATCGTCCCCCGGCGTCCCTCATCCGGCAGATTTGGTTCCACTGCGGGATTTCCGACGAGGCCAGCCGCCGGAAATTCTCCTCGAACACGGGAAGGTCATCCGGATGCACCAGGCTGCGGATCACGGCTTCCGATATCAACTTGGATCCGGCGAGTCCGAATTTTTCGCTCCAGGACGGCGTGTGGCACGCCCAGCCGGACGGGCTCCAATCCCAGACACAAAGATCGGCGGAGGACATTGCCAGGGCAAACTTCATGCGCAGGGAGGCGAGTTCATCCCGGAAGGCCGCCACAAGCAAACAGCCCAGGCTCGAAACAAAAGCGAGCCCATGTGCGGATAGCTGGAACCCGCCTCCGCCCGGAACGGTCCTCATATCGATCAGCCGCGCGGGAACCGACGCGGCAAAAGCCGGCACCAGAAAGATGAACATGGCCTGAAAGAGTGTCGCCGTGCGAAGTCCGAAGCGGGTGGATACCCACAGGGAGAGCATGAGCACCCCGCCGAGGGAGACGAACCGGACGCTTTGTCCAAGATCCGGCGCATGGAGCAATACCCACACAAAACCCGCGAGCGCCAGCGAGTATCCCAGCAGCTCATAACGCCCGATCACCGTCGGCGGACGGAAAGCCTGCCGCCTCAAGACAAAAAGGAAAAAAGGGCAGAAAACGAGCGTCCCGAAGGCGTTGGTCTGGACATAGCCAAGATACCCCGATGCCATCTGCGAGGCGGACAGGTTCTCGCTCAGGTGAAGGACCAACACCCCGTAAAACCCGGCAAGCACCGGCCCGGGAAGACAGCCAAGGACGACGAACTTTCCGAAATCCCGCAGACTGCAGAATGTCAGGTCGATTCTCACGCTCTTGGTGAGGAGCGCCCAACTGAGCGCCATCTCCAGGACATAGCCAACCGGTCCCGCATACAGGAAGGCGACCGGCTCCCCATTCAGGAGATTGCTGACCAAGGTGCCGAGGTAAACCGCCGGGGACGCCCTCTCCAAGCCGTAAAGCAACGCGATCGCAAGCGCAAATCCCGCCGAGGGCCAGATCGGGCTGATGATCCCCGAAGAGGATTGGGAAAACCATCCTCCCGCCTGGGAAAGAAGGAAAACCGCAAAAGTCATCCACCCGATCTGAAAAAGAAACTGGGGCAACCCCGCCGCCTCCAATGGCCGAGAGGAACTCATGTGTTGGGTCGGTGGTGAGTCCATCGCGTCAATCATAAAGGAGAGTTGCCCTCACGAATGAAAGCAAAATCCGAAATCGCGCATTGGCCATCCTTCCGGAAAACAGATGATAAATCCCTGTCCGGAGTGGCTGACGTTCACGGACGTGAAGGAAGGCATCCAGGAGGACGAAGATGCGGAGATCGGGAGAATCCCTGTCTCGAAGTCCATCAAGCTCATGCCGGTGTTATCCAACCTCGCGGACAGCAGGCGGATCCCCGAGGGAGTGGAATACCTTTCGCAGACGGGCGGACAGACATGGGAGGATTTTATCGAACAACTCGCAACGCGACTCCACAAAGTCAGGGCGGCCGGTGTGGTCGCCGACTGGGAGGAAATCGATCCCGGCCTTTCCGGAGAGTTGACCGATCTCATGATTTTCATCGCGGATGGCCTGAGAGCCCGCGGGCTCGAGACCTGGCTCTGTGTGACAATGGACGCGGGATTCGGGGCCTACGATTTTGATCGCCTGGCACCCCATGTGGACAGGTTTGTCGCCCTTCTTCATGATGAAAATGGAGAGTGCGATCCCGCCGGTCCGCTGGCCTCGCAGGATTGGTTTGACGGGTGGATGAAGGCCATCAGCCATTCTGCCTCGCCGGAAGTTTGCCAACGAACTGAATGCCGTCAGGGATTATGGTTTCTGGGGGGTGATCGTGAATCGACTGGGAGCCGAGGATCCCTCTGTGTGGAGCATCACGAGAGCGGAAATGGAGGGAAAGCCGATCCGGCCCGACCCATCCATCCCGGGGGGATGCGACCACTTCGATCGGCGACGGAGAAATTGTGAGCCTTGATCCCACCACGGCAAACGGCCGGCGCGTGTTTTCCACGGAATCCCATGAAAAAATCTCATGCCAATACGAAGTTCTCCCATCCCTGACCGGACATTCCACAACACTCTTCCGCCCGCCCTACAATGCCGATTCCCGTCCCGCGAATATCCGGGAACTGCTGCCCATCGGGATCGCCCAGTCCCTGGGGTATATGACGATCCTCGAGAGTGTCGATCCGCGGGACTGGCAGAAACCGGACAAAAAACAAATCCTCCAACGCGTGAAGGGCGAACTCCCCCGTGGCAATATCCTCCTGCTCCACGACGGCGGGGGAGACCGCAGTGAGACGGTGGCGGCATTGCCTGCGATCCTCCACTACCTCAAAGAACGCGGAAACCGTGTGGTTCTGCTCAGCGAGTTGCTCGGTCTCGACGAGAAAATGGTCATGCCCGTCGTGACGGAAGAGAAAAAATCCATACACAATCTGGCCAGCAGCCTCGGATTATCCCGGGAAGGTGCAAATCCTTGTCATCGATGACGGTTCCACGGACGCCACCGCCGGCACCGTCCTGGCCATCGAGGATTCGCGCGTCCGCCTGATCAGCCAGAAAAACTCGGGAAAAGCCCATGCGCTGCAAAAGGGGGTGGCGGCGGCCGGTTCCCTTTGCCGGGTCTGGGCGGAACGGCTCGGGCTCCGTGCCGGGATTCCGATCGCGATCGGCGAGAGGATCGAAGAATACGGGGTGCCGGTAAAGCGGATCGTGTGCGCGGGCGGCATCGCCGAAAAAAGCCCGATGCTCATGCAGATCTACGCGGATGTCACCGGTCGCACGATGCAGGTCGCGGGATCGAGCCAGGCCTGCGCGCTCGGTTCCGCGATTTCCGCGGCCGTGCTGGCGGGCGAGTTCCGGGGTTTTTCCTCCGCGCAAAAAGCCATGACGCCGGTGAAGCCGGGGCAACACAAACCGCGCCCGGCCGCGCGCAAAGCCTATGACCGGATTTGCCAACTCTACAGGGAACTGCACGATGCCTTCGGGGGAGTCAACCGTTCCGCCGATCTCTCGCGCACGATGAAAGAACTTCTCGAAATCAAACGATCCGCCGCAAAATAAAAGCGCCCGGTTTGAAAAGTTGGCTTGCCCAACCGCCGGCTCGCAGGCGATTCTTCGCGCCTTATGAGCAGACTTGAAGGCAAAGTGCTGGTGGCGCAGGGCGGCGGGCCAACGGCGGTAATCAATCAAAGCATCGTTGGGGTGGCCCTCGAGGCGCGGAAATTCACCCAGGTACAAGCCGTGTATGGCGCGATCCACGGCGTGCGCGGAATCATCGAGGAGGATTTCCTCGATCTCACCCGCGAGACCACGCACAATCTGGAGCAGGTCGCGGACACGCCCTCTTCCGGACTCCTTTCCACCCGCGACAAGCCGGACGAGGAATACTGCTCCCGCATGTTCAAGGCGATGCAGAAGCACAATGTCCGCTACTTCTTTTACGTCGGCGGCAATGACTCCTCGGATACTGTCCGCATCGTCAATGAACAGGCGAAATCGGCGGGCTACGACTTTCGCGCCATCCATATTCCCAAGACGATCGACAACGATCTCGCGGTGAACGACCACTGCCCCGGATTCGGCTCCGCCGCGCGTTTTGTCTCGCAGGCCTTCATGGGCCTGAATCTTGACAACCGGGCGCTGCCCGGGGTGCTGATCGGTGTGGTGATGGGACGTCACGCGGGGTTTCTCACGGCCGCCTCCGCGCTTGCCCGCAAGTATGTCGATGACGGCCCGCATTTGGTCTATGTGCCAGAGCGCGCGTTCTCGATCGAGCGTTTCCTCGCCGATGTGGACCGCGTTTACAAGGAACACGGGCGCTGCATCGTCGCGGTCTCCGAGGGAATCCAGGACGAAAAGGGCGAAAGCATCGCCACCAAGCTCGCCACCGAGGTCGAACGCGATGCCCACGGCAACGTGCAACTCTCCGGCTCCGGCGCCTTGGGCGATCTGCTCGGCGACGAGGTGAAAGCCAAACTCAAAATCAAGCGCGTGCGCTCCGACACCTTCGGCTACCTGCAAAGGTCCTTCCTGGGAGTCGTCAGCAACCGCGACGCGCACGAGGCCCGCGAAGTCGGCGAGATTGCGGTCCAATATGCCATGTGGGACAATGTGGACGGCTCGGTTGTCATTCGCCGACCTGTCCTGAACTACAGCGCGTCCTACGATCTCGTCAACATCCGCGAGGTTGCGGGCAAGACCCGGCACATGCCCGGGGAATTCCTGATCCCCGAAGGCAACCATGTGACGTCGGCCTTCCTGAGCTACTGCCGTCCTCTGGTCGGTTCGAATTTCCCCGAACCCCATCGTCTGCGGGCTCCGCGGGTTCCGAAGATCGAGGGGTAGTTTTGCACTCCCGAAACCGCGTTTTCTGCGGCGCCCCCTCTGTTCACCTAAGAATGGTACTGGCGTTCCGCCAGTACCGGTGACGGTCGCGGGCAAGATGCCCGCGCTCCTGTTTTGCGGCAAAGTGAACAGTATTGGGGCTAGCCGATAACGAAGCGGCCGGGTAAATTCCCCGGGCATGATCGATCCTTTGGCATGAAGACCGCCGGGGAGTGCCAGAACGTCACCCCGCGGCCTGTTTGCAGCATTCGGCAAAAGACCCTGCCGCGGCATCGCGCGAATTGAGGGACGGAGGCCCGGTAAGATCAAGGGGCCATTCGATTCCGATGCCGGCATCATCCCACCTCAATGTCCGTTCATATTCGGGGTGCCAGAAATCGCTGACCTTGTAGCACACATCCGCCATCTCGGATAAAACCAAAAACCCGTGCGCGAACCCTTCCGGGATGAACAGCCGCAGGCGATTTTCGGAGCTCAGCCGGACCCCCACCCATTTGCCCAGCGTTGGAGATTCCGGACGCAAATCCACGGCCACATCGAAAATCTCCCCTTGATTTGCCCAAATGATTTTTGCCTGGGGATGGAGGATTTGAAAATGCAGTCCCCGCAAGATCCCTTTGCGCGAACGGCTGAAATTGTCCTGGACAAAATTCCTGGCAATCCCGGCGGTTTCACAAATATGGGCGTTCCACCCCTCGTAAAAATACCCCCGCTCGTCACCGAACACCCGTGGCTCCAAGACCTTCACATCTTCAATTTTTGTCGGTTGTATTTTCAATGTCCCAAAGAAACTTGCGGTCTCCGGCTCGCCGCGTCGAGCCTCATTTGCGGGGAAAAATTCGCCCGGCCCCTCACCCGGCCTCTTTTTCGCACGGCAAAAAAAAAGCGGAAGGAGCAGTCCTTCCGCACTCGATGTCCCCGGGGGATTTCTTGGAAATTCTGAATCCTGTCTATTTTCGCCTCCCGGCTTTCAGCCCCAGGAAAAGTTCGTGGTATTGTTTCGCAACAAGATCCCAGGTGTAAAAGTCGCGGATCCGTTTGCGGGCCAGGGCACTTTGCCTGACCGGATCGTGGCCGGGATCAGCCACCCCCTTCATTCCTGCGGCAAGAGAAGGAACCCCGCTGGAGAACCAAACGCCCGCATCCCCCAGAATATGTCGGTTCGCAGGCGTGTCGCGGGCGAGGATGCAGGAACCCATGCCCATTTGCTCCAAGAGGACAGGACGGGTCGCCTCGATGGTCGTGGGAAAAACGAACGCGCGGGCGTGGAAGCTGAGCTGGCGGTAGGCCTCGCCGAACTGGTAGCCGGTCATGAGGATGCGACCGTTGCCTTCCACAACCAAGGATTTCAGTTTTTCCTGATACTCCGGGAGGTAGGGGGCATCTCCCACAACGACGAGGGGCATTTCCACGCCGGACTTCAAATACCCCTCCATCACCATGTCGGCTCCGTTCTCCGGCGTGAGACGGGAAACGAAGAGAAAATACCCGTGGGGGTGAAGATGGAATCGGGAAAGCGCTTCCCGGCCCGGATCTGCCTCGACCACATCCGCGCCGTAACTGATGAGATCGCACTCCTTTCCAAACTGGCGCAGGTAGCGGTCGCGGATGAGCGGATGGTCGGCAATGACAGAGTCCGCGCTTCCGGCCGCCATTTCCTCGCTCCATCGGAGCCATTTTTTCCCCAGCATCCCCCACTTGGCACGTTCCCAGTCCGCCCCGTCCACATTCACGACCGTCTTCGCTCCGCGCAGCTTGGCGGGCAGGCAGAAAACGGAACTCCCCACTCCGCAGTAATAGACGATGTCGAATTTCTTCCAGAGCGTATCCAGCGTGCAAAGAGCAGAGTGGACCAGCGTATCCGTGCCCTTGGCCTGGATCGTCGGCATTTTGACGATCTGAACCCCATGAAACTCCGAGCCGGAATACTTGTTGTAAGGGATCCGGTTGTAAACAGTGACCCGGTGGCCCATTCGCGCCAACCGGACCGAAACCTCCTCGACAGCGGTTTCAAAGCCGGAATAACAACGCGGAATGCCCCTGCTTCCAAGAAAAGCGATTTTCAGACTGCTCATGGCGCGATCAAGTGAATCCGAGGGAAAAACTCCTGCGCCATCTTGCAAACGTTATTTTTTGCCGGCTCCTTACCGGGCGGAGTTTCCCGGCAATGGCCGGAAGCCCGCCGCCTGAAAATGCGAGTCGCTGGTGGCGGCCTCCACCAAGCCGAGTCTCCGCATCACCGCGAAGCTTGTGCAGTCGGTAAACGAAAATGCATGGTCATCCATAAATCAAACGGTCGATCTCCTCATTGCTGATCGGCTCGATCTCCTCGGCCTGAACACCAAAAGAAAGCGCGGGATCCGGACCACGGGTATCACCAGATGCGACCGGCACCAACTTTGCAAGGGTTCCGATATGTCAGCATGAGTTCCTCGCCATTGTCCAAAGCCGATTTGATTCGCGCAAAGTCAAAGCGCATATCTTGAATAGAAACGGTCGACATAACCGTAATGGTAATTCAAATTTCCGCAACGTCAATGGCGGGTGCGAGGTGTGCAAATACCCTCAAAAAACGTAAACCGAGAAGCCGGTGGTCAGCGTTTCCCCCTTCTCCTCCCTCCGCGTCTTTGCGTCTCCGCGCGAAAATTCCCTTCCTCTACCCGCCGACGTTCAGCCTTTCAGCGGTCTTCCGATAGGCGGATATCGTTTCTTTTGCACAGTCCTCCCATGTGAACTTCCTTGCTTGCGCGCGCCCCCGTTCGCGCAATGATTCTGCCAAGCCGGGCTCCGTGAGCACCCGGCGGATTCCCTCGGCGATCTCAGACACAGATTCCGGGTTGACAAGGATGGCGGCGTCACCTGCCACTTCCGGAACGGAGGTGGTATTCGAGCAGACGACCGGGCACCCGCACGCCATGGCTTCCAGCACGGGCAGCCCGAAGCCCTCGTAGAGGGAGGGATACACGAATACCGCGGCCGACCGATATACCGAGGCCATGTCCTCATAGGAAATGTAGCCGGTAAACTGGACCTGATCCGCAAAGCCGGAATCACGCACCGCGGCGAAGACATCTCCCGCCATCCATGTCGCCTGGCCAACAATCTTGAGTTTGTGCGGCAGAGCGGATTGTTTCAAGCGGACAAACGCATCCAAGAGCCTTACGATATTTTTGCGCGGGTGCAAGTTGCCCACATAGAGGATGTAGGGGGGGGGCTTGATTGTCGGTTCTTGGTTCCCACTTGCTGCTTGTTGGTTGTTGGCTGGGGGGACGGAAGGATCCAGGGGAGAATAGCAGGAGTCCTGAGCCAGATAGGCGACGGTGATTTTTTCCGCTGGAATGTTCCAATACCTCATCATTTCGCGTTTCGAAGATTCAGAAATCGTCAGGATATGTCTCGCCGACCAAGCACAGAGCCGGATCAGATTTGCATAAACCAGTTGCTCGTGCCGGTGGAACCCCTGTGGAAATCCGACAAACGACAAATCATGAATGGTAAGCACCGTCGGCGCCGGTTGGGCGAAGAACCGGCTCCAATACACCCCGTGGTAGAGATCGGGTTTCAGCCGCTTCAGCACACGCGGAATGGTCAGAAAATTCCGCGTGGCAAAATTCCCCAGCGGGATGTCCACCCAGTCGAAACATCTCGCCCGGGCCCCCTGGTAAGCCGGGGTGGTCAGGATCGTGAACCGGAAGTCCCCGATGTGCGGGGAAGAAGGGGCTCCGGATGCCGGATTTGGGATTGCCTCCCCGGCTGCCCATTTGTCTCCCCCTCTTATTGGCGAGGCGCTCCCGCGCGGGTGCACAGAATTCCGGATAATTCCGCATTCCGCTTTTCGCATTTCGCATTCGGACCCAGTCCGCGCGAGCAGCGCTTCAAAGCCGGACAGCAGCCCGCGGATATACGTTTCGTTTCCGGTCTTCTTGCGACCCAGGCAGCAGGCGTCAATGGCAATGTGCATAAGGGAAAATGCGAAATGGGGAATGCGAGCCTCGCAACGCCTCACGCAGCGGCGCGGAGGGCGCAGAGAAAGGCGGTTCCCGCGGAGGCGCAAAGACGCAGAGAATTTAGCCACAGGATGCACAAGAGACACAAAATGCAGGCGATACCGTTTCGCCCCTTTTTCTTCCTGTGCCTTTTGTGCCTCTTGTGGCTGAATCGCCCCCCCTCCGCGCCTTTGCGGGAGATATGCCTTTGAAGCATGGACTCGGAGAATTTAGCCACAAGAAGCACAAGAAGCACAAGAGACACAAAATGCAGGCAATTCCATCCCCCCTTTTCTTCCTGTGCCTTTTGTGCCTCTTGTGGCTGAATCATCCCCCTCCGCGCCTTTGCGGGAGATATGTCTTTGAAGCATTTTGCCACAGGATGCACAAGAGGCACAAATGCAGGCAATTCCGTTTCGCCTTTTTCTTCCTGTGATTTTTGTGCCTCTTGTGGCTGAATCATCCCCCTCCGCGTGAGAATCTTCTTCCCTTCCTCCACTGGCCGGCGTTCAGCTTTTCAGCGTTTTGGTTGCCTCTTCCGCTTTCATGTCCGCTTCGGTCATCAGCTCCGCGAGGGCCTTCATGCGGGTTTGCGGTTCCCACCCGAGTTCACGCTTCGCTTTTGAGTAGTCGCCAATCAGGAGATCGACTTCGGCCGGGCGGAGGAACTTCTCATCAAAGGCAACGTGGTCGTGCCAATCGAGGTTGAGAGATCCGAATGAGGCGTCCAAAAACTGGGCGATTGTGTGGGTTTCATTGGTGGCGAGAACGTAGTCGGACGGCTTGTCCTGCTGGAGCATCCGCCACATCCCCTCGACATATTCCCTGGCATACCCCCAGTCGCGCTTTGACTCCAGATTGCCGAGGACCAGCTTGTCCTGGAGGCCCAACTTGATCCTTGCGGCTCCGATCGTGATTTTTCGCGTCACGAAGTTCTCACCGCGGCGAGGGCTCTCGTGGTTGAAAAGAATCCCGCTGCAAGCAAAGAGGTTGTAGGATTCGCGGTAGTTGACCGTGAGCCAATGCGCCATGAGCTTTGCGCAGGCATACGGGGACCTCGGGTAGAACGGCGTCGTCTCGTTCTGTGGAACCGCCTGGACAAGGCCATACATCTCTGAAGAGGAGGCCTGATAGTAGCGCACCTTTTTTCCGATGCCCGACTCAATGATCGCCTCCAGGATTCTTCCCGCTCCGGTGCCGGTCACGTCGAGCGTGTATTCCGGAATGTCAAAGCTGATTCGCACATGGCTTTGGGCCGCGAGGTTATAAACCTCATCCGGGGCCAGTTGGTAGAGCAGCTTGACCAAAGCGACCGAATCGCTGAGGTCGCCGTAGTGCAGGTGCAGCCTGGATTGTTCCTCCGGGGTGAGATCCAGTTCGTCGATCCGGCCGCGAACGACAAGGCTCGTCCGGCGCACGGTGCCATGAACCTCATAGCCCTTCGAGAGCAGAAGCTCCGCGAGATACGATCCGTCTTGGCCGGTAATTCCAGTGATGAGTGCTTTTTTCATAAAATAAATGGCGAATAGCGGAAAATAGAAATCCAAATATCGGAGGGTGGATTATTTTGAGCGAAGATGTCTGGCGAAGCCGCCGAGCTGTCTTGAGATCGACCTGCATATTTCGCAGCGTGCGTCGGCAACCTGGTTGTTCAGAAATTTTAGTTTTGCGGAGAGACGATACCTGCTCCGCACTTCTCCGCAAGAGCCCTTGGCGATGTCAAGGAAACGAGCAAACTCCTTCGAAGAGACCCGCTCCGCACCTTCCGCGATATTGTTGGAAATCGACACAACGGCTCTCTTCATTTGATCCACAAATGAAAAATCCTTCACCCTCCGCAGATCATCGTAAACCAAAAGCGCAAGATCTTGCGCGTCCTGCCAAACCTGCATCTCCTCAAAGTCCTTCAAATTATTCATATCCGCCATCCGCTATTCGCCATCCGCCTTCATCTTTGCGAGTTCCGACTCGACCATTCGGCGCATGATCTCTTCGAGCGTGAGGGTGCATTTCCATCCCAGAACCCTCCCGGCCTTGGCGGGGTTCCCGCAGGCGGCCAGCGGCTCGACCGCGGTGACAAGCGACTGGTCAAATTTCACATGATCCCGCCAGTTCAGGTCGACACTGCGGAATGACAGGTCCACGAGTTGCTCAACGGTATGGAGTTTTCCGGTTGCAAGAATAAAGTCGTCCGCTGTCGCTTGTTGCAGCATGAGATGCATGCCCTGCACGTAGTCCGGCGCCCAGCCCCAGTCCCGTCGTCCGGAGAGACTTCCGAGAAAAAGCTCTTTTTGGCGTCCGAGTTTGATCGCCGCCACCGCGCGGGCAACTTTCATGGTCACGAAACCCGAACCCCGTCTCGGGGACTCATGGTTGTAGAGGATTGCCGAACATGTCTGCAAACCGTAGGCGTTGCGATAGATCCGGCACATGTGCTGGCTCAATGCCTTCGCCGCGCCGTAAGGAGTCGCCGGGTTCATCGGGGTCTCCTCCGTCTGAGGCATCTGGACCGGGGTTCCAAAGACCTCGCTGCTCGAGGCATAAAGAAACTTCGGGGGGGCATCCAAATCGCGGAGAATTTCCAAAATACGCAACGTCCCCATCCCGACGCTCTCCATCGTGGATTCCGGCATCTCGAGGCTGATCCTCGGGCTCGATTGCCCGGCCAAATGGTAAAACTCCGTCGGTTTTGCCTTGGCGATAACCCGTCGCAAATGCGTGGAATCCTCGTAGGAGCCGTTGTGGAGGAACAGCCGCTTGCTGATGATGGCATCGTCCTGGAGAAGCCGTCCAATTGAGCTGGCCGGCAGACGGTCCGGACGGTGAATCAACCCGTGGATTTCGTAATCTTGCTCGAGCAGCAGATCAGTAAGATAGGAGCCGTCCTGGCCGGTGATTCCGGTAATGAAGGCGGTTTTTTTCATAAAATAAATGGCGGATGAATAATGGCGGATGGCGGAGCGGAGAGGAAGAGAAGATATTCTCACGCGGAGGCGCAAAGGCGCGGAGAAGAGGGAGGGCGATTCAGCCACAGGAGGCACAAAAATCACAGGAAGAAAAGGGAGACAAAATTGCCTGCATTTTGTGTCTCTTGTGCATCCTGTGGCAAAATGCTTCAAAGGCATATCTCCCGCAAAGGTGCGAGAGGGGGAGGATTCAGCCACAAGAGGCACAAAAATCACAGGAAGAAAAGGGCGAAACAAAATTGCCTGCATTTTGTGTCTCTTGTGCATCCTGTGGCAAAATGCTTCAAAGGCATATCTCCCGCAAAGGTGCGGAGGGGGAGGATTCAGCCACAAGAGGCACAAAAATCACAGGAAGAAAAAAGGCGAAACAAAATTGCCTGCATTTTTGTGTTTCTTGTGCATCCTGTGGCAAAATGCTTCTAAGGCATATCTCCCGCAAAGGTGCGAGAGGGGGAGGATTCAGCCACAAAAGGCACAAAAATCACAGGAAGAAAAAAGGCGAAACAAAATTGCCTGCATTTGTGTCTCTTGTGCATCCTGTGGCAAAATGCTTCAA